>CAYSSA010000062.1:6038-8601 GCA_964433485.1 uncultured Tepidisphaeraceae bacterium | reverse complement strand
GGGGGATCGAGGATTCGGCGACGAGGCCTTGCAGAAACTCGGGAACATCGCGCCGGCGGGTGCGGGTGTAGTCGGCCGCCATCGCGGCCAGGACGCTGTCTCGCGGGATCGCCATTTCAACAGTCAGATATTCCAGGAGCAACTCGGCCAGTGCATTCAGGGCGAAGCCGTGCGTGCGTTTGCCGGCGCGGGCGTAGAGCCAGTCGGCAAAGCGCATGAAGCCGGCGAAGGCAGAAGGCTGCGGCGAAAACTGCGCCGAGACGCTGCCGCCGCTGTAAATCAGCGGCAACGTGGCCAGAAAGTTGCCGCTGTTGGCGATCAAATCCCAGTAGCGGGCGAATCGCCGCAGGCGCTGCATGGTGTCGAAGTCGATGAGCCTGTTGCGGAGAATCTCATACGGCGGGTGCGGCGAGTAGACCATCTCCCACTCGGCGTCATGGCGGATGATGGGGGTGCCGCGAAGGCGCTTGAGAATGCCAACCTGGATTTCCTGCGGACCGAGGGCGACGAGGCGGTCGAAACCGGCCGCGAAACTGGCCAGGTCTTCGCCGGGCAGGCCGGCGATGAGATCGGCGTGGATGTGGACGCCGGTCTGCTGGCGGAGGAAGCGGAAATTCTCCTCGACTTTGGTGTTGTCCTGGCGACGGCTGATGCGAACGGCCGCATCTTGATTGAATGTCTGCACGCCGATCTCAAATTGCAGAGAGCCGGGCGGAAACCGGCAGATGACGGCTCGCAACGGCTCCGGCAACCGATCGGGGATCATTTCAAAGTGAAGGAAAAGGCCGTCGACGCAGCGTGCGAGGAAGAATTCAAGGATCGCCGACGAAATGCTGATGTTGAGGTTGAAGGTGCGGTCGACGAATTTGAAATGCCGCACGCCGCGGTCGAGCAGACGCTGCATGGCCGGGAGGAAGCGATCGAGCGACACGTTGCGGACAGGCACATCGAGTGAGGAGAGGCAGAATTCGCAACGGAACGGGCAGCCGCGCGAGGCTTCGACGTAGATGACGCGATTACGGATATCCTCATCGTCGTACTCGTCGTAGGGAAGTTGGAGTTGGGCAAGGTCGGGCAGCGCGGCGGGGATGATCTTGCCATGGCGCATGGGCGCGATCAGGGGCAATGACGATGCGTCGGAGTGCCGATGCCACGGGCTGGACGCACGTGCCACGATGTCTGGATGGCCGGACACGGAACTCGACGTGTCCCACTCGGCAAGGAGCGTTCGGCACAGGTCGGCAAACGCCAGATCCGCCTCGCCGGTGATGACGTAATCGGCACGCCGCACAATCTCCTGCTGATCGACCTCGTGGCTGACTTCCGGACCGCCGAGAATAACGATGAGATCGGGCCGGATGCGCTTGAGCAGCCCCACCAGTTCATTGCATTGCGTTGCATTCCAGATATAGACGCCGATTCCAACAATTCGCGGCTTGAGGCGGAGAACCTCCTCGGCAATATCGAGGACACGCTGGTTGATGTCGAATTCCACAAGACGAGTCTGGCCGCGAAGTTCGCCCATGTTGGCCAGCAGATAGCGCAGACCGAAGGACGCGTGGGCGTAACGGGCGTTGAGTGTGGTGAGAACAATCGTCATGGCAGTGTCATTGGCGCCGCCGAACGGAATGACCTCGCGGCCCGGCCGGGAAACACCGGCGGCTCAACGCAAGATCCGAAGCACGTACACCTCGCAATTTGCGTCAGTTGCCCAGAACATTCTGCGCTGCGGATCGTACATCAAGCCCAGCGAAACGTTGCGGCCGGACTTTCCGTTGGGATCTTCGCCGCCGAGCGACAGGAACGTCCACGCATTGGCGGCGCAGTCAAACGCGGGAGTGACCGGCGCTCCATCGGCACTCATCCTTGCCCCGGCAAGACAGAGATCGTGATCGGGCGAGTAGCGAAGTTGACAGAGATATGGGATCTCGCGCACACGTTCGGCCCCGGCGGGATTGAGCGCGGAGACCTCGCCCGTTTCCAGGTTCACGGCGTGTACCTGACCGTCATAGGGCTTATTCGTGTCATACTCACGACAAAACAGCAACAGCCGGTTTCGTCTGGAATCGAAAGTCAGCGTCGAGCTGTCCACAACTGATCCGGGAAGCCGGCCGGAAAGCTTGATCTCGGTCCACTGCCCCGGATCCCGCTGGTCTGTGTCATTTTGAGTTTTCTTTGATGTATTTTTGTCACTTCTTTCACTTGCATTGGTAAACAGCCGCCCGTCTTTGGTCCAACACACCAGGCCTTTCGGCGCAGCCGTGAGCGTCAGCGTGTAATAGGCACTGGAATAGTCCATGCCGGCTGGCTTCCGCCGTCGGCTGATCCAGTCGGCAACATCAACGTCGTACAGGTAACTGAATGCGCTTCGGCCGGTGAACACCATCTTGCCGCACAATGGGTCCATCGCATAGGACTGATAGCTGTGCCCTGTAATCCAGGGCCGGCCGTTGAAATTGCGGCCCTCGGGATAGGATGTATTGGAGTAGAGTTGCCCGAGCGGGAACTCCACTGGATGACACAATTCCCAACGATTCGTCAAGAGATGATAGTGCAACACATC
>CAYSSA010000062.1:4451-5996 GCA_964433485.1 uncultured Tepidisphaeraceae bacterium | reverse complement strand
TGCCCGCCGGCCCAGCGGAGAATCAGATTCCGCCGGGCATCCAGGACTGCCGTGCCCCAGTCGCGATTCTGCCTGGGGAGTCTGGGCGGCCGCATTCGCTTCCAGGTGTTGGCCGGCAGGCCCTCCAACACCGCCGCCGTCGCCGCGGCATCCGGCCTGGGCGCGTCCAGATAGAAATAGTCGGGGTGAAACGGGCCGGTGCGATAGGTTCTGGCGTCGGCGGCAACCAGCTTACCTCCGCCCGACCATTGGCCCTTGCTCGGATCGAAAACGAAGGGGCCATCGGACAGGTCGCTGTACTGCGCGCCGCAGTAATCGGTGTTGGATGTATAAGTGTAGCCGCCGTTGAGCGTTAGGCCGCCATCGGCTTCAACCTTCAGCGAGTGCCCCGCACGGGGCGGCGGCGCGGCCGCCACTTCGATCCGCCGCCACTGCCGCTCCCGCAAATCGAATACCCAAAGGTCGTTTGTGAGGTAGTCCATGTGGTCGCCGCCAAACAGCCAGACGCGGCCATTTGCGACATCGCAAGCCAGCGGGCTGAGCGCACGGGCGGCGGGTTGCGCATCCAACGCTTCCGCCTGTTGCTCGATTGTCACCTGCGCCCGCGCAAGCCGCCTCAGCCATTGCGGCGTATCCCGCTCCCACGGCACGACCGTCGCCGCCATCGCGCGCGGCGCCTCGGGCAAAGGCGAATCATCAAAATAGGCCCGGCGAAGCAGCGCGATCGCCCGCTTGAGTTCGTCACGCTGTTGCCAGAGCTGTTCGCTGCGAATCTGATTGCGATTGCGGCCGCGCAACTCCGCCGAAAGGTCTCTCCATTCTCCGTTTTCCCGGATCCAGGTCAGGATGCGCCCATCCTCCGCCTGCTGATGTTGTCCCCCGAAACGCAACGCCAGGCCCGCGCCGATGTCGCACTCGCTGGACCAGATCACCGGCTGCTTGAGATCGACAGGTTCAAGCCGCCTGCCCGCCGAGACGCAGACCAGGAGAACCAACAGCAACGCCATGTCGCGACGCGTCATAGAACAACCGCCTCTGTTGAGCTGCCGGAAAACAGTGTCGCACGCCGCGATCGTTGGATCAATGGGACGGGGACCACGACCGTTGACATCCATCATTCGCAGCCTGTGGGTCATTCCGAACCAAGTGAGCCATCCCGGTGTGACTGACGAGTTGGTTGCCGTTCGCGGCCACCATACGCCGGGGAATGCAGAGTCACTTCGCTGCACTCTACGCGACCGATCCAAACCCCCTTCGCGCAGCAACGGTCGTGGACCCTGGAACGGGAGCCGTGGTGTGATGGGTGCCATCAAGCTCTACGCCGCGATCTTCGTCGCCGTGACGCCGGATCTGGCAAACGCTATCGCCTGCTCCGGGACCATGGGTTTAGCGAAGAAGTATCCCTGCGCGTACTGGATTCCCAGTGCCTTAAGCACCGCAAGCTGACCCGCGGTTTCAACTCCCTCGGCAACAAGTTCCATTCGGAAACTGGCCGCCAGCATCGTGATCGCGGTGACGAACTCCACAAAATCCCGGCCCTTCTCC
>CAYSSA010000062.1:0-4441 GCA_964433485.1 uncultured Tepidisphaeraceae bacterium | reverse complement strand
GGCGACGAAGGAACGGTCGATCTTGAGCACGTCGATGGGGAACTGGTGCAGGCATGCCAGCGAGGAGTAGCCCGTGCCGAAGTCGTCCAGGTCGATGCGGAACCCGATCGCCTTGAGCTGCCGCAGCATTCCCGCGGCCGCGTGAACATCGCGCATGACGCCGCTCTCGGTGATCTCGAGGTGAATATCGCCTGCTCCAATGCCGGCCTCATCGAGCATCACTCGCAATTTCGTGGGTAAATCAGACAACACAAGTTGATGACGGGAGAGATTCACACTGATCGGTGGAACGTGCATGCCGGGCTCCGCCCGGCGCCATTCGGCGAACTGTCGGCACGCCTGTCGGACAACCCACTCGCCGATGGGAATAATCAGTCCCGACTCCTCGGCCACTGGAATAAACTCCGCCGGCGACACCATTCCGCGTTGCGGGTGTCGCCAGCGCAAAAGGGCCTCGAAACTGGCTATCTCGCCCCGCTCCAGGCAGACGATCGGCTGATAATGAAGCTCCAGTTGCCCGCCCTCGATCGCCTTGCGGAGATCATTTTCCAGATCAAGCCGGGAACGCACGCGGCTCCGCATCGAAGCGTCGAAGACCACCTGCCGCCCGGGTCCGGCCTGTTTGGCCTCGTACAGCGCCGTGTCGGCATCGCGCAAGAGATCTTCGGCGGTGTCGTGGGGGCTGTCGCTGGTGACAATGCCTACGCTCGCCGTACAGACAACCTCGTGCCCCTGCAGAATGTATGGCCGCGACAGGACATCGCGCAGCCGGCTGGCGACCAGGCCGGCGTCGGATGGCTCGGTGATGCCGTCCAGCAGGATAATGAACTCGTCGCCGCCGAGCCGAGCCGCGGTGTTTCCACTCAATTCCCAACTCACAGTGTCAATGGCTCGAACTTCCTCGTGCAGTCTCCTCGCGGCCTCGGTCAGCAGGATATCGCCCTGCAGATGCCCCATGCTGTCATTGATCCGCTTGAATTCGTCGAGGTCGATGTAGAGGAGCCCAAAACGATATCCCGCAACCCGGCGACTCCGCAGCACCGCTTGATTGAGACGATCCAGCAGCAAGGTCCGGTTGGACAGGCCCGTCAGCTTGTCGATCCGGGCGGCCGTGCGCAGTTCATCCTCAATTCGCTCGCGTCCGACAATTTCCCGGCGCAGGCTCTCGTTGACCTCGGAGAGTTCGACCGTACGTTCCTTCACTCGCGTTTCGAGCAGAAGATGCGCGCTCCTGAGCCGTTCGAGAAGACCATTGAACGCTCTGGCAACGATGCCGATCTCATCCTCTCTTCCCACCTCCACCGGCGTCATCCAGGGACTGTCGCTTGTCGCCGCGATCCGCTGGAAATGCCCCGCCATTTTCGCCAGCCTTCGTGTCACAACGACCCGGAACGCCACCATCACGAGTCCCACAAGAACGGCGAATCCGCCGGTCAGTATCAGCGATTGCCCCCAGACACCCGCCAACGCGACCTCGGATAGCCGCTCCAACGGCACCGCCACGGTGTCGAGTCCGGCAACATCTCCAATGGCGCGATGGAAACTGGCCGTCGAGCCGTAGCGCGCCAGCAGATCGGCGGGCGCGTCCTTCGGGTCGCCATGACATCGCAGGCAATCGGACTTGACGAATTTTGGCACAAAGAACGCCAGGTAGCGACGTCCGTCGATATCCACTTCCTCCACTCGCTGTGGCGCTTCGGGGTGCTTGCGAAAATAGTCGATCATTCGCAATTCGTCCGGACCGGCGGCGTTAACCGGATTACGTGGATCATCTGACGCAAAACGAATGATGCAATCCGGATACTTGGCGCGCACCCGCTCAAATATGCTGCGCGAGATGAACGATGTGGACATGGTTTCCGGCTGGAAGACATCCTTGCCCACAACCTTCTCCATGGCCGGGCGAATGGTCTTCGCCGCATAGTCGCGTATGGCCAGATTGTATTCCGTAATCAGGCCCGCCTGCTGAGTCAGCAGTTCGCGGGCATGTCGTTTGTGTTCAGCAGAAATGCGATAGACCACGAAGATGGAGAAAGCGGTTGCAAGCAGCCCCAGCGGCAGAAGGAATCGCGTCGCCAGACTGTTTCGAAGGCGAAGTCCGGTTCGGTCGGCCGAAAGGGGCGGCGTCATGATCGGCATCGCATTGTCGCTCTGCTGCTCGGACATATCGGTCCTTCATTTCTTTTGTTCGCATACGCCGTCTTGTACGGGCGATGCCACATCTCTTTTCCCTTTCGGTGTGCCACAGGTTTTCTTGAGATGGAATTTGTGGAAACGCCTGACACATGGCCATGCAAACTAAGCCAGAGACCAGCGCGGAACGTGCAGGCGTTACAGACGGAATCCCTTGACTTGGAATGTGGACACGGACGTTCAGAAGTCAATCACCAGGCGGATGGACGCAGCCAATGCATCGTCCTGCAACTTCATGCCCCCAGGGTTGCGGATGTATTGGAGATCGGGCTGGAGCACCAGATAGTGCAGCAGCCGTATCTTATAGAACAATTCGATGCCAAGTTCATAGTCGTCATCCAAGCCGGCGTCAGTGCTGAAGATTGCCGTCGTCACTCCCAGCCCTAGCACATCGTCGGCTCGACTGGCAAATGGCCCGACCCAGGCCAGTCCCGACGCCAGATGGTGCTCGATTTCGCTCACATCCGAAGGCGCCCAGGCATAGCGAGCGAAGATCGAAATGCCCCGCGCGTTGTCCTCGCTGCTCGGTCCGGGTCGCCACAGCCTCTGGTCGGCAACCAGGTAAAAGCCTGTGGCGCCGGATTGTGTGCCGCCCGATAGCTTCTCAAAGTCGCTGGTGTGGTGCCAGACGCCGACTCCGGCTCGTCCATTAAGCTTCTCGCCGACCTCCCACAGGACTCCGCCCTCGGCAATCAGGAAAAGCCCTGCGCCGAAGAACTTTGCCGGGCCATAGGATCCGGTATTTGTGCCCTTCTGCGTCGCTCCATCGTACAGGCCAAGACCGGCATAGAGATGCTTGGTCGGAAGCAGAAACAGGTTGAGGCTCGTGGCCGGATCGGGATACGAAGGGAACTCCAGCAGGTTGGGTGACTGTGTATAGGAGGCTCCCACAAAATCGCTCGAATGCTCACACAGGTTGAATTCAGAGGATGCATCCACTTTCCCAACTTTGATCCTCAGCTTGTCATCGAAAAACCTTTGCTCATACCAGAGTTCCGCGATCTGTGTCCGGCCGTCCGCGTCAATGCTCGATATGCCCTGCACGTCGCCGGTCAGTTCCGATCCGTCGCGTCCAGCCTGATTCTGAAAATTGACGAACAGCGTAGCCCCCTTGAGGTGAACCAGACGGTCGAGGTCAAGCGTCAGATTGACATTCAGCAGACTCCTCCAGGCGTCGCTGGCGGTATCGACCCCTCCCATGAGGTTCTTGGCGCCATCCAGCGTGAAATCAGAATGGAACGTAATACCCCGATCATCCAGCCATGGGCGAGCGCCAAACCAATCGCCCGTTATGTGCTGCCATTGATACGGTGGCTTGCCGACATCGACGTTCCGCGTGGTGGACCGGTCCGGGTGCTGCGGCTCGGGCACATTCGGCCGACCGGGCAATGCAAACCGCGAGTCTTCGTCAAAGCTGAGACCGACCCAAGCCTCTTCGGCTTCCTGACCCAAGGCAACGCCCATGGAGAAGGGGCCGCCTAAGCACAATCCCAATAAGAAGATACAAGCCCAACGAACTCCGTGGCGGCTGCCGTGTCTCACGGGGAGATCCTTCCTGATTGCATGACTGTCAGGTCTCGATATCAGATCATTCGGCTTGCAGGCCACCGGCGTTTAAGCGCAAACACTGAAAAATCAAAGTGTTGGACGGTGTTTATCGGATCCAGCATTGATGCGGAAGCCTCCTCAACAACCCCATTTGCCGCGCTACCGTTGAAGCTTCCGTCGGCATCCCCAATGTCGCGGCGGGGCTTTGTGAATTTCTGCAACGGCGCGGAGACGGGCGACGACTCTAATTCCAGATTCTAGCCCACGTTGACACCTATCGGCAGAGGTGTATTCTGTGTGGGTTGCGAGATTGTAGGAGCAGTCGCAAGGACGTTTGGGCTCGCTCGCAGCTTTGATCGGCGAGAGTATTTCAGAAGCGCCTGGCAGCAGGCGCGCAGGTGGTTTCTGTAACCACGAGGAACATCAGATGAAGCGACACCTTCGAGGAATTATCGGCCGGCGAGTCAACCGTCGTCAACGTCCGGCTCTGTCGGCCGCAGTGGTCGAGACGCTCGAGAGCCGCCAGATGTTGACGGTGATCCAGTCGTCGATTGCTGATGGAGCGGCAATTTTCACGTTTCAGCAGTCGCCCGATCCGGCCGAATTTGGGTCACGCCCCGAACGAGTTTGGGTGCAGGTGAATCAGACGGGCAACACCACTTCCGAACTGGTCGGAGCAACCATCGACCAGGATAACAAC
>CAYSSA010000061.1:4125-21412 GCA_964433485.1 uncultured Tepidisphaeraceae bacterium | reverse complement strand
CCGTTCCAGTCCGCCGGATGCGCCTCCGGCCAGGCTGTACCTGAAGCTCGACGGGCGCGATGGCAACGATGTCGCGCGGGCCTCGTTCTTCGACGTGTTTGGCGAGGTGTCCCTTGATGCGGGCACGGGGAACGACGCGGCCTACATCAAGTTCGACGGAGTTGACGGCGAGTGCTCCGCGCAACTCGGCGACGGCAACGACCTCCTGCAACTCGATGCCGCAGGCGCTCGCGGCGCCTATCACACGATCAAGCTGCGGCTGGATGGCGGGGCCGGCAACGATGTCTGTCGCGCTTCGTTGACCGACATTTTCAGCGATGTGTCGCTCGATGGCGGCGCGGGCAATGACTCGTTTACTCTGCGGGGCGGCGGCGATTGTGATGATGCCGACAAGTTCACTCTGCTTCATGTATGGAACATCAGCGGCGGCGCCGGATCGGACAGCGTCAACGCCAGCCTGCTCCTGCCCGCGGTGCAGAAGGTACGCGAGGCGGCCGTTCGCTGCGATCTGGGTGATGGCAACGACACCTTCCAGATGGATGCCCGCGGCGACTCCTCGTCTGCTTCGTCCTCGTCCGCGTCCTCGTCCGCACAGGGGTCTTCCTCGCCGGTTGCGCGGGCGCCGTCTGTGGTGATCGCACTGGCCTGTTCCGCCGGAAACGACAGTTCCCGGTTGTCCTTCTTTGACATTTTCACCGAGGTGTCCCTCGACGGCGGGTCGGGTAACGATTCCACGTTCATCAAGTACGAGGGCATCAAGGGCGAGTCCGTGCTTAGAGCCGACATGGGTGACGGCGGCGACCGGTTCGAAGTCGAGGCGTCCGGCGCTGTTGCTGAGAGCCAACTGAGAATCGACTGCGTGACGGGCGCGGGCAACGATGCGGCGCGATGTTCCTTCTTCGACGTGTTCGCCGAACTGTCACTGGATACCGGGGCCGGCAGCGACGCGGCCTACATCAAGTTCGATGGCATCAAAGGCGAGTGCCTTGTCAGTGCCGACCTGGGCGCGGGCAGCGACAGCCTTGAACTGGTTGCAACAGGTGATTCCGCTCTGTCCAACCAGTCGCGGCTTCTCATGAAACTGGCCTGTGGCGCCGGCAACGATTCGAGCCGGTTGTCGTTCTTCGATATCTTCACGGATGTTTCCCTGGACGGCGGCGGCGGCAACGACACCTCCTACATCAAACTGCGCGGCACCAGGGGCCCGTCCGCGGTTAGCGCCGACATGGGCGCCGGCGCCGACCGCTTCGAGGTATCGGCGGACAACTCCTCGTCGTCAGGCGGCGGAACACCCGGCGCCGTGGTCGCATCCTCAGCGCTGCACATCAAGTTTGACGGCGCGGATGGCGATGACTCGTGCAGAGTGTCCTTCTTTGACGTATTCACCGAACTCTCACTGCATGGCGGATCGGGCGCTGACAGCTTCGTTATCAAGGGCGAGGCAAGCGACCGCGACGACCGCGACGGCGGCATGGATCTGGACCTCAGCGCCGGCGACGGCGCCGACCGTGTTCTGATTGGACTGCTGCTTCCGGCCGTGCAGAAGGTCCGCGAAGCGGCCCTTCGCTGCGATCTGGGCGCCGGCAACGACACGTTCGAAATGAGTGCCACCGGCGGCGGCAGCCTCGTCAGTTCCGATGGCCAGAGGAATCGTCACTACGCCCATGTGGACGCCCGGTGCGATGGCGGCTCCGGCAACGATTCCGTGCGAATGTCGTTCTTCGACATCTTCACCGAGGCGTCGCTCGACGGTGCGGCCGGCAATGATTCCATTTTCATCAAGTTGGGCGGCATAAAGGGCGAATGCGTGGTCAGTGCCGACCTGGGCGCCGGGAGCGATCGTTTCGAGTTGCTGGCTGACAACCGCGCGGATCACAAGGATTGGTCTCCGGCGGTGGCCGACTCATTGCGGTTGAGCTTCGACGGAGGCGACGGCGCCGACGTGTGTCGTGTCTCGTTCGTTGACGTGTTCGCAAGTCTCTCGCTCGATGGCGGTGCGGGCAACGATCGGTTCGTGATCAAGGGCGAGGACTGCGACGATCAGGATTGTGACGGCGTCACCAATCTCGATGCCGACATCAGCGCTGGCGACGGCGATGACGATGTGTCCATTGCCCTGCTCCTGCCGGCCGTCCAGAAGGTTCGCGAGGCGGCCGTCCGGTGTGATCTGGGAGACGGCAATGACCGCTTCTCGTGCGCTGTCACCGGTGGCAGCTCAACGACGGCCGACGGTCGGAGCCTCAACTTCACCAAAGTGGAAATTCGTTGTGATGGCGGTGATGGAAATGACAGCACGAGTTTTGCTTTCTTCGACGTATTCACCGACCTGTCCGTCAGCGGCGGCGGCAAGGACGACGACTGTGATATCAAGATGGAGCGCGTATCGAGCGCCTGCCCGGTGAGCGTGGACATGGGCGATGGCAACGACCGGGTGAGCATCGATGCCTCCACCGGCTTTGGGGCCGGCCCCCATGTCCGATTCGACCTCGACCTGGGCGATGGCAATGACTCGCTGGTCGCCTCGTTCTTCGATATCTTCTCCGAGATATCCTGCGACCTGGGAGCGGGAAGGGACAACGCCGACATCAAATATGAGCTGAGCGATGCGGCCGCGTCACAAGCCGCGGACGCAACGTCGCCGGATCTCCTGCTTGATCTCAGCGGCGGCGACGGCGACGATGATGTATCCATGTCGCTACTCCTGCCGGCGGTGCAGAAGGTTCGCGAGGCGGCGATTCGTTGCGATCTGGGTGACGGGGCCGATCGATTCCAGGCCGTCGTCAGTCCACGAACGAACAAGATTTCGGCGTTCACGGTCAAGATGCGGGTTGAGGGCGGCGATGGCGACGACGAGTTGCGGGCCTCATCGTTTGATGTGTTCACCGACTTATCTCTGGACGGTGGCGACGGTCACGACATCGTCGCCTGTAAGGTCAGCCCTGCGGTGTTGCCTGCCGTCAACAATGTGCCGTCCCGGGTTCTCCTCTTCGGCGGCTGGGGCGACGACCTGCTGACCCTGGAACTGGCCAGCCCGCCGAACTCGGTTCCGGGCGAGCCGCCGGTTTCCTCCATGCTGGCTGTGGCGGATGGCGGCAGCGGCTTTGATGTGGCGACCGTAAGCAAGAACGTCCGCGTGGTGGACGTCGAGAAGGTGCAGTACCTTCCCTGAGTCCAACCAGCGGTCGTTTTCGGAACGAAGGACGGAAAATGAGTAAGATCCCGGCCAACGGCCGGGATTTTTCTTCGCGGCAGCGAAAGGACGGTGCATATCGTGGCGACCAACGTGGACGACATCGAGATTCAGCAGACTGACACCGGTGCGGGTGATGAAACAGTCCCGACGTTGTACGACAAAATTCCCTACGAGAGCCGGCCCTATCCGCGGGCGCACGTGGACCGCATGGCGACCGTGGCAACGCTGATGGGAATGTCGCCGTCCCCGATCGGCGCCAGCCGGGTCCTGGAGATAGGCTGCGCGGCCGGGGGCAACCTCATTCCCATGGCGCTGTCCCTGCCGGGCAGCCAGTTCATTGGCATCGACCTGTCGGCTCGCGAATTGGCCGACGGTCAGGCCGTGGTGTCTGAACTGGGGCTGAAGAACATCCGCCTGTTGCACAAGGGCATCGAGGCCGTTGGGACGTCATTAGGACAATTTGACTATATAATATGCCATGGAGTGTTTTCCTGGGTGCCCGCGACGGCCCGGCAGGGAATCCTGGACATCTGTCGTTCGTGTCTCACGCCCCAGGGTGTCGCCTACATCAGCTACAACACCTACCCCGGCTGGCACTTTCGCGATCTGGTGCGGCACATGATGCGTTTCCACGCCCGCGCCGAAACCGAACCGCTGGCGCGCTCCCGCGAGGGACGCCGACTGGTTGAGTTCCTGGCCCGGACGCTCGGATCTTCCAATGCGGCCTACGCCGCCGTGCTCAAACAGGAGTCCGATCTCATCGCTCGCGTGGCCGACTGGTATCTCTGCCACGACCACATGGCCGAGATCAATGACCCGTTCTATTTCCATCAGTTTGCCGAGATGGCGGCCGCCGGCGACCTGCAATACCTCGGTGAGGCCGAGTTCGGCGCCATGCTGCCACGGGGTCTGTCGCCGGAGACGATCGCGGCTCTGGGACGCCTCTCCTCCGACATGATTGCGCAACAGCAATACCTGGACTTCGTGCGCGCCACCCCTTTCCGGCACAGCCTGCTTTGCCGCAAGGACGTGTCCCTGGATCGCCAGCCGAACTCGAATCGTCTCGAAGGTCTGCATGTGGCCGCACAGGCGAAGGCGCAGCCCGCCGCCATCGACCTGCGATCCACCGATCCCGTGACCTTCATCGGTCCCGGCGGCAAACTGACGACCAATCGCCCGCTCATGAAGGCCGCCATGTTGCACCTGATGGAGCAATGGCCCCGAACGATCGCCTTTCCCGCGCTGTGCTCGGCCGCGGGGTCGCGTCTGGATCCGTCGCCCATGCGGTCGGCCGAGCAACTCCGCGCCGACCGGGCGCTTCTGGGCGGGATTCTGCTCAAGGGTTACTACGCTTCCAACCTGCTGGAGTTCCATGCCGGGCCGCTGGAGTGTTGCGTTGCCCCCGGCGAGCGTCCGGTCGCCTCTCCCCTGGCGCGACTTCAGGCGGAAAAAAGCGCGGTCGCCACCAACCTTCGGCATGACTCCGTGGCCCTGTCGGAGGTGCAGCGACAGGTGCTGCGCAGGTTGGATGGCCGGCACGATCGGGCCGCCTTGGCCCAAATGCTGACTGAGCTTGCCAAACAAGGCACGCTTGTGGTGCAAGATGCGACAGGCGCCGGTGCGGCGGCCGCGGTCGGCCGGGCGCTGGACACCGCCCTCGCGGAAATGGCCCGGCACGCGTTGCTGATCGCCTGACCCGACCACGGTTGATCACCCGCGATTGTTCCTCATATGATTGGGCCATGAGCAAACCGGTATGCATCGTCACGGGAGCAGGCAGGGGAATCGGCCGCGAAGTCGTGATTCAACTCGTTGCCCGTGGATACGACGTCGTTGGCGCCGCCAGGACCGGCGAAGAACTCCAGGCCACCTCTCGGGCGGCCGGTGGATGTGCCTGCCACCCCGCGGACGTTGCTGATTCAACCCAAGTCAACGCGCTGGTCGAGTTCGCGTTGACGCGGTTTGGCCGTGTGGACGCGGCCGTGCATTGCGCCGGTGTGGCGCCGTTCATTCGCGTTGAGGACATGACCGACGCCCAATGGCATCAGATCATCGACACCAATCTGTCGTCCGCCTTCTACCTGGCACGAGCCGTCTGGCCGGCCATGAAAAAGCAGGGGGGCGGCGTGATCGTGAACGTCTCCTCGCTGTCATCGCGCGATCCATTCGAGGCATTTGGAGCATACGCCGCCGCCAAGGCCGGCTTGAACATGCTGGGCTGGGTGGCCGCTCGCGAGGGCCAGTCGGCCGGCATTCGAGTTCACACCGTAGCCCCAGGCGCCGTCGAGACAAGCATGTTCCGTGCGCTCTTGAGTGAACAGGACTGGCCGCGCGAACGCTGCCTTGCCCCGGCCGACGTGGCGCGGGTGATCGTCATGTGCGTCACGGGCGAATTGAAACACTCCACCGGCGAAGTCATCTGGATTCGCGAGAAGTTCGAATGATCCTTGCTTCCCTGTGCCGCAGCACCGCTGACAGTTTGGTCTATGTCTGGTATGCTGACGGGATTGGATCTGAACGGCTGAAACATCCGGGTCGCGGGCGCGTCAAAAGGATGTGGGTTTGTCGCCCTTTGGGAGATTCTCTATGCGTAGGTCAAGGATTGTGTCCGTTGTTGGCGTGTTGCTGGCCGGTTGGTGGATGCTGTGCTGCCCGGATGAGTCGCTTGGTGTTCGGCTCGTCGCCGCGGCCGCCAATCAACCCGGGCCGGGTGGTGTGGTCAATCTGCCCTACAGCGTCAACGACGGACAGGGTAACACTTTTCAGATTTACCAGTACGGCCAGATCCAGATGCAGGGGAATTGGCCTGTCTATTCACAGGGCGCCATGTTGCAGGTCAACGGGAATTACGTTCAGGTGCAGAACAACCAGGGGAAGATCGACGAGAAGACCGGGGAACTCATTCTGGCCAACATGGCGGGAGCCAATGTCTCGGTAACGCGGAGGATTCTGTGCAACAAGGAGGAAGGCTGGATTCGCTATATCGACATCATCAAGAACACGACCAACCAGGAAGTCACGCCCAACCTGATGTACAACACCAACCTCAACTACGGGGTGCAGAACACGACCACCGTCGAGGATCCAAAAAAAAAGGGCCAGACCATGGCCTGGATCGCCCAGACTCACGCCAACAACAAGACCTGCGTCGAACTGTTCGCCGGCAAAGGCGCCAGGAGCGCGCCGACGTTTCAGTACCAGCAGGGCAACTCGAACATCAACATCAACTACGCACCCAGCATTCCCGGCGGCAAGGAAATCGCCATCATGCACTTCCACCTGGTGACCAATTCGCCGGATGCCGGGCAGAAATTCGTGCTGGGGCTGAAGGAAACGAAGATCATGGCGTCGATCCCGGGCGCCATTCGCCGGCTTATCGTGAACTTCCGCGGCGGCGAGAACTTCATCGGCGATTACGAGATTCTTCGCGGAGAAATGCTGGATGTTGTGGAACTCCGCACCGGAGATCAGCTCAAAGGCACGCTGAAAGAAAAGAGCTACAGGCTTCAGACTTTCTACGGAGTCGTGGAATTGCCGGTGGACGGAGTGATCGGACTGATCAACATCGGCGAGTTTCGCCCGAGACAACTGCTGGTCACCAGGGACGGCGAGGTCTTCGGCGGCAAGCTCGACCAGGAAAAGCTGGTGCTGGAACTTTCCAGCGGACAGTTGACCGAGATCCCGGTGCAGCATGTATCGCGCATGGGATATCGCAAACGCGCCGGGGAGCCCGAGGAGTGGACATTTGACAAGCCCATTGTGTTCATGCGCACCGGAGACCGCATCGGCGTGCAGCCGCCGACGAAAGACATCGAGGTCATCACTCGCTACGGAACCATGAAGCTCAGCCCGTCGGTGCTGTCGGCCATCAATTTCCAGGCCGAGGAACATGGCGTGCATGACGTCTTTCTGACCGACGGCTCCAAATTCGCCGGGCTGGTGAATGCGGATGTGTTTGAGATGAAGCTGAACTCCAGCGGTCCGGAACAGTTGGTGAAGTTTCCGGCATCGAGCATCCGTCGCCTGCAGGTGACCAGGCGACCGGAGGAGGAAGACGGCGCGCAGCCGGTGTTGGCGCTGGTGAATCAGGATGTGATGGTGGGTGTGCTCGACGGAACCCTGAAGCTGGACACCGCCTTCAGCACCCTCAATCTGTCCGGCGCTGAGATCAAACGCATGACCAAGACCGCGGGTTCGCCCTCGGATGTGCAGGTGGTCATGTGGGATGACACCACGGTGACCGGGCAGTTGCAGGAACAGGACGTGTCGATCAAGCTCGGATGCGGCCTGAGCCTTAAGGTCCCAGTGGCGCTGATCGCTGAATACACCCAGCCGCGACCGGCGCCGTCCAAGGCGGTTGTCGAGACGATCAAACAGCTTGTAGCCGAGTTGAACGCGGAGGATTGGAAACAACGTGACGCGGCTCAGGAGAAACTCGTCCAGATGGGTATCGTAGTGGCGCCCACTCTCCGGCAGCTTCGGGACGCGGCCACTCCAGAGGCGCAGCAGCGAATCGATCAGATTCTCAAGGCCGTTGAGAAAGACATCGCAAAGCCGAAACCAGGTGCGGCCAAGGCGGTCGCCCCGGTTGCACCTCCCGCCGAGGTGGAAATGGCGTTGCCGCAGATCATGCTTGACCGATAGCTCTGGCGAGCGGCCACTGATTCAAAGCCCGACGAGTCAAGCTATTGGCCGCCGACAGGCACACTTGGCTGGCTGACGCACCGTTCTCATTTTTGAGAATCCGTCCCGCCCAATACGACCCAAAGCAGATACAAACATACTGGGAACTTCGCAAACTAGTATCACGGCTGTAAGTACATAACTATCTGTCTGAATTAGGTTTACCTCTCCGCTGAATCTTCGCGGCAAGCAATCCTCCCGCTCTTGTCGGCGCAAACTGGTGCAAATGTTGTATAGCAGTACTGGCAAGCGGTCGAATCCGCGCCGCACTTAGCATCGATCTCACCGGAGCCAATGTCATGGGATCTCGAAAACCACCACGTCGACGCGGTCTATTTTGCGGACTTGTCGCGGCCGTTTTGGCGGCGCCCGCCGCCTTTGGCGCTACGGTCAACTGGATGCCAACCGCCGGTGGCCAGTGGGACGTGGCTACGAACTGGAGCAGCAACCCGTCCCTGCCGGGTTCGGCAGACGCGGTCAGTATCACCAGCGGCACAACCGTCTTTACCGTGACGCACTCCATCGGAAACGACAGCATCCTCAGCCTCAACAGCACGCGCAATTTGACGCTGTCGGGCGGGTCGCTGGCCATCGCGCAGGCGTCCACGATTACTGCGGCCTTTACGCTGTCCGGCGGTGAGCTGACCGGAGCCGGAAACCTGACGATCAACGGCGCGGTCTCCTGGACCGATGGCGTCATGTCGGGCGCTGGCACAACCCTCATTCCCTCGACACGCACGCTCTCGCTGGCCAACGATGTCTACACGTCGCTGGTGTTGTCGCGAACACTGAACAACAGCGGCACGGTCTCCGGAAGCTCTTACCGGCTGTTCTTCAAGGGAGGGTCGTTCAACAACCTTGCCGGCGGCGTTTTCAACGCGACCGGTACCGCCAGTATGAGCGATGACTCCGGCACAAACGCCTTCAATAATGCCGGTGCCTTCAACCGCTCGGGATCAGGATCGACAACCATTGCCGTGCCGTTCAACAACTCGGCTGCCGTGAACATCACCGGCGGCACGCTCGCCCTCCTTGGTGGTGGCAGCCAGACCGGTACGTTTGCGCTTTCGACCGGCACCAGACTGGTCCTTGGCGGCGATCATGTGTTCGCGGCCGGCTCCACCATTTCCGGCCCGTTCAATATCGAGATATCCAGCGGCGCCACGACATTCCCCTGGGCCACAACGGTGTCCAGCGGCAGCCAGTTGACGCTTTCGGGCGGAATGCTCTGGAGTTCGCTGAATACAACGATCAACGGCTCGCTGCTCTGGACCGGTGGCGGAATGGCCGGCCAGGGCGCTACCACGCTGAACAACGGGGCGTCCGTTACGATCAACACGCTCAACAACCCTTTGTCGCTGCGGCGGACACTGAACAACTACGCCACGATCAACTGGACCGGCGGTTCGTACAACCCGCTCGGCTTTGATGGCGCGACTTTCAACAACCGCCCGGGCGGCATCATCAACTCCACTGGCCGAACAAGCATTTACAACTACACCGGCGCCAACGTCTTTGAAAACGAGGGCATCTTCAACCGCTCCGGCGCCGACATGACGTGGATCGATGTGCCTTTCAACAACCGGGGCTCGGTCAACATTCAGGCCGGGACCTTGGCGCTGTTCGGCGGCGGTTCGCACACCGGAGCCTTCAACTTCGCCGCCAACACGAAGCTCTGGCTCGGCGGAGCCCATTTCTTCTCCGCTGGATCCACCCTCTCCGGCGCCACTCAGGTCGAGGTCGGCTACGGTGACTGTACGTTCGACTTGTCGATCAGCCTCGGCAGCCTCGCGCTCTGGGGCGGCAACGTGACGCTTGCTTCGGCGGGCGATCACCTGCTGTCGGTCAATTCGCTTTCCATCGCCAACGAGAACTTCCTCGATGTCAAAGACAATGCCCTGCTGTTGCGGTACTCGGGAACACCGCCGATCGCGAACGTGCAGGCTTGGATCAACAATGGCCTGCTCCTGTCTTCGACCGTCACCGCCACTGGCGAACAGAACGAACTGGCCATGGTGGACAACCGGCGAATGCGGCTGCTGGCCTGGCATGGGCAGGCGATCTCGGACGGATCGAATTTCGACCAGATTCTTGTGCTCAGCACTTGCCCGGGCGATGTCAACCTCGACGGTCGGGTCGATTCCAGCGACTACTACAATATTGTCGCCAACATGGGCCGCACCGGAATGGCCTGGATCGACGGAGACCTCGATGGCAACGGACTGGTGAATCTGGCCGATCTGGAGATTGTCCGAACTCAACTGGCGGGGGGCGTCTCGGCCTCCCTGTCGCCGGTGTTCGCAAGGGCCGGTGTTCCCGTCGCGGCTGTTCCCGAGCCCGCGGGATTGGCGCTGGGTGTCGTCGTCGGCCTGTTGCTGTGCCGCCGTCGATCCCTCGGGCTGTCGCATGATTGATATTCTCGACACGCCGGGGCGAGTGTTCTACACTTCGCCAATGTGATCATCCTCGAAGGCGGGACAGCGATCCGCCTTGAGACATCTTGCCCCGCTCGCGTCGAGCGAGGGCTTTGAGTCAGTACATTTCGACCGGAACCGCATCCGACGACTTGGAGCGACAGATCATGAACGCGCGACAACCGGTTTCATTCGTCTCGGGTATCTTGGTCGTGATGTTGGCGGCTCGATGTGTTGCTGCCGCGGACTCCGCGATCCCCGCCACACCCTCCCGCACTGACGGGAAAGCCGCGGTCGCCGGAAAGCCTGTCAAGGTGTTCATTCTCGCGGGTCAGTCCAATATGCAGGGCCACGCGCACATTCGCACCTTCGACACAATGGAGTTGGACCCGAAGACGGCCCCGATTCTTAAAGAGATGCGCAACGCCGACGGCTCTCCTCGGGTGTGCGACAAGGTCTGGATCTCCTCCATTGGCTCGGCCGATGAGGAGCAAATCGGCAAGTTGACCGTGGGCTTCGGCGCAAAAGAGCGAGGCCCCAAGATCGGGCCTGAGTTCACCTTCGGCATTTACATGCAGAAGTTGCTGGGCGAACCGATTGTGATCATCAAAACCGCCTGGGGCGGCAAGAGCCTCAACACCGATTTCCGGCCACCCAGCGCGGGGCCTTATGAGTTCAACGAGTCGCAATTGGAGCAGTTCAAAAAGCAGGGCAAGGACATCGCCCAGATCAAGGCCGACAAGGCCAGGGCCACTGGCCTCTACTACCGCCTGATGATCGAGCATGTGAAGAAGGCGTTGGCGGACATCAAACGCATCTATCCTGATTACGATCCGCGACAAGGCCATGAGTTGGCCGGTTTCGTCTGGCTTCAGGGCTGGAATGACATGGTTGATTCGAGCACCTATCCCAATCGGGACAAGGCGGGCGGTTACGACCAGTACAGCGTGGTCCTGGCGCACTTCATCCGCGATGTGCGAAAGGACCTCTCGGCGCCGAAACTGCCTTTTGTCATCGGCGTCATGGGCGTTGGAGGTCCCGTGGAGAAATATCCCCCCGACCAGCAACGTTACAAGACTGTTCACCAGAACTTCCGTCTGGCCATGGCCGCGCCGGCGCTCCTGCCGGAGTTCAAAGGCAACGTCGTCAATGTCCTGACCGAGCAGTATTGGGACATGGAGGTGGTCGCGCTGCGGGAAAGGGAAAAGGCGATCAAGCCGAAAGCCGACGAGATCAACAAACAGGTAAAGGCGGGCACGCTCACTCGCGAAGCGGGGAACGCGGCGGTGGAGAAGCTCTACGCGGAGACCTTCACGCCGCGCGACTTGCGAATTCTCCGGGAAAGCACCTCCAACGCCGATTTTCACTACATGGGCTCGGCGAAAATCATGGCCCAGATCGGCAAAGGCTTCGCCGAGGCGATGGTCAATCTGCAGACGCGTGCGGGTCTTGAAAAGGAAGAGGATGGCCTGCCGGAAGGCTTTGCTGGCGGTGGAATAGGCGCTCTGCTGGAAACGCAGGATGGAACACTGACCATCACGCGGTTGAGGGAGGAGCGTTTCACGGACAGGTCCGTCCAGTACGAGGTATTCGGTACGTTCATGCCAGGGCTTGGTACGCCCGCTGACAAGGCCCCGAGAGAAGAGTTGCTGGTGTTCGGCCGCAAGACGGCCAAGCCCAAGGATTTTCTGGATTACTTCAGGATTGTGGTTGGCGCGAAGATCCCCTGCGTGCGGAAGGTATTCGAAGCGACGATGATCCACGCCGGAGGTGTGCAAGCCACCGGCAGGACCACTTCCTACATCTATTTCAAATGGCAGTCCGCTCTTGCGGCTGCCGACCCTTCACGACCGAATATCGTCTTGATTCTCGCTGACGACCTCGGGTATGGCGACGTGGGCTGTTACAACGATCGAGCCAAGGCGCCTACGCCCAACCTCGATCGGCTGGCAACCACGGGGATGCGGTTCACGGATGCCCACAGCCCGGCCACGGTCTGCACGCCATCTCGCTATGCCCTGATGACGGGCCAAATGGCCTTCCGTGTTCCCCGCGGTGGCGCGGTCTTCGCGGGCGTCGGGGGCCCATCGCTGATCGCGCCGGGGCGGCTGACGTTGCCGGCCATGCTCCGTTCCAAGGGCTATGCAACGGCCTGCATTGGCAAGTGGCACATTGGACTGACTTTCTTCGACAAGGACGGCCAACCGATCCGTGGCGACGGTGTGCAAGCTGTTCAACAGGTGGACTTCTCCCGCCGCATCGAAGGGGGGCCGCTCGACCATGGCTTCGACCTCTTCTTCGGCACGGCGTGTTGTCCCACGACGGACTGGCTCTATGCCTTCATTGACGGCGACCGCGTGCCTGTTCCGCCGGGAGCCAGACTCGACAAGACCTCGCTCCCGAAACATCCTTATGCCAACGACTGCCGGGAGGGCTTGATCGCCAGGGATTTCCCCATGGAGGAGATCGACCTGGTCTTTCTGAAAAAGAGCCAGGAGTTCCTGGAATCGCACGTCCGAACATCGCCGGGCAAGCCGTTCTTCCTCTACCATGCCACGCAGGCGGTGCATCTGCCTTCGTTTGCCGCCGCTCGGTTCAAGGGCAAGACCCAGGCCGGACCGCACGGCGACTTCATCCTTCAGCTCGATTTCGTTGTCGGGGAGATACTGGCGACGCTCGACAGGCTTGGCGTGGCCGACAACACGCTGGTCATCTTCAGCAGCGACAACGGTCCCGAAACCACAAGCGTCATCCACATGCGCGCCGACTACGGCCACGACGGCGCCCGGCCCTGGCGCGGCATGAAGCGGGACGACTGGGACGGAGGCCACCGTGTTCCGTTCATCGTCAGTTGGCCCGGCAAGGTGAAGCCCGGCACGATCAGTGCGCAACTGACCAGCCTGACCGACCTGATGGCCACTTTCGCCGCGATTGTCGGCGCCGACCTGCCCAACGATGCGGCCGAGGACAGCTTCAACATGCTTCCCGCACTTCTCGGCCAAGACAACGGTCCCATCCGGCCCTACCTGCTCCAACAGGCATTTGGCGGCCCGCGCTATCTGTCCATTCGCCGCGGCAACTGGAAATACCTTGACCACCCCGGCTCCGGCGGCAACAACTATGAGAAGGATCCCCAACTCAAGCCGTTCATGCTCCCCGATGCCGCGCCCGGGGCGCCGGGCCAGCTTTACAACCTCGACGCCGACCCCGCCGAGAGCAGGAACCTCTATTTCGAGCAGCCGCAGATCGTGAAGGATATGAAGGCGTTGCTGGATCAAGCCAAGGCATCCGGTCGAAGCCGCGGAAGCGTCCCGGCATTGCTCCCTGCCAACAAGATGTAGCCCCAGCCCCCGGGCGCGGTTTGGGCGTTCAACATTTTCACCGGGAAAGGTAATGAGGCGCATATGACAACCAGAACAGTCTCCCTGGCGTTGCTTGTCTGCCTTGCCCTGATCGGCCGGACCTCGCCGGGCCTCGCGGCCCAGCGCATCGAGGAGGGGGAGATGGCCGGCTACCTGCTCGTGCCCAACGAGAAGGCGCCGCCCTCGTTCAACGCCGGCTATTCCATGTACGTGGCCGCCTGGCCGCTGCTGGAAAAGCACCCCGGCAACCGCTTCCAGACCGGCCTGTTCGGCACCTGGATGTTCGCCCAGATCGACGGCCCCAAACCGCTGGAGAAAATGTACTCCGACATCGAGGGCGGCCTGGGCTGGTGGCGCGACACGCAGTATGCCACCGCCACCCCCAAGTTCATCATGGGCGGCGTGGCCCTGAACTTCGTCGAGTGGGCCAACGGCCCCGGCGCCGGCAAGGGGCGCGACTGGAACCAGCCCCGCGGCAAGTACGCCGTGGCCCAGCTCACCCCCTGGCTCCTCTGGCCGCCCGACGGCCTGAACCTCAAACAGGGCGCCTGCGGCCGGTTCTTCGGCTACGGCTACCTGCCGCTGCCGCTGACAAGCCCCAAGACCACCACCGCCGGGAAAAACGTCCCCACGGGCAACCAGTGCTGGACGCTCTTTCTCAACACCGGCAACTTCAAGGGCCCGGTGGCCTTCTTCACCCCCTATTTCTGGTCCCGCGCCGCCGTGGATGACCCCCGCCTCGCCGGGTTCATGCTCGACAGCCGCCCCTCCAACCCCAACCGCGCCCTGCAGATGGAAACCCAGTACATCCCCGCCGCGCAGGCGGTGGATGCCAACGGCGTCACCTGGGCCCGCGTCGCCGCCACCTCCTTCCCGCGCAATTCCGGCGACGGGACCGCCGCCGTCCACCGCATCGCCTCCTACACCCGCCGGGCTCTCTGGGACCGCGTGCAGGCCTGGTTCGACGGCGGACCCCCGGCCGACGGCCGCATCGACCCCGCCGAGGCCCATCTGCACGTTCTGCCCGGTCGCGGAGGGGCCACCTGGCGCATCTACTCCGACAAAACCCCCAAGGAGGAGCGGGCCCCGGTCGCCTGGTCCACCTTCGCCACCCCCACGGCCCACGATCCGCACACCTTCGGCTACCGCTGGGATTTCTCCCGCGTGAAACGCGCTGACTCCCCCAACGGGCCCCTGGCCACGCTCCCGGAATACTTCCGCCTCGGCTCCAGCGCCAACGGCAAGCCCGAGTGGCAGCCCGTCGCCGCCGCGGATGTCCCGGCCGAAACCGGCCTGGCCCAGGTCCGCCTCGGCCGACCGTCCGACCGCCGCCTGCCGCCCTATGTCACCCCGGACGACCCGGCCAGCTGCTGGAAAAAGCCCGGCCCCAAGGCCGGACCCTTCCAGGTCCGCCTCGGCGACGGCAGCATCGTCACCTATTACTGGTACCGCTTCTGCGAGCAGCCCGCCCTGCTCAACGCCGACCTCACCGACGCCGAGCGCCAGGCCGTGCAGGAGCGGGTGGAAAAACTGCACCGCCTCTGGAAGCGGGACCGCGACTACCTGCCGCCGCCGACCACCGGCCAACTGGCGGACCTGGACCCCGCCCTGATCGTCACACCCCCCAGGGGGCTGGAGATCGGCTACGTGCCCATCGTCACCCGGCAGGGGGCGGCCGAGTAACGCCCCGCCGCGGCGGATCCAGCTCTGGCAGGCGCGCTCCCAAGCCGCAGTCGGCCGTGTGATTTTGTGAGTTGGCCTGGCCGTGAGGTATACTGGTTGTGTCGGACCGTTTAATCCGAGGTGTCTATGGTCGGCTCGATCCGGGATTTGCGGCTGGGTGTGCGATGGCGGGCGTGTCTGGCGAGTCTGCTGCTGTGCGCGGCCCTGGGCCGGGCGGCCGAGGCGCCGGTGAACAAGGATGCGAAGCCGGGCCAGCCGCCGTCGTATAGACAAGACCAACAATAGCCTCGCCGCCGTCGCCTCCGCCGCCGCCCCGCTTCGTCGCCATCATCGGCAAACTGACCGATGACAAGCTGAACTGGCAGGCATCCTGGACGGAGAACCGCACGGAGATGACGGCCGCGGCCAGGGCGGTGCTCGATCTGGCCAACAGCAGGACCTATGCCCGTGGGGATTTGAAGAAGGATCTGAACAGCGCTGCGGAATATCGCCGGGCCTCGCGCAATCTCGATGTGGGAAGGCACGACCTGCTCAAGCACCTGATCGCGCAGGCGGTGATCGAGGCCAACGCCCGCCTGGCCAGGGACAAGCACCAGCCGCTTGAGCGGCTGACGACGTTGAACTCGGGCAAGACCGGGGACTTCACCCGCGACATCGACCTGACGGTGTACGCCGGCGATGAGCATCGCGAGCAGGTCTTCCTGGAATGCCTGGCGCAGGCGGCGGGAAAGCAGGGACTGGAGGTGGACCCGCCGCCGGGAACGGCCGTGGGGCCGAAGCTGAGCCTGCCGGGACTGGAGGTGGAGTTCATGCGCGGGAGCATGGATCTGCCCGATGCGCGCTTCGCCCAGAGCGCTGACAGATTCGCCCTGGACTATCACCGCCTGATCGAGAAGCAGGGGGCCAACCCGGAATGTTACTTCGGCTACGGCTACGAGCTGGAGGTCCAGGAGCGGCGCTCGCTGCTGTTCAAGCCGGGACAGGTCTTGGGACAGGAATTCTTCTTCGAGGGCGGGAAGGTGCGCTACCTGGGGCAGGTGGCCTCGTGCGTGAGGGAGGCGCGGGCGATCGTGCGCGGGGCCATCGCCCAGCGCTACCGCCGGGCCCAGCACGCCGGGGAGATCATGAACCATTTCCGCCAGGCCCTGCACCACGAGAAGCATCCCGGCGGCGGCAGCGCCAGCCAGGGGTCGATCAAATACGCCGGGCGGGCCATCGACAACCTCTGCGCTTATCACGGATTTCCCTCCTGGGACAAGCTCACGGAGCGAGACCGGCTGGCCCTGGTCAAACAGCTCGGGTTCCCCGGATCGGACAAGATGCAGATGCACATCGTGACGGCCCTGGACATCTGCCATCTGACCGAGAACGGCAATCCCAAGGCGGTGCCGGCCCAGTACCGCAACGAGCCGGTGGATGTCGGCCGCACCAGCATGCTGGCGGTGCTGTTCCTGCGGCGCGCGGCCGCGGCGACGGCCACGGCGGTGGCCCAGGAGATGGTGGATCCGCCGCAGTGGAACCCGCTGTTTCTGGCCGAGAAGGGGCGGGATCCGCAGTGGAACAAAATGACCGAGGCCGAGCGGATGAAGGTGGCCCTGGCCGATGCGCGGAACAGGGAATACGCCAGGTGCGTGCAGGCGCAGGCGGTGGAGAACCTGCTCATGATCGTCAAGCAGATGCGGCTGATGGACACGCTGACGTACAACAACCGGGCGACGACCGCGGGCGAGGAGTCGATCCAGCGCATGATGAACGGGGTCGACGGCCCGACCCGGCAGGCGATCGAACTGGCGGCGGAACACGCGGATGCGGCGGCGCGACTGGAATCGACGATGGATCCGGCCGAGCGGCGCCGGCAGGAGATGCGGCTGGGCAACACGCGGGAGCGGATGTACCGGCTGATCGGCGTCAAGTCGCCGGGGGCGGAGATCGTCCAGAAGGGAAAGAGTGTA
>CAYSSA010000061.1:3108-4115 GCA_964433485.1 uncultured Tepidisphaeraceae bacterium | reverse complement strand
CGCCGTGGAAGGCGGCGATGCGGGGGGCCCGGAGCGTCGTCAGGTCGCGGACCGACCGGGTGATGGGCTCTTCGCCGCCGTGGAACCCGGCGGTGCAGGAATGCCACGAGCGGCTGCAGGCGCATCTGGAGGAGGCCTTTCCGCGCGAGTTCGACCTGGCCGGCCTGAAGCGGCAGCTCAATGAGATGGGGGTCAAGGGGTATGTGAAGCAGCGGCTGGTGGACAGCCTGTTCCAGATGGGTTCGATCGTGGATGGCCTGCAGTTGCTGGAGATGTACCAGAACGACGCCGGCAGGGGCGCGTACGTCAACGCCCTGAGCGGCATGGCGCTGAGCCGGGTCCACTGGTCGCTGGGCTTTTTCAAGCAGGCGGCGGAGGTGCGGACGGAGGAGCAGCTGCGCGACCTGGGCAAGAACGTGCTGTTCGACGCCCTGTGCCGGCTGGCGCCCGGCGCGGGGCAGGTCAAACTGATCTTCGACATCGAGCGCGGGGTGGTGATGGTGACGGTGGGCTACACGATCAACCAGCTCAACCAGGATCTGATCAAGGCGCTGTACGTGGGCGAGGCGGGCCGCCGGCCCGGCGGGGCCGAGGGCATCTGGGCCACGAAGCTGGTGGAGGGGGCCGAGCCGGTCATGGACGCCAGGTATGTGCTGGCCCGGAAGGACAAGGACGGCAAGTGGACAGTGGACATCGACCGCGTCAAGTTCTACAAGGATTTCTTCGAGGCGGTGTCGGGGCAGGAGCTGTCGGCCGAGTATCACACGCCCGACCGGGGCGACCGCAATTTCGTCAACGCGCACAACGAGCTGCTGGGGCTGATCCGGCGGCAGTCGCAGCAGCAGGAGCCCGCCTGGTTCGAGCAGGAGCCCGGCAGATGGAAGCCGCCCCCGGCGCCGCGGGAGGAGGAAGTGGCGGCGGCCATGGAGAAGTTCAAGCAGGCGGCGCTGGCGGCGGGCGCCAGGTATTACAACCGGCCGTTCGAGATGTGCCCGCGCCAGTGGATC
>CAYSSA010000061.1:2847-3077 GCA_964433485.1 uncultured Tepidisphaeraceae bacterium | reverse complement strand
AAGTACGACGCCATTTACGAGGGAGTCAGGCAGCGTTTCGCCAACGATGTGCTGGTGGGGATGATGGAGACCTGGCAGAGCAACCTGCTGACGCAGGTATTGGCCAAGCGGGAGGTCGAATCCATGGGACTGGCGGGGGATGTGATGGCGCTGGCCCGGAAGATCCACGGGGAACTCTGGAAGCCGGACAAGGCGATGCCGCCGTTTGCCATCCAGGTGATCTGTCCCGA
>CAYSSA010000061.1:298-2837 GCA_964433485.1 uncultured Tepidisphaeraceae bacterium | reverse complement strand
CGGGCAGCCGATCAGCGGCACGGTCTTCGACGGGGCCGAGCCGATCGTCTTCGACTGCCGGCTGGTGGCGCAGGGCCCGACGCCCGGCGAAACCCCGGATGTGCAGTTCGAGACGACCTTCGGCAAGCTGGTCAACGAGTCGGGCTCCGCCAAACTCAAGGCCAGGGACATCGTCAACCAGGATGTGACGGTGCGGGCGGTGGCGGCGAGCCAGGGCGGCCGGGAGCTGGCGTCAACGACGTTCAAGATCCGGGTCAGGCTGCCCGAGAGTTCCGGCGAACCGGAGTTGATTTCCTGCGCGACCACCTGGGGGAACGAGAAAGGTCCGGTTCGGGAGCGTTACACCTATTACGAAGAGTCGGCGATGAAGCATCCTTCCATGCGCAAGGTGAAGAAGTGGGAGTCGGAGCATGGGAAGGTCTATCACGGGGAGTTCATTGAGTACGACGCCCAGGGCCGAAAGCAGCGGCTCTGGACGTACAAGTACGGCATCAAGGATGGTCCGTACTACAGCTACGACACTCAGGGCAATGTGGCCTTTCAGGGCAACTACAAGGAGGGGATCCAGGATGGCTCGCAGGCGAACCTAGCCCCCGACGGCGGCAAGAACTGGGAGCACATCCACGAGAACGGCAAGCTGGTGTGCGAGATCGTCTACTACGGCAAGGGGAGCAAGGCGCCGTTCGCGCAGAAGGTCACCATGCGGATGATGGATGAGAAAGAAGGGCTGCAGGAGGGCGAGTGGGAGTCGTACTGGGAGAACGGCAATCTCCACAAGAAGGGTGCGTACCGGGAACACCGGGCGGTGGCCGGCGCCGATGGAATCGGCGGCTCCGCGCATGGGCCGTGGATCGTCAAGTATGAAAACGGCAATACAAGGGAGCAGGGCGACTATCTGAAGGGACTGCGCGAGGGCTCGTGGAGTTTCTTCTACGATACCGGCAAGAAGCGCGAGGTCGGGACCTTCTCCATGGGCAAGCGCGACGGTCAGTGGCAGTTCTTCGACGAGAAGGAGCGGCTGGTCACCGACGCCGTCTACGCCAAGGACAAGGAGGTCTCGGCGGAGGTGCGCGACTATTACGAGAACGGCACGCTGAGGAGCGTTACGCGGCGACGCGACGGCGTGAGCCACGGAGAGTGCGTCAACTATTACGAGGACGGCAAGAAGTCGCGGCTGTCTCATTACGACAGCGGCTTCTGCGCCTCGGAGATCGAATACTATCCCGACGAGAAAGTGCATATCGAGCGGAAGAACACCAAGACCGGCCAGAACAGCAGTCGCACCGAGCACGCGGAGTACTGGGGCGACGGCAAGGTGAAGGAAAAGGGGGCGTATGTCACCGACAACGGCGACGAAAAGCGCGTCGGCCGATGGATCGTCCGCATCCTGCCGGGCGAGGCTCGCGGCGAAGGCGATTACGTGGATGGGCAGAGGTCGGGTCGCTGGACCATCACCTATGCCAGCGGCGCCAAGAGCGTGGGAAGCTACAAGGCCGGCAATCGCGACGGCCGCTGGGAGGAGTATGACGCCAAAGGCAAGGCCGTGTCATGGACGGATTATCGAGACGACAAACCCGTGGGGGGCGGCAGGTATAAGGACTGATTGCCGTTTGCAGTGAGGACCATCACATGCCCCAGAGTCCCAGTTCACAACCGGCCGCGTCCGGATTCCTGGCAAGGCTGTTCGCCGACTATCGTTCCACCGTTGTCTTCATTCAGGCCATGCGGAAGCGCCGGGCGCTGCGAAAGCAGATGGCGGCATCTGGTCAGGAGCTTGACACCGTGTTGCGCGAGGCCGGTCGGATCGCCGAGGAACTGTCGATTGCCGTGGATGTTCCACAGGCCGGGGCGGCGGCTGATGCGAAGAAGGCGCTGCTGTCGGCGAAGGCGGCGCTTGGTGAACGGGAGATGGCGCTCAGGAGCGAGCAGGAGAAATTCGCCGCGGAGACGCAGCGCAATGAGCGGATCATCGCCGCGCTGAAGGCGGAACATGCCGCGCTGGCATCGGCATCCAGGGACGCTTCGGATGCGCTGCGCGCGGTCGAGAAGCAGATTGCCGCCGCCGACAGGGATACGCAGAAGGCAGCCAGGCAACTGGCCGATCTCGACGCTGGAAAGCCCGGTCCGATGCCCCGGGACGCCATCGAGCGCCGTCTGGCCGAGCTGGCGGCGGATCGGCAACAAGCGCAGTCCCGGCTTGGCCCTCTGGCGGAGAAACATTCCGCGGCCGAAGCGGTCGAGCGAGCAAAGGCCGAGGAACTGGCCGCCGCGAAACAGGCATGGAGCGAACTGCGAGCCAGGTTGGATGCAACGGTGGAATCGGCAACGCTGGCCCGCGATGAGGCTTTGCAGAAGGTCGACGCCGCCGCGACATTGCTGACCGCGTCGCACCTGGACCTCGGCCGGGCCATCTTCGCATCAACGGCCAGGCCAGAGCCGATTGCCGCGCAACTGGAGAACGCCCGTTCGATCTCTCTCCGCATGGAGGAGCTTGGTTCGGCGCGCCAGGCCAGCCGCCGCGAGGCGGACGGCGTGCGAC
>CAYSSA010000061.1:0-218 GCA_964433485.1 uncultured Tepidisphaeraceae bacterium | reverse complement strand
CGGCAAGACCGGTTCGCCTGCGTCGGCGACACCCGGCGGCACGGTGGCCTCGAACACCTCCGCCGCATCGCCTTCGCCGCAGGCCGGGCGGACGCCGGCGGTTGCGGCCGCGCAGAACAACACGCGATTGCCCGGCGCAGAGCGCAAGGAGGCTCGGGACATTTCGGAATCGCTTCGCGCGGCCATTCTCAAGACGCCGGTGATGCAGCCGACATGGT
>CAYSSA010000060.1:18204-21443 GCA_964433485.1 uncultured Tepidisphaeraceae bacterium | reverse complement strand
GAACAGCGCCGGGATCGCCTCTTTGACCACCCTCTTCTCCCTGCTGATCGGCTCGTTCATCGCCCTGGCTTTCGTGATGGTGGGCGGGAGACTGCTTTTCGGCGCGCTCCAGGGCGGCGGGCCGACGGGCGTGGACATTCGGGAGATCGGCGACAGTGCGATTTCGCGTCAGCCCGTGTCACGCACAGGCAGCCCACCGACCTCGAAAACCGCCTTTGAATGCCCGAACTGCGGAGCGCCGTTGGCCGGCGAAGCCGATGTGTCCGCGCACGGCGATGTAAAATGTGGGCATTGCGGCTGCTGGTTCAACATCCATGGCCGGGGCGGCTGAGAGGCGGAACACTCTGGCCAGCCGCCATGCGCATTGTATCAGCCAGGCGTTTGCGATGGCCGTTGCTGCCCCGCTCGAGTACCGTCAGCGGTGCGCAGAAAAAAAGCTCGTGGACGCATGCGTCCGCGAGCTCGAAGATACAAATGCCCGCGAATGTCGTGTGGAGCCTGTTCAGCCAAACCCATTTAATAGGTGGGTGTTCTACCGGCCAGGAGGTTTCTCCCGGTTGCTGCGTGTCTTTCGCTTCCCGTCTGGCTCATCCCGCAAGCGGGTGGCAACTGCGGGCGTGCGGCCGACACGCGGCGAACCCCATGGGCTGCTTATCGGTTTAGCCAAAAATCCGCTCCAATCTCGATCACTGCAGCTCACTTGTACTGAGTAAATATATCGGCGCTTTTGCCCCCGGGCAAACAAGAAATCGGAGGAATCGGCGTGAGGCCCGCTCGATAAATTCGACGCGAAAAGCGTCCCGATTTTTGTTGAAGATTCCGCAAGAGTTGATCCGACTTGGCGACTCGCCCGGGACCTCGCCAGCCATCCAAATGCCTCCATACACCGACCGCACCAGGCTGGCACTTGCTCAGAACGGAGGCGTCTCGCCGCGCTTCCACCAGTCGGCGGGATCGGGCCCCTTGCCCGGCTTGTCGTCGCGGTCCTCCAGATTGCCGCTGTCGCCGAAGAGGTTGGTGTCCTCCTCGCACGCGCCGGCCGGCGTGCCGCGCACGGCCTGCGCCAGCGCCAGGGCAAACAGCGGCGAGAAGACCCGCAGCGATGACAGGTCCTCGTCGCTGAAGGGCGTCTGCCTGTCGCGGAACAGCAGCAGCACCCCGAGGTTCTCGCCGAGGTACGTGCAGGCAGTTGCGATGACGTCCTGCGTGGACAGGTGCTGGGATTCCACGGGAGTCAGATGCGCCTTGGTTTCGGGCTCGCGCAGGCGCAGAAACCCGCGGCGCATGGCCATCCGCAGGAGGTTGTTCTGCAGTCCCTGGATCAGGGGCTCCTCCGCGGGCGTTGTATATTTCATATAGGCGCCGAGCTGGAGTTCCTGCTCGGTGGTGGTGAGCCAGATGCCGATGTTGCAGTAGCCGACCTGTCGGAGCAGCCAGTCCATCGAATGACACAGGAGCTGCTCCAGGGTCTTGCATCCCGAGATAAACTGTTTGTAGCTTTCCTGCAGACGCACGCTATCCATTTGGCGGGACACCTGCGTATATGCGCCCACCAGGTCGTTGCAGAGCAGATCCACCTTCTTGCTGACGGCCTTGCGCGCCGCGTTGAGGCGTTTGACCGCGCTCTTGAGTTTCCTGAGCCGCACCTCCCGGTGGACGATCTCGCGCTGCCGGCCCATGGCCTCGCGCACTCGGGCGATCAGTTCGTCGGCCGCGAAGGGCTTGGTGACGTAGTCGATGGCGCCGCCGCGGAAGGCGCTGACCGCGCCGTCCGCCGAGCCCACGCCGCTGAGAATCAGCGCGCCGGCCTGGGGCTGCAGCCGTCGCAGGTCGCGCATCAGCGACATGCCGCTTCCGTCGGGCAGCATCAGATCGGTTAACAGCAGATCAACCTTGTGGTCGCGAAGTATGTCGCGGGCCTCGTGGGCGGAGGACGCAACCAGCACCCGCATGTCGCGCTGTCCACCAAGCGTGTCGCGAACCAGCTCGATGATGTCCGGCTCGTCGTCCACGAAAAGGATCTGCGCGCATCCTGCGGTCTTCTTCTGTTCTTTCAAAGCGGACATGGCACCTCTCCACTCTCCCGGCCTGCACGCGATATTCAGCCCGGCGCGGCCTTGCGGGGCCTGGCCGGCTCGCCGACATCGGCCCTCGGGGCGGCCGGCAACAGCATGATCGCTCGCGTGCCCTCTCCGGGCCTGCTTTCCAGTCTGATCGTTCCGCCGCTGGCTTCGATCCAGCGAAGCGCCTTGGCAAGCCCCATCCCGCGCCGGCGACCAGCGGAAAGGCCGCTGAAGAACGGATCGAACGCCCGCCGGAGGACTTCGCCGTCCATGCCGCAGCCGTTGTCCGCAACACTCAGCGCCACCCGCGACGAAAACACGTCATACGCCGCGCTGACGATGATCTTGCCAACTGCTTCATCGGTCGCCTGAAGGGCATTGTGAAGAACTTCCGTCAATGCCTGACGAGTCTGATCGAGATCCACCAGCACAGGCGGAACCTCGGCAATCGTCAGCTCGATCTTCCGAACATAGCCGGCATCACGATTACGCGCCTCATAAACCGCCCGTTCGATAAGATCGGCCACCTCGACCCTTGCCGGATGCGGCGGGGTCGGCCTGGCGAATTCCATAAGGTCCGTGATGATCTGCGACAGCCGATGCGACTGGTCAAAAATAATCTGCGCCGATTGCCGCAGCTTCGGCTCCTCCAGCGAATTGGACAGCAGTTGCGCACGTCCGGATATCACGGCCAGAGGGTTATTCATCTCGTGCGCGGCGCCGGCCGCCAGTTCGCCCACCGCGGCGACCGATCGCGTGCGGACCAACTCGGCCTGAGCGCTCTGCAGCCGTCGGTTCGCCTCCGCCAGTTGCTCGGCCAGCGTGTGCGCCTCCTCGCGAAACTGGCTGGTGCGAAGCGCCAGGCTCCATCCGGCGGCCAGGGCCGTAAGCTCCGGAGCCTGCGCGCTCAGCCGCTGCGCCTCGCCGGGCGAGGCGCCCCAGACCACACCACCCACGCAGATACCCTCGGCCTCCAGCGCCATCCAGAAGCTCTGTTCCCCGGACAGCAACGGCGCCACGCGAGACATCAGCCATTCCAGATGATCGCCCACCGCCAGCACCGGACCCTGTCCGGCCATCGGCCTGCCCAACCGCGACGGACAATCCACAACACTCGTATCGGTGATCTCGCCCGATGCGCCGACCACGATCAGTTCCGCGAAGCCCTGCGCCGGC
>CAYSSA010000060.1:16605-18177 GCA_964433485.1 uncultured Tepidisphaeraceae bacterium | reverse complement strand
GCGACACGCCGATCACACCCTGCGCGGTCTGGCCGATGGCCTGCAAGACGAGCGAGGAGGGCGCGTCGGGGCGCAACTCGCCCTGGAACCGCGAAAGAGCCTCAAAATACTTGGCACGGCTTGCCAGTTTGCGATTACGCGCCGCAAGTTGCTCTCCGATCCGGCCAAGCTCCTGGTTCGCCCGTGACAGCGCCGACAGATAGATATCACTGGTGGTCGCACGTCCCAGGCCGATGGCTTCCGCACGCTCCTCGATTCGCTCGATCAGGTTCCGGCGAGTGGATTCAACGGCCGCCTCGGTAACGCCGGTTGCCTCCAGCAGGACCGAGCGCATCACATGGAACGTGAAATTTCCGCTGTGGCCGATGTGCTGCTCCCTGACGAGGTTGTCGGCCAGGGTGATCAGGTTGACCATGTGTCCGGACAATACACCGGTGGGAAGCGATTCGGGATTCTGACCGTGAAGCCAGATGCAGTCGCGGATCGCGGTGGGAAGCTGCCATCGCTCGGCCAGCCGCTTGCCCACGACCATGTGGTCCAGGCCAATGACCGTACGTTCGACGTCCGCGACATTGCCGCGAAGCAGATCGGCCGCTTCGATGACCCGCTCGTAACTCTTGGGTAGGACGGCATCCAGCGCGATCTTGCCGATGTCGTGAAGAAGGCCGCACACAAACGCCTCGGCCGGGTCGATCCCGGCGACTGACCCCGCCAGCAACTCCGCGGCGCAGGCCACGGCAATGGAGTGCTTCCAGAATTCCTCGCGGTCAAATCGTCCTTTAGGAGCCGAAGCGTCGGGCGGGAAGATCGCGTACGCCGAAAGCGCCAAGACCGCCGAGCGGATGGCCTCAAATCCCAGCAGCACCACCGCGCGGTCGATGGTCACGACCTCTCCCCGCACGCCAAGATCAGATCGACAGACCAGCTTCAGCACCTTGGTTGTCAGCGAGGGATCGCCCTTGATCAACTCGATGACCTCGCGCGCGGAGGACTCGTCGCGGCCGGTGACCTCCAGGACGCGCACGGCAACCGATGGAAGCGTGGGCAACTGCTGAAGTTGCTGGAGGATCAGCTCAACTCGCTTTTCCTTCAGATCTGACACGGTGGTTAAACCCTCGCTTCAATTTCCAGGAGCTGGGCGATACGTTCGATAATCTTCTCGATATTGAACGGCTTCTTGACGAACTCGTCCGCACCCGACTTCAGCAAGTCATTGATCTCCTCCTGATTGACCACACCGGAAACAATGACGATCTTGATTTGCTCGAAATTCGGATTCTGGCGAAGTGTCTTGCAGACCACGTTGCCGTTGATGTCCGGCAGCATGTAGTCCAGAATGATCAGGTCCGGATTGAATTCCTGCGTGAGGATTCCCGCGTCATAGCCGGACATCGCGGTCTTGACCTCAAACCGACCGTCTCGTTCCAGAACGTCCACGAACAACTCAATAATCTCGGGGTCGTCGTCCACCACCAGGATCTTCCGCCGGCCACTGTCCAAGGCATCGATCGGAATGCCGTTGTCCTTCATGAATTGGATCAGGGCTTCGCGGGGAATGCGGCGAAATCGGCT
>CAYSSA010000060.1:14299-16593 GCA_964433485.1 uncultured Tepidisphaeraceae bacterium | reverse complement strand
CACGCGGAAACCTTTGAGTCGCCCGCTGTCGAAACAGCGGATAATGGTCTGCTGCGAAACCTTACAGATCTCTGCCGCTTCACCGGTGGTAAAAACCGTCTTCATATTCAACCCTTCATCACGAACCGGCGAGTCCGCTCGGAAAGCTGGGGCAAATCGCCGGGCGATCTTACCCATCTTTCCTAAACAACCATCGGTGCTCTACCCTGACTACTTGAGTGACCACGTCAATTGGGGGCTAGTGTACCATAATTTACCCATTTTGCGTAACAATTAGTTCAACAATCAGGCGATTATCGGACCTGTTCACAGAGCTGGATGACACCAGGACACACCCATGCTGTTGGGTGAAATATCCAACGCCATGGCCTGGAAACCCACCCACCAAGTTCATATAGATCAATTCCCTGACCCGCGCGACGGGTATGCGGATTGCACTCGCTGTTACTGCCAAGTGCTCATGAAGTTCATGCGCATTGCAGGAGAGGGGACTCGAACCCCCACACCTTTCGGTACAGGCTCCTAAGACCTGCGCGTCTGCCAATTTCGCCACTCCTGCGGCGATCGTCGAACAACGGCATCCAGCGCCAATACCACGCTGATTCGTTGAACGGGTCCAATTAGGCACCAACTTCGCGGCGTTGTCAATTCTGCTTCCGGGCACAACTCAAACCGCATCCAACCTTCAGCAGGCCCGCCGATGCAACAAAAACGCCGGGCTCAATCGAGCCCGGCGAATCATTCGAGTCACCAATCATCTCACACGCCAAAAGATCCCCGGGTCACCAGACCTCCGGTTTCGGTGTTGAAGACGTTCTTGATCGCCTCGCCACCGATCTCGTTGCCGGTGCGCGGATCAAACTCGCCGTAGGCATGCACGTTCACCCACTGGCCCTTTATCCGTCCGTTCTTGTCGATCGTCCCGGTGAACCGCAACGATCCGCCAAACGTCAGGCTGTTGGCCGTGTTCTGCGGGGTGTTTCCCGTATTGTTGTTATTGTTGTTGTTATTGTTGTTATTGTTGTTATTGTTTGTCTGCCCTTGCTGAGTCACGCTCATCTGCACGAGATAGTAGGCAGTGCCGGTGATGGTATTGCCATTGCGGTAGAGGTAGATTGGCGTGCCCGCGGTGCCCGCCACGCCATTGCCACCCACGACCGTCGGCGCGGCCGTACCCGTCTCCGGGTCCAAGCCAAAGAAGTCAACCAGGCCCTGCACGGTTTCGGTACTGCTTCCGGCCTGGCTGCCGCCACCACTGCTGGCGCCCGCGCTGGCACTGGAGAAGACCTGCGTCATGTGAACCGGATCCACCCGGATGATCATGTTGCCATAATAACGAGCGCGACCCTTGAAGCTCACCGATTGCAGTCCGAACAGGCTCGTGCCCTGACTCCCGGAAGACCCCGAACCCGAGGTTCCCGAGGTGCCGGTCGTGCTGCCCGACGTGGCGTTCGGATCTACAGTGTTCATGCTCGCTCGACCTGTGAAGGTCAGCACACCGGTACTGAAGGGCAGAATCGGTCGGGTCTTGTTCTGTGAGAGTGCATAGATCAGGGTATTGGCCTTCGGAGACCCCCAACCACTGGCATAGTCCCAGCCGGGCGTCGCCGGGTAGATTCCCTGCGTTACCCCGTTTCCGCCAGTCCCATATGCGTCGATGTCGTTGAAATAGGCATACCCCTGGTTGTGCCCCAGGCGGTAGATACGATCCAACGCCGTATTGCCCAGTTTGGCCAGCTTGGACGCCTGTCGGTTCTGGTTGATCAGGGCAACGATGCCGGCAAACATTGGCGCCGCCAGACTGGTGCCGCCCCCGGCGCCCCAGCCGCTCCAATCGGTAGTGCCAAAGACCGCCACCGGGGTCTCCGGATCGGCCACCATCGAGACATCAGGCGTGCCTCGCATGGTCTCGGGCTGACCGTTGTTCTGCTGCCAGACTGGCTTCTCATAGATCGTGCTGGGTCCGCCGCCGGAATCCACCCAGGGCTTCTCCCCACCGGGTACGATGAGTGCGCCGGCTCCGCCCGCAGCCCCACCTCCACCCGCAGCCCCGCCTCCGCCGATGCCGGTATAAGCGGTTGGAAGATTCGTCAAGGCGCCATAGGTCGTGGGAATGCCCGGCGCCCGGTTTCCAAACTTGTCCATGTAAAGGGAAGTGCCGCCGACCGAAACAACATAGGGGCTGGTAGACGGCGAACTGATCTCGCCGCCGGTGTCGCCCGCCGCCGCGATGAAGGTAATGTTCTTTGACTGAGGAGCCTCGAAGATGGTGTTCAGCGCCACTTCGTACTCGG
>CAYSSA010000060.1:13444-14202 GCA_964433485.1 uncultured Tepidisphaeraceae bacterium | reverse complement strand
CAATGTCCGCGCTGGAGTCGCTCGCGGCCTCGACGAGGTAGATCTTGGCGGCCGGAGCAATGGCGCGAGCCCACTCAACGTCCATCACGGCTTCGCCCGACCAGCCCTCGTCAACCAGGGCATTATTCCCGCCCAGGTTCTTGACCTGGAAGTTGGAACTGTTGGGCAAGGGCAGGTTGAACTCGCGGCAGAACGCCCTGAAATCAGCCGAGATGTTTGGCGTGTGATAGGAAACAATGATCGCGATGGCCTGCCCTTGGCCGCGATTCTTGAAGTTCTTGTCGTTCAGGTCGCCCAGCCCGTAGGCCTTGCGAATCTGCTCGGGCGTGTAGCCCGCAGGAGTTCCCGTGAAATTGAAGATCGGGAACTGCCGCTTCATGACCTTGCTGATGGTGTCATCACTCTGGCTTGCGAGCACCTTGTCGTCGTCGGAACGGAGCAGGTTGTCCTTGCCGCCGCCGCCGGCAAGCGTGTCAACCCCATCGCCGCCAATGAGTTTGTCGTTGCCCGACCCGCCGTCGAGATAATCATCGCCCCTGGCGCCGAAAAGGATATCGTTGCCCGAGCCGCCGTAGATGGAGTCATTGGCCGACCCGCCATCCAGCACATCGTTGCCGGGGCCCCCGTAGATCTCCGCCGATATTTCGATCTTCCCGCCGACCTCGTAGACTTGCACATTGTCATTGCCGCCAAGGGCGGAAATGCGAATGCGGCTGATGTCGGACTTGTTGAAGAAGCTCACTTCCCGGTTAACCACC
>CAYSSA010000060.1:12146-13333 GCA_964433485.1 uncultured Tepidisphaeraceae bacterium | reverse complement strand
ACTCGAGTCCTTCGAGTACCGGACGCAGCGCCCGTGCCATCAATCCATGATTCGACGTTTTTGCCGGCTGACGCATTGCTTCTCCTGACGCAAGAGGCCAAAGGTGTGTTCTCACCGATGCTAAACAGACCCATGATACAGCAACCCTAACCCGGTCGCAACCGTCCCGCCGAGCATGATTTGCCGTCAAAACAGCCCTCGGGCGTCGCTATCTCGGGCGTCAAACCAGAGACGCCGGAAAACGCCACCCCGTTTCGGCGAATTTTCGTAACGCGACCGCCTCCGGCGTTGACTCTGGGAGCAGGCGGACGGAATTCGGAAATCATGCGCTAAAAACGGGTTGTCGCGCGTGACTCCGATGGCAATTTCCGTTAGTATCCCGATTGTGGGATCCGCCGGAGTCGCGGTGCCGCCGGCCGATTGCACCTGATGGACACCAAGGAGTTTACATGCAGATTGTCAAGAAGCCCAATTCGACCGCCCGTCTTCGAGATGCCGTCCTTGAGACGCTGGAGCAGCGCCAGATGCTGACCGTGGACTTGACCTTCAGCAATCTCATTATCACGGGAACCGCCGGTGACGATGTCATTCGCGTGTTTCTTCAGGAAGGCAACCCCAATACGCTCGTGATTGAAGACAACATCGACTGGGGCGGCATGACGTACTATTACGATCTGCGCACCCTCTCCTACGATGTCAGAGGCGGCATTCTCATTGATGGACTCGAAGGCGCTGACCTGCTGGTCATCGACGAGACAAATGGCATTATCCGCCTCAGTTTCATGCTCGATGGCGGTGATGGCCACGACACCCTGGTCGGCGGTTCCGGCAACGACCTGATCACCGGCGGCGAGGGGGACGATTACATCATCGGCGGCAACGGCTACGATTTCCTCGTCGGCGGCGCTGGATACGACACTCTCTTCGGCTCGGCCAACCCGGACGATGCCGATCTCTACGGCAAGGATCCGAACCTGGACCTGACCAATGTCATTGATGGCGGCGACGACGATGATCTGATCGTCGGTGGAAAGAAGAACGACCGCCTCTATGGCAAGGCCGGCAACGACACGATTTTCGGCAATGGCGGCAACGACTACATCGACGGCGGCGTCGGAGACGACGAAATTGACGGCGGCGCCGGCAACGACACCATCCGGGGTGGACTTGGCAACGACTACATCGAC
>CAYSSA010000060.1:9152-12130 GCA_964433485.1 uncultured Tepidisphaeraceae bacterium | reverse complement strand
GCGCCGGCAACGACTTCCTCTACGGCGATGGCGACAACGACACCATCTACGGAAACACAGGCAGCGACCAGCTTTACGGCGGCGCGGGCGATGATGAACTCTACGGGGACGACGGCAACGACTTCCTCGATGGCGGCGACGGCGACGACATTATCTGGGGCGGTGCCGGCAAGGATCGCTTCAAGGTCACCGGCCGCAACGGCAATGCCGAGTTGATGGACTTCGACCCGTCGGAAGGGGACTCGATCGGCAACCTTGTGAAGGCGAAAAAGCTCGTCAAACGCAAGTGATCCAACGTGCAAGCACTGTGGGCCGCGACCTCCGTCGCGGCCCGTTTTATTGGCCAAAGCCTTACAGCGACTCCACTTCGGCTCCGTCCAGCAGACGCCAATGGCCGGGCGCCAACCCGTCAAGCGTCAGGGGACCGAAGCTTTCGCGATGCAGTTGCGTCACCGTGTTGCCCATGGCCTGAAACATGCGACGCACCTGGTGGTATCGTCCCTCGCGCAGAACAAGGCGGACCTCGCGAGGCCCCAGGCTCTGCATCTCCGCGGGCAAAAGGGGCTTGTCGTCATCGCTGAGGATGAGCGTTCCGCTGGCGAATACGCCGGCTTCGTGCCCCGCCAACGGCTTCTCGAGCACAGCCCGGTACGTCCTGGGCACATGGTGCTTCGGGTTGGTCAGACGGTGCACCAGCGGACCGTCGTCCGTCAACAGCAACAGTCCCGCCGTGTCCTTGTCCAGACGGCCGACACTGGTGATCTGCGGCTTGCGGGCGGTCCATCGCGCGGGGATCAGTTCATAGACCAGAGCGCCGTGCTCCTTATGGCTGCATATATATCCAACGGGCTTGTGAAGAAGAATATGGAGGGATTCCGGATCGAGTTTCCCGCCGTCAACAGTCACCCGGTCGCGGACCACTTTCGCGGAGGCATCCAGCATCCGTTTGCCGTCGAAACGCACGTCGGCGGCCTTCAGAAACTCCCGGGCGCGGGACCGGAAACAGTAGCCAAGGTTGGCCAGCAGGCAATCCAGGCGAATGGTTTGCATGACATCAGAGCGTAACCGAGACGAACGAAAACGAGAATTCACCGCCGGGGACTTTCGCAAACCGGCAAGAAGCGGGACAATCAATGGTTCAAGCAACATGAGTCAGGAACAGGAACAACAGTCAACAGATTTTCTCGATGTGCCGCAATTGCTGCGGCGCAGCCAGCCGATACGCCGGGCGGTCTGGATGTGGTATGCCCTGGGATTGATGGGCGCAATGGTGCTGGTCAGTTCGGTCGCCCGCTCACAGGCCCCCTCGCGAGCCGGCGCGATCGAGGCCGCGTCCTCGCTGGCCATGCTCGCCCTTCTTGGCGGCAGCATGTATGTCATGTTCAGCGCCGCCCGCGCGGTTCATGCGGAGCAGCAACGCCTTCAAGCCATCGAGGAACTCATGCTCCTTCGCCGCTGGGACCAGGCGGCCGGCCTGCTGGAGCATCTCATGTCCTCGCCGATGCGGACCCTCGAGGGCAGGTTTCAGGCCATGATGTTTCTGGCGTCCATCCTGGCGCGATACCACCGGTTCCACGAGGCCGTCGAGATGTATGATCGTCTGCTGGAAACCGATGGTCTGGATCCGGCTTCATCCCATGGGTTGCGGCTTGGCCGAGCCATGGCCATCCTGCGCGACGACCGGCTCTATGACGCCGACCGCGCGATCGTCGAACTTCGCCGCGATGGCACAGGTCCATCGCCGGGGCTCGAACTGATTGAGTTGTATCGCGACGTCAAGACCGGCCACCCCCAGGACGCCGTGGAAAGATTCGACCGTACGATCAAAGATCTCAAGCGAGCCCTGGGCTGCCGAGCGGCCGACGCCTGGGGTCTGGTTGCCGCGGCGAGGCTTGCCCTTGGCGACAGCGCGGGCGCCCGGACACACTGGCTCGCGGCCACATCGCTGGTTCCCCCGTTGGAACTGGTGCGGCGATATCCGGAGCTCTCCACGATCTCACAGACATTTCAACCCGTGCCTGTGCCCCAGGAGGCCGCATGATCCCGGTACAGGTCACGATCGAGCAGTTCCGCCGCAGCCTGACGGTCTCCGCGGTGATTCGCCGCGCGCTGATTTGCGCCGGGGCCGCCTGTCTCATGCTTGAGATGCTCGGACAACCGAAGATCATCAGCGGCGCCGTGCTGATGATGGGGGTTGCCGGAATCTGGCTGATGCTCTCATACCGCTCGGCCAAAGGCTCGCGTCTGACGGCGATCACTCCGCAGCTGATTGCCGCGGGCAACCTGGCCCAGGCGGAGCAGATCATCCACCATGCGCTGGCGTCGTTCTCGTTGTTCCGTTCGGTGAAGCTTCGCGGCCTGCACCAACTGGCCGTGCTGCGAAACGCCCAGGAGAGGTGGGCCGAGTGCGCTTCGCTGTGCCGCGAGTTGCTTCGGCATCCGCTGGGCAACCTGGCGCCCCTGTCGCGATCCACGCGGCTGATGCTCGCAAATTCGCTGCTGCAATGCGGCGACCTTGCCGCAGCCTATCAGACGATCAACTCTCTTTATTCCGAGCGGCTCAGTCTTGGCGAAGCCCTCGAGCTCACCGCCGTGCAACTGGACTACCTCAGCCGTGCCGGCCATTGGAAAGAGATGCTCCAAGGACTGCGGCAGAAGCTGTCCATGATCGAACTGATGCCCCCGGCTCGTTCGGCCATGTGCCATGCACTGCTTTGTCTGGCGGCGAGAAGATTGGCGATGAACGAACTGGCGGATTGGCTCAGACTTCGAACGCAGACCGCGGGAGAACCGGCCGAACTTGTCGGTCGCCGCGCCGAGCTTGCCGAGATCTGGACTCCCACGCAGCTTCCCGCGCAAAGCTGACAACCGCTTGAATCGGGAACACACCGCCCCATGACGGTCCTGGGCGATGTCCGGTTTCTCATCGTCTGGGCGCGAATTTCCGGAAGACCTCCTTCAGGCTGCGATGCGGCGGC
>CAYSSA010000060.1:2971-9142 GCA_964433485.1 uncultured Tepidisphaeraceae bacterium | reverse complement strand
AGGAGCAATTCAACCACCACGCGGGTGCCGGCGACGTCCTCGCGCGATGTTTCCACGCGCATTCGCTGATCCAGCACAGTCCGAGCCAGCCGCACCCGGCCATTACTCAGGGAAAAACGGTCGAAGCACCGTGCGGCGTAGTATAGCCCCTCGCCCTTGTGTGCGCCCGGCAGGTTCGTCAGCGGCTGATCGGCAAGTCTGACCGCGGCCTCATAGGGGCCGTTGGCTCCGACAATCTCGGCAATTCGATTGAAAACCCCGACTCCGTTGTCGGCGAAAGTGATGCCGATGGCGGCCGCCGTTCGCGACAGATCCACGCGCAGGCTGTCGCCTCCACTATGCTCGATGGCGTTGGCGATGACCGCCAGACCGGCGTGGTGGAGCAACTCATAGGCCTGCGGCCCGCACCCGAAGGTGGGGCCTCGAAGCAGCCGATCCCAAATCTGTTGGGCGGAAAGCGATCCATCCAGCCTGTATGTCTGCCCGGCGTGCTCGATCTCGGGCAGTGAGTACCTGCGGGAGCGCCGTTGGCCATGTCCATGGACCAAGCCCGCCCGCTCCAGCGCGCTCAGGTGCAGGTGAGCCCCCTGGTGAGTGAGACCGTATTCCTCGGCTACAACCGCCGCTGGAGCCGGCTGCCCCCAGAAAACCAGTTCCAGGAACCGCCGGCGAATCTCACGGGTATGGATCCGCATGGGCGAGCATTAGAACATCGCCCGACTTCACCGTCCATACTCGCAATGCCTCAGGCCGTCTTCCGCAGTGGAGCGGGCGATCGTGGGGCCGTCGGCGACTTACGCCGTGCCTTGGCGTCGTACAACCGCCGATCGGCCAGCGCCACCAGTTCGCCGATCATCGGCCTGCTCAGTTCAGAGAGCGAGGCCATGCCGGTCGAGCAACCCGGCGGATAGGCCAACCGGGTGTTTCGACCCAGTGCGTCCAGCAGCATTTCCAGACGCCGACGCACCGACTCCCCGCCCTGCGGCGTGGTATTGAGCAGCGCCACCACGAACTCGTCCCCGCCGCACCGGAAACACAGGTCGGCCGGCCGCACGGTCGAGCGTATGATCTGCCCGACATCCCGCAGGAACTCATCGCCAGCGGCGTGTCCCCGCGTATCGTTGAGGAACTTGAAGTTGTCCAGGTCCAGCATCAGGAGCGTCAGGTCGTCGCGACGGGAAACCGCCTGCTCCACGACCTGCGGAAACTGCTGGTCGTACCAGCGCCGGTTAAGCAGTCCGGTCAGCGAATCGCGAGTGGCCTGGTTTTGAAGCGAGTTGTAGCGGTGCTCGAGAGCGGCCGTGCGCTGGGCGACCCGCTGTGTCATCTCCAGTTCGATTCGGGCAATCTCATGCTCCCGCATTCTGGCGTCGCGCAGGATTTCGCCGATGGCGTCGGCAAGAGGCGCCAGCGGTCCGGTGAACTGCCTCAGTGATTCGATTGGCTCCTCACCGGAATGAATCCGGCGCGTCAGTTTTTCCAGGGAATCCACCGGATGCCGCCAGAGTTGCGCGTGCCGCAGCAACAGCGTAAGCCCGATCAGAAGCAAGACGGCGGCGACAAGAACCATTCCCGCAACCGAAACGGCCAGCGTTGCCGGCATCCGATGTCGAACCAGCAGACCAACGGCAAATGTTCCCACAAAGGCAACCAGCGACAGAAGGGCGAAACGCAGCCGCGCCAAGAGGCGGCGGCCGCTTGCCGGCGGAGCGGGTTCCCCGATAACACCATCGCACTTCTGTTCCATCGAAACTTGTATCGAACCGAAGCGCCCCGTGCTCAACATTCACGGGGCGGAAGCGGGCGAGCGTCCGGTAATTCCGTGAACGCACGGCGGTAGGCCGACGGCGTGAGGCCCACGGCGCGTCGGAACTGTCGGGTGAACGTGCTCTGGTCATAGAATCCGCAATCGAACGCGATCCGGGCAAGGGACTGGGTCGTGGTGCGCAGGCGTTCCACCGCCGCTTCAATGCGCACGCGTGTCAGAAAACAGCGGGCCGTAATTCCCATGGCCTTGTAGAATCGCCGTTCGAAGGCGTCGATGGACAAACCGGCCTGAAGCGCCAGAGACTCGATGCGGAGCGGACCGCCGAAGTCCCGCCGCATGCGCGCGACGGCTTCCGCGACCCCCTTGATGCGAGGCGCTTCCTTCTCGGCAAGACGCAGATCGCGGGATATCCCGACAATGCCGATGACCCGTCCCTCGCGGTCCTTGACCGGCTCCTTCTGGGCCAGATACCAGCCGAGCGAACCGTCCACGTTGAACACCAGCTCGAGCTTGCCCGCGACGCCCTTTCGGGTTTGCATCACCTCGGCGTCTTCCGACTCATACACGGCGGCAAGCTGCGGGGGGAAAAAGTCGCGGGCGGTGCGACCAATCAGGTCGAGCGGACCGCGCCGACCCAGCCGCTGCGCGAAGGCGGGATTGGCGGCGACATAGCGACCCGCACTGTCCTTGATGCAGAAGACGATGTCCACAATGCCGTCGAACAGCCGGGCGGCAATCTCCAGTCCCGGAGCGGCCTCGAAAATCGCGTGTCCGAGGTCGCTGTTTTGTATTTTTTCCGCAATCCGCTTCATGCTTCGCGCCAATATACGCCGGTCGCCGCCAGAGACAATTGCAGATATGAGTTGTATCACCTGCACCACGCCGGGCATGCCGGTTACCCAGAACAACGACCTGGCCACCTTGGCGCCACAAGCCGTGGCGCTGGCGGCAAAGCTGCTCAAGAAGGGAAGCGCCGGCCTGACGGCCGATGAGCGGCGACAGGCCGAAATGATGGCCCGTCTCATGGACGATCCGGCCGGGAAGGCGTTCACGCTGGCGCTGACGGACCAGGTGTTCCGCAGCGGCGATGCGGTCCGGTCGGCCGCCGAATTCCGCCATGTGCTGACGGAACACGGAATGCCGCGATACCTGTCCTGGGGGCAACGGCTGGCGATGCGGATGGCACATTGGGCTTCCCACTTGTGCCCGGGGTTGGTCATCCGCGCCATCACCGAACAGATTCGCGGCGAAAGCGGCCGGGTGATCCTGCCGGGCGAAGACAACGAACTGATGCCGTATCTGGAGTCACGTCGGCGGGCCGGCTTTCGCATGAATCTCAACCAGCTCGGCGAGGCGATCCTGGGCGAAGACGAAGCCGAGCGGCGACTTCAGGCCGTGCTGGGACGACTTCGGACACCGGGCATCGACTACATATCCGTCAAGATCTCCTCCATCTGCAGCCGGATCAACGTGCTTGCATGGGATGCCACCGTGGAGGCAATCAAAGCGCGGCTGCGGCAGTTGTACCGGACCACGATGGACCATCGCGGCGGCGCACCGCAGTCGTCGTTTGCGGCAACAGCGACAACCGCGAAATTCGTCAATCTGGACATGGAGGAATACCGAGATCTGGAACTGACGCTGGCAGCGTTTCAACAGACGCTGGACGAGCCGGAGTTTCGACAACTCGGCGCTGGAATCGTGCTGCAAGCATACCTGCCGGACTCGCACGACGCCCAGCGCCGACTGACGCAGTGGGCGCTGAAGCGAGTGGCCGACGGCGGAGCGCCGGTGAAACTGCGGCTGGTGAAGGGAGCGAACCTGGCGATGGAACGCGTGGAGGCGGAACTGCACGGATGGGAGCAGGCGCCATACCCGTCAAAGGCGGACGTCGACGCCAGTTTCAAGCGGATGCTGGAGTTTGCCGTCAGGCCGGAACACACCCGCGCGGTGAGGGTGGGCGTAGCGAGTCACAACCTGTTTGATCTGGCGATGGCAATGTTGCTGGCGGAGAAGCGGGGCGTGACCGAAGCGGTGGATCTGGAGATGCTGGAGGGGATGGCCAATCACCAGGCTCGGGTGATCCGAGAGGCCAGAGGCGATCTGTTGTTGTACGCGCCGGTGGTCAAGCGGGAGGATTTCCACAGCGCCATGGCCTATCTGGTGCGGCGTCTGGACGAGAACACCGCTCGGGAGAACTTCCTGCACGATCTGTTCGGACTGGAGGAGGGAACCGAGGCCTGGAACCGGCAAAGCGAGGCATTCCTCAAGTCGTGCGGCCGTGCGGCGACGATCCAGGCATCGCCTCGACGGTCTCAGGATCGAACCCGCTCGCCACTGACATCGCCCGGAGGGACCAGCCAGGGATTCCGCAACGAACCAAACACGGACTGGGTGCTGGCGCATAATCGCAACTGGATCGACGCCATACGCAACCGCTGGGCACGACAGGAGAAGCGCAAGACGCCGCTGCAGATCGGCGGCGAGTTCATCGGACGGGATTATGCCGGAATGGGCCGGGATCCTTCACGTCCCGGAGTGCCGGCCTATTGCTTTGAAACGGCCGGACCGGAGGACGTGGACCGGGCGCTCGATACGGCCGTCAAGGCAATCCGGGACTGGACGGCAATGGGCGAGAACGGCAGGGCGCGGATCCTGCGGACGGCGGCCGATCACATGTCCGATGAACGCGGCGAGACCATCGCGTGCATGATCCTCGACGGCGGAAAAAGCATACCCGAGGCCGACGCCGAAGTGAGCGAGGGCATTGACTTTGCGCGCTATTATGCGGGGTCGGCCGAGCAATGGGCGACGGTTTCGGGTGTGCGGGCGCGGCCGTTGGGCGTGGTGGTGGTGGCCCCGCCATGGAACTTTCCGTATGCGATCCCTGCCGGGGGAGTGCTGGCGGCGCTGGCGATGGGCAATGCGGTGATCCTGAAACCGGCGAGAGAGAGCGTGCTGGTGGCGTGGCAACTGGCCTCGCAGCTGTGGGAGGCCGGGGTGCCGCGAGAAGTGCTGCAATTTGTGGTGTGCAGGGACCATGATACCGGACGGAGCCTGATCGTCGATCCTCGTGTCGCGGCGGTGATCCTCACGGGCGCTTGGGAAACCGCGCAGCGATTCCTGGGCTGGAAGCCGGAGTTATATCTGTGCGCCGAGACCAGCGGCAAGAACGCCATGGTCATCACGGCCGCGGCCGACCGGGATCTGGCCATCAAGGATCTGGTGCAGAGCGCGTTCGGACATTCGGGACAGAAGTGCTCGGCCGCGAGCCTGGCGATACTTGAAGCGGAGGTCTATGACGACCCTCGCTTCCTGTCGCAACTGCGCGATGCGGCCGGCAGCCTGGTGACCGGGTCGGCGTGGGATCCGGCCAGCCAGGTGACACCGGTGATCCGCGAACCGTCACCGGAATTGCTGCGGGGTCTGACACAGCTTGATGACGGAGAAAGCTGGCTGCTGGAGCCTCGCAGGGTCGGCGACAATCCCAATTGCTGGAGTCCCGGGATTCGTCTGGGTGTGAAGCCGGGATCGTGGTATCACCGCACCGAGTGCTTTGGGCCGGTTCTTGGCTTGATGCGGGCGAAGGACTTCGAGCATGCCTTGGAGATTCAGAACAGCCATGAACTGGGGCTGACGGCCGGGCTGCACACTCTGGACAGCCGCGAGATGGAGGTGTGGCGCGAACGGGTCGAGGCGGGAAACTGTTACATCAACCGGCCAATCACCGGAGCGATCGTGCAACGGCAGCCGTTCGGCGGATGGAAGAAGTCCAGCGTTGGTCCGGGTGCCAAGGCAGGCGGGCCGAATTATGTCGCACAGTTTGCGCGGTGGGAGGAGACGGAGAGCGGCGACCGGCCAGAAGCGGCACGGATTTCGTATGCGCGGGCCTGGGCGGAGCATTTCTCGGTGGAGCACGACCCAACGAGACTTGCGTGCGAATCCAACGTGTTCCGTTACAGGCCATTGCGAGAAGTGTTCCTGCGGCTGGATGCGAAGACGGCGCCGGCCGATCTGGAACTGGCGATCTTGGCCGCCAGGACAGCGGGAACGGCGGTGTGCGTGAGCATTTCGGCCGCCTCGCCGCAGCTTGAGTCGGCGGCGAACGCGGCAGGGTGTCCCTGCGTGATTCAGAACGCGACGGCAGCGGCGGACGAGCTGAGCCGACGACGGCCGGAGATGCTGCGAACAACCGGTCCCGCGGAGGAGGTGGTGCTGCGGGCGGCGAACAAGCTGGGTATCCGCCGCATTCACGCGCCGATGTCGGCCAGCGGCCGCCTGGAACTGACGCGGTGGATGAAGGAACAGGCCATCAGTCGCACCATGCATCGATATGGATGGACAAAGGAGAAGTGAGCCCATCCCCCGCACAAGAGTTCCAGACGGAGAAATGGCAGGCAGAA
>CAYSSA010000060.1:908-2961 GCA_964433485.1 uncultured Tepidisphaeraceae bacterium | reverse complement strand
CTACCTGCCATCTTTCTGTCCGTTTGCGTCACCCCGCCGCCACCTGGGCCAGTTCTTTTTTGCGGTCGGCCATCTGGGCCTTGAGTCGCATGAGGATCGAGGTGTGCATCTGGCTCACGCGCGATTCGGAGAGGTCCAGCGTGGCCCCGATCTCCTTCATGGTCATTTCCTCAAAATAGTAGAGGACGATAATCAATCGTTCGGCGCGGCTCAGCCCGCGGGTGATGAAGTCCTTGAGATCCTTGCGCTGAACCGCGCGCACCGGGTCGGCGCCTCGTTTGTCCTCCAGCACGTCTATCTCGCGAACATCCTTGTTGGAATCGGTCTCAAACCACTTGCGCGACAACGAAACCACGCCGACGGCGCTGGCGTCCTTGGCCATCTTCTCATACTCGTCACGGCTGATCCGCAGGCGCTGCACGATCTCATCCTCCGTGGGAGCCCGGCCCAGCTCGACCTCAAGCTGCTTGGTGGCCCCTTCGAGGCGGTGTGCCCGGCTGCGGACAAGCCTGGGCACCCAATCCATGGACCGCAGTTCATCGAGAATGGCCCCGCGGATGCGCGGCGCGCAGTAGGTCTCGAATTTCACGCCGCGGTCGTGGTCGTAGGCGGCAATGGCATCCATAAGCCCGAAGATGCCGGAGGACATGAGGTCATCGAGCTCGACCTCATCCGGCAGTTTTGTGTGGATGCGCTCGGCGTTGTACCGAACCAGATGAAGATAATGCTCCATCAGGGCGTTGCGGTATATCTCCGTCCGCTTCTCGGCGACGAGGCGGGCCTGTTCATCGCCCCGCTCACCCGCCAGTTTGGCATCGGCCCGGGACTTGTTGTATTCGTTCCATATGTGCTTGATGTCACGACTTGCTTTGCTGGCCATGAGAGTACTCCCAATCCGTTGGTTCTCGAACGAACCGGCCGTCAAGTCCGTTGCATCCGTGCATCCGAACCGCGCGCACGACGGGCCAATTCGAGTTATCGGTCATTGATCTTGAGTTTTCTGAATCTTTCTCAGTCTTTCTTCCTCTGATTGAAGGTTTTCCCGGACCATGCGCTGACCCGCCCAACCGACCACCAGCCCCACGCAATAGGTGCCGGCCATCGCCAACAGGGCGCGGAGAACCGTCGTCGAGAACGAATTCCCGGCCCGGATGCCGCCTTCAACAAGACAGACGGCAAACACCAGCAACGCGAGGCTTGCGGCGAGTCGGTGTGTCATCTCCAAAACCACCTCGACATACGGTAAAAGAACCCTGCCGGCTGAATCGGCGCGGCGCTCAGGCCCTTGTGCAGCCGACTGGCCAACTGGGCGATGCCCAGGCTCGCCGGACAACGCGGACAGGCCAGCAGGAACGGGACTCGCTTGCGCACGGCCTGGGAAACGGCGTCATCGTGCAGGATATGCCCGGCATCGTAGACGCTGACGCCCAGGAACTGCCGGGCGACCCGCGCAATGCGATCATAGACCAGTCTCGCCTCGCCCGGCGACCGGGTCTGATTCACCAGCAGGCTCAGTCGCCGTTCTTCGCGACCCTCGCGCGACAGCACCTTGATCACGGCGTATGCGTCCGTGATGGCCGTCGGTTCGGGCGTTGTCACAATCAGCACGTCATCGGCCGGCCTCGTGAAGGCCAGCACATTCGGACTGATGCCGGCGCCGGTGTCGATGATGATGATATCCGCCTGCTGCTCGAGCAGGGCCAGCGAATCGACAAGCCGCTGGCGGTCATAGTCCGATAAATCGGCCATTCGGGCCAGACCCGACGCGCCGCCGATGAGGCGAAATCCGCCCGGCGCCCGGACCATCACATCGCGCAGGGTCCGCTTGTTTGAGATCACATGCGACAGATTGAACGGCAAGTCCACGTTGCACAGCACATCCGCGTTGGCCAGTCCGAGGTCGGCGTCCAGCAACACCACGTTCCGCGCGACCGCAGCGAACTGCACCGCGAGATTCACGGCGACATTCGATTTACCCACGCCTCCCTTGCCGCTGGTGACCGCGACGACGCTGGCGCGGGCCTGTCGGCCGGCCAGGGTGCGGAGGGAGGTT
>CAYSSA010000060.1:586-885 GCA_964433485.1 uncultured Tepidisphaeraceae bacterium | reverse complement strand
GGCCTCCGCTTTCGACGGCTGACCGATGATCATCCGGGCGAGCGTGCGACCGTGACTGACTTCGATGTGGTCGGGCACGTCCTGTCCGGTGGTGATATAGGAAAGGGCCTTGTTGACTTTGCGGGCAACATTGAAAACGACGCCGACATGCACCGCCTCGTCGAGTTTTGTGAAAATGATCTTGTCCACGCGCACATCGCTGAATCGCTCGACGGCCCGCTCGATGCACTCCTGGCTGGCGGTGCTGGAGAGAACCAGATGAACCTCGTCGGCTTTGGCGGCAGTGAGAAAGCCCCGCA
>CAYSSA010000060.1:267-548 GCA_964433485.1 uncultured Tepidisphaeraceae bacterium | reverse complement strand
CGTCCCGCCGTGTCGATCAGAACAAACTCGCAGTCGTTCATCGACGCGATGGCGGCCGCCATGTCGTCGGCACAGGACACCACCCGAAGCGGAGATCCCAGAATGTCGGCGTATTTCCGCAACTGGTCCACCGCGGCAATGCGATAAGTGTCAATGGTGATCAAACCTACGCGCCTCCCCTCACGCAGCTTGAGGGTGGCGGCCAGTTTGGCGATGGTCGTGGTCTTGCCCACCCCGGTCGGCCCGATCAGCGCCACCACATGGGGACCGACACTCTTGGT
>CAYSSA010000060.1:0-251 GCA_964433485.1 uncultured Tepidisphaeraceae bacterium | reverse complement strand
GGACCCGCCGTCGGCAACAGTTTTTCGATGCGCTCCGCCAGCCGCTGCCGCACGAACTCCTCGTTCTTGAGGTGTTCGGGACGGAGGCTTGAACGCAGATCGCGCACCAGCGCGGCGGCCAGTTCCTGCTCGACCTGGCTTCGAATAAGCTGCAGATAGTGGTCGAACAACTCCTCGGGAACGCTTGGGGCCTTGGCGGCGCGGGTCTCGCGCACCAGATCCATCACCGCGGACTTCAGCGTCACCACTTC
>CAYSSA010000059.1:19488-21656 GCA_964433485.1 uncultured Tepidisphaeraceae bacterium | reverse complement strand
GTTGTAGAGATAGCCGTCATCCGCGGCGGCCGCCGCGAGCCGCTTCTGCTCGATCATTCCCAGGAACTTTACGGGATTATGATGCACCAGATCCCAGAGCTTGCGGTCGAGCCGACGGAACAACTCCACGGCATCCGGATTCCAGACCCACCAGAAGTTCTGGGCCAACTCAAGAAGGGGCTGCAGTTGATCCGGAAGATTGGGAAAGACCTGGAAGGTTCGGATCGTCGGTGTAATAAAGCCTTGCATACTTGGTTCACTTTCTTGATTTCAACAAGACCACGACCGATGCACCATACGGTCGCCAATCCTATTGTCGTCCATTTTGCCCAGGCGATACAGTCCAGCACGCCATTAAAGCTTGTCCAATTTCCCCAGATTGTACCATGTGGCTGGGGATACGACCTTGCCTAATGAGCGCCCTCGACCCTCTTCACATAAAAAAGGGAATCGGTCGCGCGAGGACCTATATAGTGTAAGTTGAAGGCATATGGCAACTTGCACTTGACGAAGAAATCGAACACACGCTCCCCGTGCTTGAATTGTCTTTCCAAATTGTCATTGACCTGGTCCACTAATTCGGCGGCGATGAGCTTCTGGCGGTCGTAATCCCAGTTGGGGTCAATCCGGACCAGAAGCTGGGCCTCGTCCCATTCGATCGGATAGCCATGGATCAACCCTTCGCCGGTCCGAGGTGTATAGAACCAGAAGCAGATGAACCGGTCCTTCCAGACCGTGGATGTGGCGTTATCGGCCCCGGTTATAAGTCGTGCGTGGGAAGTGCGTATCGCCTGTCCGGCCAAGGGCTTACAGACCCAGACCCGCTTGGCGCGGGTATCATAAAGCCCCACATGCGGGTATTTCCCGTTGAAGCTGTCGGTGCAGAACTTGGTGGAAACGCGGGGACCGGCCTCTGGTTCAGCGCGCTTGAGAAACCCGAACATACCTGCCCAGACCTTCCACCGCGGCGGTTCATCCACAACAATACTAGGAAGCCTGATCGAATGCCAGCCCGGAAAACCATTCCGACGGGAAACAAGACGCGCAATACAGGGGCTTGGGCTGGGAACTCGGGCTCAGGGTGGATCACCGAGTGCTCCAATTACAGCGGACGGCAGAACTCCACCAGGTATCGGACTTTGGCTGGCTTGTTTTGTTTGTCGGCCAGGCCTTCAATCTCAACCAGGTAACCGGTGCCGGGCGACATGTTCAGTGCATCGACACGGAAGATAATGCAGTTGGCGATACCAAATCCCGCCAGGTCCACGTTGAGGTAGTTGAGTTTGGCGGATGGACCACTGGGTTTGATCGTGCTTTGGGCGACCTGCACGACGGCCGGGCTTACCGTCACACGCACGGATTCCTTTGATGGCTTGCGGAACTTCTGCTCGTTCAGCGTTACGCTCCAGGCATAGTTGGCACTGAAATGGCTGACGGGAAACAGTCCCGGGGCGGGATATGCGATGAAATCCCAGTCGGGGATGTCTTTACGGGAGCCGTCGAAGCTCCACATGGCCGAATGCTGTGCGGAGGCGGCGAAACCGACACGCCCCATGCCCGGATTCAAACACCACCGGCGGTGTCCCAATGCCGCGATATTGCCGGAATCCGAATCATTCATGAAGGCGCCGACCGCGGCTGTGCAACCTCCACTTCCGGAATAGAGATTGCTTCGCCCGCACCCGGCTTTCGCGATCTTGTAGTCCTCGTCTGGCCAGCCGGGATTCTCGGGGTTGTGCGTGAGTTTGCCCAAGGTGTCGAGAATAGCGACGGCGGCCTCTGCCTCTGCGTTGTAATAGGGATCGAGTTGCAGATTTTCATGCGGGACATTGCACAGATAGCGGTATTCCATCAGCAGGCGAACCGCCTTTTCGCGGTCGGCCTGGGATACGTTGGTTCCGGGGTGTTTTGGCACGGGCTTGGTGTCTGGATCCGGCTTGCGAGTCTCAACCGCAGCCGAGCGAATCTTCGCCAGTGCCGCGGCCATGATCCCCTGGGATCGCGGATAAATGGCTTCACCATCGACATACAGGCGTTCAACGCCGGCAATCACGCTGCCGGGCGGAAACTCGCGATAGACGCCGTTGAGCTTGCCAAGCCGGTACTCGGCCGTTCTCAGCTTGTTGCCCCGCTCGTCGAGTTCCACCAGCGAGCCATGACGTTGCCCC
>CAYSSA010000059.1:17976-19444 GCA_964433485.1 uncultured Tepidisphaeraceae bacterium | reverse complement strand
TGTCTGCTGCGGGCCGTCGAGTTGATCGTCCTTGTAGACGCCGGTTTCTCGAAGCTGGCCATCTTCGTAAAACAGGGAATATGGGCCGAATCGCCTGCCATCGGCGTTGACCGTGTAGCGAGCCTTGACCTTGCCGTTGTCGAACTTCTCCTCAACTACGGTCGGGACTGCGCCGAAAACGCCACCGGTCCAGCCTGCCAAGACCATTGCGAGAGTGATTCTCCACATGCGGTCGAACTCCGATCCCCACACTCGTTTGTACCACATCAAAGCAACCGCTCCCCATCGCCTCGCGGAACGAGCCCCATCACCTTGTCCACGATCTGCTCGACGGTGATCCCCTCGGCTTCGGCGTTGAAATTCGGCACCACGCGATGTCGCAGCACGGGTGGAGCAACTGCCTCAATGTCCTCCAGAGTGACAAACAGCCGGCCATGCATCAGGGCTCGCGCCTTTCCAGCCAGGATCATGTATTGTCCGGCACGCGGCCCGGCTCCCCAGCTCAACCAGTGCCGCACGAAGTCGCTGGCCCCGGGTTCGTTTGGCCGGGTCATGCGCGCGATATCGAGCGCGAAGTTGTACACATGATCACCCACGGGTACCCGCCGCACGAGCTGTTGCAACTGCGCGATTTTCTGGCCGTCGAGCACGCACTCCACCGTTGGGCGAGCCGCGCCGGTGGTGCGTTTCAGCATTTCCAGTTCCTCTTCCCGCCGGGGATAGTTCACCGTGACCATGAACATGAAGCGGTCGAGTTGCGCCTCCGGCAGCGGATACGTGCCCTCCTGCTCGATGGGATTCTGTGTGGCGAGCACAAAAAACGGCTCGGGCAAATCCAACGTGCGAGTGCCCACGGTCACCTGGCGTTCCTGCATGGCCTGCAGGAGCGCCGACTGCGTCTTCGGCGGAGTGCGGTTGATCTCGTCGGCCAGAATCATGTTGGCGAAGATCGGACCCTTCTGAAACTCAAATCGGCGACGTCCGCTCTCGGGGTCTTCCTGTAAGATGTCGGTTCCCGTGATGTCGGACGGCATCAGATCGGGCGTGAACTGAATACGCCGAAACGACAAATCCATGGCACTGGACAGCGTCGAAACCAGCAGCGTCTTGGCCAACCCCGGCACCCCCTGCATCAGGCAATGCCCCCTGGCGAAAACGGCGACGAGAAGTTCCTCGATCACGCGATGCTGGCCGACGATCACCTTGGCGATTTCCGCCTGGAGCGTCTGGTAGGTGCATCCAAGAAACTCGGCCGCCTGAATATCTGCCGGGTCGGAACTGCTCATAACCACCTGGGTATCAGGGTTTCAGAACACGGATTCTCGATACTGAAAGCTCGTCAAGCTTCTTTTCGCCGCCCCGCGCGAGAAACCGCACTCCGGGCACGCGCGCGCCGCCGGTCGCCAGTCCATGTGCGCCGGCGAAAAGGGTCTTGCCATTGACCTCAACCACCGCGTTTCGCCCGTCA
>CAYSSA010000059.1:12279-17954 GCA_964433485.1 uncultured Tepidisphaeraceae bacterium | reverse complement strand
GATGTTGCGCCCCTCGGCCGCCCGAATGGGTGAACCGGCGAGAGTGGCGTCGGGGCGATATACGGCAAACTGGCCGTCGCGCAGATCAACCACGAATTCCTTGGGCGAAATCGCCTTCGGACCCTCAAATGTCGTGGACTCGGCGATAAATAACTGCAAGTCGAGATTGGCGGACAACTTGCCTTGATGCAGTCCGATTTCTATCGCCGTCGGTTCGGCCGACACTAGCGGATCGGCCAGATGAACGCCCCCGCCCACAAAGTCGCGAGTCCCACCCGGTTCGGCCGCACGCATGCCTTTGGCGATGCTGGAAACCACCGGCGCTTTCCCGAAAACACGGAATTCCGGAGGAATACCGACACCCAGATCGGCTAACAGGAAGGTCCGCGGAAACGTCATGTTCTGAAGTTCGGCCACACCTGGTTCAAGTGGCGGTTCCCGCATGAGGATCGACGCGATAACGATCAGAACGACCAGAATACCCGCGGCGGCGAGCACGGCGATCACACCGGCCGCGGGAATGGCCGGCCTTGAGCCGCCGGCGGGAGTCTTTTCAATTTCCTCCATGACCTTGCGGGTGAAGCCGGGGCCTGGGCGAATCGAGCGGTATTCCAAACCCGCTTCGAGATCCTCGCGGGCGCGCAGCAGCAACTGGTAATCGTCCGCATCGGCGCCTCCCATGGAACGAACCTTCTCCACGGCTTCCTTCCACTGCGGGCTCTTGGGCCCGCAGCGCAGGGCGTCGGTGGGAAGCTCCAGAAACTGGTCTTTGTCGAAATCCAGCAATTGGCTCATGATGCGGCCTCACACTTCTACTGGTCGGACTCGGCTTGACCGCCCGGTTCATCGGCATCCATCGGATCCTCGCTATGCCCGCGAGGTGGCCCGCCCAGCACCCGCGCCAGCCGCTTGAGTCCATGGAACATCCTAGAACGCAGCGTCACCGCCTTCGTGCCCGTAATCTCTTCCATTTCCGCATAAGATAGATCCTGGAACACTCCCAGCACGATCACTTCCTTCTGGTCCGTCGGCAATTCATCCAGCGCCTTGAGCATCCGTCCGATCTCTTCCTGGCGCTCGGCACTGTCCACAGCCTTGTGGGCCACCGCGTACGGGTCGCCGCTGATCTCGACGCCCTCGAGATTGAGCTCGGTGACGTTGCGCACGGGGCTGCGCTTGCGGCGGCGAGAATAGTTGATGGCCAGGTTTCGCGTAATTGTGAACAGCCAGGTCGAGAACTTCTGCGGATAGCGATAGGTCGGTGCGAATCGAAACGCCCGAAGGAACACCTCCTGCGCGATGGACTCTACGTCCTCGACGTTGCCAAGCATGCGGTAGAGGTACGACAGCACGGAAGCGCTGTAGCGTTCGTAAAGCAGGGAGAACGCTAGTCTGTCGCCTCGCTGCGTGCGGCGCATCAGATCCTCATCGCTGGTCTTGCCGAGAGGGACCGTAGGCTTGATTTCGGGCGGTGGCGCCGCCTGCGGTTTGGCCGGCGGCTTTGGAGCGGGTTTTTCTTGGCGTTTCTGCATGCGTTACCTGCAATTACTCATCATACGCGGAAAGCGCTTTTGCGAAAGCGGTAGTTTCTCCAATGTACGACCACTCCTGTCGATCGGACTTCCACCTGCGCACATGTAGCAGACCGGTGAACAGCCAGGGGTGAAATGCATGAGACACCGAAGGACCTGATAGTCAGCCTCGGAACGGTCGTCACCAGATGCAGTTGGTGCGATATGCAATCGTCCCGGGAGGATCCGGAGCGTCCAGATTTTCCGTCGGCCGACAAGACCCACGCAAACGCGAGAATATTCGTGTAGAATGAGGATCGGATTGAGAAACAGTGAACATGAAGCGCCGTTTCGACCCGAGAACGCTATTGCTCGCGATGGTTGCCTTGCTGCTGCTGGCACCGAAGGCGGCGCTCTGGTCCTACATGCAGACTGGTATACCCGCCGACTTCGGGCGACCGGCGCTGGGCCGGGCCGTGCTCCAGGATTTGGCGCTGGCCATCGTTGTCTTTGTATTTCTGAGGCTTGCCAACCGGCGAGGATCATGGGCGAGGCTTGTCACGGGGTGCCTCGTTTCCTCGCTGCTTCTCTGTACCCTGTTGTTCGACATTCGTGTGCGACAGCTCTGGGCCAGGGGCCTTGGCTGGGATCTCGTGCTGTACTACCGCAAATACGCAACGGACCTTGCCGATGGCGCCCCGGCCTTCTGGAAGCACCACGCTGGATTCGGCCTGGATTTTCAGTGGCTGCTGACCGTTGTTCTGCTGGTGAATTCTGCTCTTTGGGCGATGCTGGCGATCATCAATCGACGGTACTCAGTACCTGCCTCAACACTTCAGCGCCGGCCGATCGGACGGCTGGGTCTGGCTGCGACCACCTGCTGCGCGTTCACCGTCGTTTGTATATTGGACTGCCGATCACCCGCACAGGTCTGGAGCGCCGAGAAGAACCTCTTCTATGACTACGCCTCGGGCAGCGTTCGCGATTGGCTGCCGTCGGCGAACGACGATGGCGAACGGGCTGCCGGGTTTGACCAACCCCTTCGGCCCCTCGCCGATGCCCTCGGCCGGCGCCGGGCGGCGTTTGCCGGCATTCGGCCGTTCCGAAACGTCGTGATAGTGATGATGGAATCGGTTCGCTGGACCGGGCTCGATCTGGATGGAACGGCTTCCACCGTCGCCCCGGCAATTCATGCCATGGCGCGGCAGGGCCTGCTGCTCAAGTGCTACGTTACCGTGCCCCATTCGGCCAAGGCCGAATACGCCATCCTGACCGGCCGTCATCCATTTCCCGGCTTTGAGATGAAGGAATCGCTCAAGCCGCGGCAGACTTCCCTGCTGTGGACGCTTCGCGAGCGGCTTGGCCTTCACGCCTGCGTGTTCAGCACTGCCAGTCTCTGGTTCGAGAACACGCGCGGTCTGCTCTCTTCATGCGGGGCCGAGACCGTGTTAAGCATTCCCGATATGCTCAATGGCGATCAGCCCACCGGACCCAGAACACCCTACGGACTGTATGACGAGCCGCTGGTTTCAAGGTTCGCCGACACCATGGCGGGACTGAACAAACCCTTCGCCGCCGTGGTGTTGACCCACGCGGCCCACTATCCCTATATGTATCCCGGCAAAGTGGATGTGCCAAGCACATCCATCGAGCACTACTGGCAATCGGTCCGGTATCTCGACGGCATACTCGAACGGATGATCGCGCGGTTTGGCTCGGTCGGTCTGCTGGACGACACGCTGTTTGTCTTTGTCGGCGATCACGGCGAGTCCTTTGGCGAGCACGGGACCTATATCCACAACAACAGCATGTATGACGAGGAGCTCGCGGTGCCGCTGCTGTTCTGGTCGGCCGACGGAAGGCTGAAGGGAAACGGAATCGAGTGGGCCAGGCAGATCGACATCGCCCCGACCGTGGCCGACCTCATGGGTGTGCGCCAGGCGGACTGGCAGGTGCAGGGAGCGAGCATCGCCGGTGATAATCCGCGTGATACGGTGTATGCCGCCAGCTTCTTTGCGGGCATCAGCGGCTGTTTCATGAACGGACCGCGCAAGTGGATATATTTCTCGGGAACGCAGCCCGTCGCATACGATCTGAGCCAGGATCCGGCCGAGAGACGGGGCCAGCTGCTGACGAAAGAACAAGTTGAGGAATTCAGACAGCGACTCGAAGCGTTTCATGCCTACCAGGGACGCATGTTTGATCGCTGAGGCTACCGAGCACGATCCCATCAGGTTCCGAAAATTCGATCACCGGCGTCGCCAAGTCCCGGCAGAATGTAACCTTTCTCGTTCAATTGCCGATCAATCGCGGCGCAGTAGATCGTCACCTCGGGATGATCCTTGTGGAAGGCCCGGATTCCCTCCGGTGCGGCCACAAGACACACAAATCGCACGTTGCGCACGCCGGCCTTTTTGAGAAACTGGGCGGCCGCCACAGCACTGCCGCCCGTAGCCAGCATGGGATCGATCAGGATGACTTCGGATTGAGCGATGTCCGGCGGCAGCTTCTGGTAGTAGGGAACTGGCTCGAGTGTCTCCTCGTCCCGATAGAGCCCCAGGTGTCCCAGCCGAGCCTCCGGCAGGAGCCGCAGCACGCCGCCGGCCATCCCCAGACCGGCCCGCAGGATCGGCACCAGGGTGATGCTTCGCGCCAGGACGGCCCCACTGGTCTCCTCCAGGGGCGTACGCACGGTCTTCTCGCGGACGGGGAAGTCGCGGGTCACCTCGTAGACCATCAGAGATGCAATCTCCTCCAGCACGTCGCGAAAGGCTCGCACCCCGGTCGTGCCGTCACGCAGCTCCGTCAACTTAGTCTGTATGACCGGATGGGTGAGGAGAATGACGTTGGGATAAGCCATGCTTGAACGGGCATTGCATCATCGACGTTCATTGCCGCCCTGGTCCCGTTTTGCCCACGGGGGCGCATTTCACTTGAGCATCCCGCTCTTTTTCGCGTAAGCGAAGATGCCGCCGGCTTCGATGATTGGCAGGACATCGCCCAGGGGCTGCAATTCATGCTTCTCGTTGCGGGTTTTGTTGACCACGACTCGATTGGCCAGATCAACCTCCAATTCGTCGCCCGTGTGGATCTTCTCCACAAGTCGCTGTGTGGATTCCAGCGGCACGATATAGCCGCCATTGACTGAGTTGCGGAAAAAGATACGCGCGTAGAACTCCGCAATGACGCACTTGATGCCCGCCTCGGCGTATGCCAGTGGAGCATGCTCCCTCGACGATCCGCATCCGAAGTTCTTGCCTCCAATGACAATGCTGAATTCGCTCTTGAACTGTCCCTCCTTGACGAAACGGACATTGCCGTCGGGCAGCCCTCGTTGACCCTCGGGCACGCCGGCGTTGGCGTACATGCCGAAATACTTGCGCTCGTTGGGATCGGCCGGGTTGTAGGAGAGGAAATGCGCCGGGATGATCTGATCCGTGTCGATATTATCACCCAGAACATAGGCTTTGCCGGTGATTACAGTCTGCATAACATCCTTTCTTGGCGAGGCTCATTCCGCCATCATGGCACACGCTTCCTGCCTGCTCTGTGCGCCTGGAGGGCCGCACCAGAATCGGCGGATGAGCCAGGCCCCTTCTTTTTCTCGATTCGGGCTGTGTATGATAGGCGGAGACGGTCCGGCGCACAATTGCCCGGTCTGATGACAACATTACAGGTCGAGGGAGCCGAACGGACCATGGCTCACTCTGAGCAGTTGTGCATGGCGCAGCGGGATTTGATGTGTGGCCGGGCTGTTCACGGGGGCGCGGGGGATATAATCTACCGCCATGGCGCTGCCGGAAATGGAAAACAAGACGAAACGCCTGATGGAATTGCTGGAGCGTCTCCACCTCGATGGCGTATTGCTCAGTGAGCGGGCCAATTTCCGGTGGATCAGTTGTGGCCGGGACAACGGGTACACGGCGGCTTGGCCTTGGGCGCCAGCATCGATCCTCCTGACGCGGACGGATCGGATTTGTCTTGCCAGTTCTTTGTCGGCCGGACTGATGGAGAGCGAGGAGATGCTGGGTTTGGGCTGGAAGACAGTCGCTTATCCCTGGGACAACCGATCAGCGGCGCAGAAGGCCGCTCGCGATCTGATCGGCGGCAAGCGCATTGCCGCGGATTCGGATGTTCTGGGATTGAATCTGCCCTCGCTGCCTG
>CAYSSA010000059.1:11871-12252 GCA_964433485.1 uncultured Tepidisphaeraceae bacterium | reverse complement strand
AGGCTCACGCTCACTGAGGGCGAGATTGTGCGCTATCGCGAAGGCGCCAAGCGTGTCACGGCCGGTGTTCAGGCGGCGGCCCGCGAGTTGCGGGTTGGACAAAGCGAACTGGACATCGCCGGGAACATTGAGCATCATTTGCGGCGACAGGGGGTTCTGCCGGTGCGGGTGTGGACAACGGCGGACGATCGTGTCAAGCGACTGGTCTGTGCTCCGCCCACGGAACTGAAGGCCACTGGCTGCGTGGTGCTGGCCGTCAGCGCGGATTATCGGGGGCTGATTTGCACGATGACGCGAATGGTGCATTTTGGTGCTCCATCGCCGGATTTTCGCAGGCGTTACCAGGCCGTGTGCAACCTGGATGCCGCAATGATTCTGTCC
>CAYSSA010000059.1:11570-11824 GCA_964433485.1 uncultured Tepidisphaeraceae bacterium | reverse complement strand
AGCAGGTCTGCGCCCAGGAGGGCCATGCAGGCCATGCGGGTTTGTTTCATCCCGGTGGCGTAAGCGGATATGGCATATGCGAAGTTGCCGCCGGGCCTGAGGCGTCATGGGTGTTGCGAGAGAATCAGGTTCTGGCCTGGACACCATCGCTGCCGGGAGTGCGCTGCGGCGATACGGTTCTGCTTTCCAGCAGGGGGCCGGAGTTGTTGACGCAGATTCAGGGGGACTGGCCCAAGCAGATTGGTCACCACGGT
>CAYSSA010000059.1:0-11560 GCA_964433485.1 uncultured Tepidisphaeraceae bacterium | reverse complement strand
CAGACTCTCCCTCGTGCCGATGTGCTGGTGCTGTGAATTGGCCGACGGTGGGGCATATTCCAAATTGGTTTTCACGTTTGACGGGGTTGGCGTCCGATAAAGAGACAGGCTCGCATACGAATGGCGCGCCGGGAGATTGTGTACCTGTGGCGAAAAACACGGAAGCTGCAAGTATGTGGTCCGAGGGGCGTTGGCTTGTGTTGGCGCTGAGATCGCTGTTGGTGCTCGTTGTGCTGGGGGCGGGTGGCGCGGCGTTTTGGAAGATGCACCAGCAGGTCGAACAGAAGCTGGCCTATCCCACGACCCCTGCGCGCATTGTCCTGAAGAATGTGCCTGAATGGATGAGCGATTCGACCTCCGATGCCATTGCCCGCAGCGTGGCGCCCAAGGTGCAACGGTCGGCCTTGGATGCGCAGTTCCTTCGCGATATTGCCGATGTGTTATCGGGCAATCCGTGGGTGAAGAAGGTGCATCGGGTACGCCGGCTTTATGGAGCGTCGGCCGGGGACACCATCGAGATCGAATGCGAGTATCGCGCGCCGGCCGCGTTTGTGAGCAGCGGCGGCGATTTCGTTCTGATTGACGCGGAAGGCTATCGTTTGCCCGAGAGGTTTCCGGTTTCGGCCGGCAACCCGCGGATGATGTTCACTGAGGAAGGGCGGCTGGCCTTGCGTATTATCGACGGGGTAGCCTCGCCGCCGCCGCAACCCGGTCGCAAATGGGCTGGCGATGACTTGGCCGCCGGTCTGGACATGTTGCGCATTTTGTTCGAACAGGCTTGCGCCGAGGATATTGAGCGTGTGGACGTGACCAATTTCAATTGTCGTGCCAAGCCGCGTGAGGCGCAGATTGTGCTGCACACGCGGTATCGGACGCAGATTCGCTGGGGCGAGCCGCCTCGGCGCAACTTCCATACGGAACTGGCTCCGGCAGAGAAGCTGGATCGTTTAAACAGGATCGTGGCGAGGTACGGGCGGGTGGACGCCAACCATTCATGGCTGGATATTCGCCTGGACAAGATTCTGTTTCCGGCACAGGAGCGGGTTGCCGCGATTACAGATCAGACAGATCACTGAATCTCCACCAAATCCAAACCTTCATTCAAGGGCGGCCGGCGGCCCAAGGGCTCCGGTTCCGCCTGCGTCACGGTATTTCCGGACGTTGACGAGGCATGGGGTGACACGCGGCCTGGGCACGAAGGCGCCAGGACGAGTGAATTTGCCGGTTAAGGTGCTTAGTAAGGCTGCCGATTCCTAGACATTGAAATGCGCTCGCGAAAGCGTTTGATCATGGCCTGCGCGGCAACGGTCTGGGACGGCGCCGCATGGGCTGATCTCCCGCGAGGCAACTGAAGGATAAGGCGGCCCATGTGCAAATTGACGCAATTGACTGAGCAGCTTGCGGCGGCGGTTGTTGGTGCGGATGTGAATGATCCCCAGACGCTCGCAGCGATTCACGGCCAGTTCGAGGAATTGAGCGTCTATGCAAGGGAACTCAGGGAACAAGGCTCCCGAGGCGCCGGGGCCATCTGTGGAACGGCAACCGACGCCGGGCAGGCGCTTGCGCGAATCATCCTGCGCGAGACGGATGACGCCGCCCAGACGCTGACGCAGGTCAGTCAGGCGGTCGCGCGGTTGCAGGAAATGGCGCGTCGCGCCGCGGTGGGCGAGGAGACCGGCGACACATCAACTCCGGAGGTTCAGGGTTCCAGCGGCCCATCCATTGCCGCCACGAGCCAGAGTCCACAGGAATCCCCGGCCGCGCAGGCGGACATGGGCACGACCCTGATCGGCCCGGACGATGCGCCGCTGGTGGCCGAATTCATCACGGAGGCGCGCGGGCACATCGAATCCGCGGAGGCGGGCGTTCTCAGGGTTGAGGAGCATCCGGAGGATCTGGAGGCCATCAATGCGATCTTCCGCGCATTCCATACCATCAAGGGCGTGGCCGGCTTCCTGAACCTGAAACAGATCGGCTCGCTGGCGCACGCGGCGGAGAATCTTCTGGATCTGGGCCGCAAGGGCGAACTGAAACTGGTGGGGACAACGGTGGATGTGATTCTCGAGTCCATCGACTTGATGAAGTCGCTCATTCAGGATCTCGACGATGCGATGAAACGGGGCTCGCCGTTGTCGGTCAACACCTATCTGCCGGGGCTGCTCGGCCGGCTTCATAATGCCGCAGCGGGCAAACAGGAGTTACGGGTCCAGGACATGGCCGGGGACAGTGTGCCCGCAGCCAAAGGGGTTGCGTCGACTACTGGCGCGACGGGCCCATCGGCGGGCTCGACATCGGGCGGCGACGCGACGGTAAAGGTCGCCACGGATCGGCTGGACAGCCTGATCAACATGGTGGGTGAACTGGTCATCGCCGAGTCGATGGTGCATCAGGACATCATCGCGGCAACAGGCCACGACCAACGCCTGGCGCGCAACGTATCGCATCTGGGCAAGATCACCCGGTCATTGCAGGCGTTGTCGATGTCAATGCGCATGGTGCCGATCCACGGGGTGTTCCAGAAGATGGCCAGGCTGGTCCGCGATCTGGGACGCAAGGCGTGCAAGGAAATCGAGTTCGTCATGAGCGGCGGCGACACGGAACTGGATCGCAACGTCGTCGAGGCAATCGGCGATCCGCTGGTGCATATGGTCCGCAATTCGGTGGACCACGGCATCGAGCCGCCGGATGTCCGGGAGAAGGCCGGCAAACCACGCGCGGGCCGGGTGGAATTGAAGGCGTATCACCAGGGCGGCAGCATTGTCATACAGATCAGCGACGACGGGCGAGGACTGAACCGGCAGAAACTGATCAAGAAAGCTACCGATGCCGGGATCATCCACGAAGGGCAGGAATTGACGGAACAGGAAATCTTCTCGCTGATTTTCCACGCGGGACTCTCCACCGCAGAGAAGGTGACGGACATCTCCGGGCGCGGCGTCGGCATGGATGTGGTCAAGCGCAACATAGAAGCGCTGCGAGGGCGCATCGATATCGCCTCGACCGAAGGCAGCGGCTCAACGTTCACAATCAAACTGCCGTTGACACTGGCGGTCATCGACGGTCTGGTCGTCAAGGTCGGCAGCGAGCGATACATCCTGCCCCTGACGAGTATTGAACAGAGCCTGCGGCCGACGGCGCAGCAGATCTCGACGCTGCAGGGGCGCGGTGAAATGTGCCTGCTGCGGGGGAGCCTGCTTCCGCTGTTCCGCCTTCACCGGATGTTCGATGTCAAACCCCGATACGAGGATCCCACCCAGGCGCTGGTGGTCATCGTGCAGGACAATCACCGCCGCTGCTGCCTGCTGGTGGACGAGATTCTCGGGCAGCAGCAGGTCGTGATTAAGTCGCTTGGGGAGGTCATCGGCAGAATCAAAGGCGTGTCCGGCGGCGCCATCCTTGGGGATGGCAGCATCAGCCTGATACTTGACGTTCCTGGCCTCATCAACGCGGCCACGGAGTAAATCCACGGCATTCCAGAGTCTTGAAGGAGACATGACATGAGCACCGCAACACTCGAAACAACGAATCGATCCGCAACCAACAAGGGCGGCAAGTACCTCACTTTCGCCCTGGGCAAGGAGGAGTACGGTCTGGAGATACTCAAGGTCCGGGAAATCATCGGCTACATGGACATCACGGCGGTTCCGCGAACGCCGTCCTATGTCAAGGGCGTGATCAACCTGCGTGGGCAGGTGATCGCGGTGATCGATCTGCGCGCCAAATTCAACATGGAAGCCGCCGAACGCACCGAGCAGACGTGCGTGATCGTTGTCGAGATCAAGCAGGGCGGGCGCAAGCTGTCGACGGGAATCATCGTCGACCATGTTTCCGAGGTGCTTGACATCGCCGGTGAGAAGATCGAGGAACCGCCCACGTTCGGCGCCTCCGTGGACACCGATTTCATCCTGGGCATGGGCAAAATCGGCGATTCCGTCAAGATCCTGCTCGACATCGACCGGGTCCTCGGCGAAGAGGAGATCAACATGCTGGCCGAGACCTCGCAAAGCTGACCGTCAATTTCAGAGCCGTGAGGTCCGGCGACAGGGCGTTGGCGAAATTCCCGTTCAACGCCCGCGAGTACGCCGGAAAGTCCGGCTTCACAGGATTCGGCAAGGCCGATTCGGCGGCCACCATTTCAGGAGATGCGCAGCATGTTTCTCAACGACGCCGAGTGTGTGACCGAACGCGATTTTCAGCGCATCAGCGAGATCGTCCACCGGCACTGCGGCATCAATCTTCACGACGGCAAGAAGGAGCTTGTGCGAGCCCGGATCGCCAAACGACTCCGCCTCAGCGGACTCCGGACCGCATCCGAGTATCTCGATCATGTGTTTGCTGATCCGACAGGCCGGGAATTCACCTGCCTGATCGACTCGATGAGCACCAATCTTACGAGCTTCTTCCGTGAAAGTGGGCACTTCGACTATCTGACGCAGACGCACCTTCCGCAACTGCTGCAGAGGAAGCGTAAGGCCGGTATCGGCCGGATTCGCGCCTGGAGCGCCGGGTGCAGCACGGGCGAGGAGCCGTATACGCTCGCGCTCACGCTGCTCAACGCCACCGGCGAAGCGGGCGGATGGGATATCAAACTGCTGGCGACGGACATCTCCACCCAGGTGCTGGAACGGGCCAAAGCGGGCTTCTATGACAAGAGCCGCGTGGCGGCCGTGCCGGCGGCACTGAAGAGCAAGTACATGGTACCCGCCAGATCGGGCGACGTCGCCGGATTCCAGGTCGCGCCTGTGGTGCGGAACATGGTCCAGTTCGCCTACCTGAACCTGATGGAACCCTGGCCGTTCAGCGGGCCGTTCGACTTCATCTTCTGCCGCAACGTCATGATCTATTTCGACAAGCCCACGCAGGAGAGGCTGGTCAATCGCTTCTGGGAGCACCTTGATAAGGGCGGCCTGCTGTTTACCGGCCACTCCGAATCGCTTACCGGCGTGAAGCACCAGTTCGGATACGTCCAGCCGACGATCTACCAGAAGGCATGAATGCCAGATGAGGTGGACCTGTGAACGTGATTGTCAGTGTTTCCGACGCCAAGACCTCGGCCGATCCGACCGACGTCATCGTCACCTATTCACTCGGATCCTGCATCGGCGTGACCCTGCATGACCCGGTGTCCAACGTCGGAGGTATGTTGCACTTTCAACTGCCGACCTCGACGCTGGATCCGGATCGGGCGAGGCAACGGCCCCTCATGTTCGCCGACACCGGCATGGAATGTCTGATCCGCGAGTTGGAATCCAAGGGAGCCCAGAAGCGGCGACTGAAGGTGAAACTCGCCGGCGCCGCCCAGATCCTCGACGACCACAACCTGTTCAACATCGGACGGCGCAACCATGCCGCGATCCGCAAGATACTCTGGCAGCACGGGATGTTTGTCGACGGCGAGGATATCGGCGGATCGAGCCCGCGCAACATGTACCTGAATGTCGGCGACGGCGCCGTTACGGTGAAGACCCAGGGAACAACCAGGAACCTCTAAGCGAGCGCAGTCATGGCTTTTCGTATACTTATTGTCGACGATTCAGCGACCATTCGCGCAATCATCAAGCGTACCATCCAGATGGCCCGTGTGCCGACCGAAAAGGTTCTGGAGGCGCCCAATGGCATGGAGGCGCTGCGTCTGCTTGCGGCGGAAAAGGTCGATCTGGTCATGGCCGATCTGCACATGCCCGAGATGGACGGCGTGGAAATGACGCGTCGGATCCTCGCCGAGGAATCCTCCAGGGCCATTCCCGTCGTGGTGATCTCAGCCGAACCGAGCACCGAACGACTGGAGTCGTTGAAGCGTGAAGGAGTGCGCGGATATCTGCGCAAACCTTTCACGCCCGAGTCCGTGCGAAATCTCATCACTCAAACCCTGGGAGAATTCCATGCCGCAGCTTGAGAACGACACCCTTGTTGAGGCCCTGGTGGTGGGGTTGGAACAACTGGCCTTCATCTCGGCGTTTCCGCCGGAAGGGGAATTGCCCACGCCCGATAATCCGCTGCTGCTGCGGATCGGCTTCCGCGGACCAATCTGCCAGAGGCTGGAAATGCTGGCCGGCGAAGGGCTCGGCGTGCAAATGGCCGCCAATGTCTTCGGCGAGGAATCGCCCGAGGCTCGGTTTCGCGGACGCGACGCCCTCAAGGAACTGCTGAATGTCACCTGTGGAGCGATCCTTTCCCAGCGCGCCGGTTTGGAAAGTCAGGCATACGAAATGTCGATTCCAGAGATAGTCCCGCTGTCGCCCGATGCCTGGCGGGACTTGCTGGCCGAGCCCGGTTTCACTCTGTTGGATGCCGAGGGGCATCCGGTCGCCATTCGCCTTGCGGACAGGAAATAACATGACGCTCGTTGTCCGAAAACCCCAGCCTCCCGCCGCAACCCTCAAGCCCATCCGTGTGCTTGTTGTGGATGATTCGGCCGTCGTGCGACAATTGCTGTGCCGCGAGCTTGGCCGGGATTCGCGCATCGAGGTCGTGGGCACAGCGCCCGATCCCTACGTCGCCCGCGACAAGATTGTCGAACTTGAGCCGGACGTGCTGACGTTGGACGTCGAGATGCCGCGAATGGACGGCATCACGTTCCTCAAGAGGCTCATGCACTACCGCCCGATGCCCGTCGTGGTTGTGAGTTCGCTGACTGGGCGCGGGACGGAAATGGCCGTCGCCGCCATGGAGGCCGGCGCCGTCGAGGTGCTGGGCAAGCCCACCTCCGCCTACGAACTCGGCAACGTGGGCGGACTGCTGTTGGAGAAGATCAAGGCCGCCGCCGCCGCTCGCGTGCGCCCGGCTTTGTCAAAACCCGCCGGCCCGCTGGAGACGCCCACTGCCATGTTGCGGACGACGGACCGCATTCTGGCGATCGGCGCGTCCACGGGCGGAGTGCAGGCCCTGACGGAAGTGCTCACGGCTTTTCCCGCCGGGGCCCCCGGCACGGTCGTTGTCCAGCACATGCCGGCGGGGTTCACCGCCTCTTTTGCGCAACGGCTGAACGGAATGTGCCGTGTCGAGGTCAAGGAGGCCTCCGACGGAGATGGAGTGTTTCCCGGTCGCGTGCTCATAGCGCCCGGCGGCAAGCACATGCTGCTGCAGCGCTCCGGCGCGCGCTACTACGTTGTCGTCAAGGACGGTCCCGAAGTCTTTCACCAGCGCCCCAGCGTCGAGGTGCTGTTCGATTCCGTCGCGAAGTATGCGGGTTCCAATGCGGTGGGGGCGATCCTTACCGGCATGGGCGCCGACGGCGCCAATGGGCTGCTGAACATGCGCCGCGCCGGCGCCAGGACGGTCGCCCAGGACGAGGCGTCCTGCGTTGTCTTTGGAATGCCCGCCGAAGCCATCAAATGTGGGGGGGCCGAGCGTGTCGTGCCCCTGAACGATATCGCCCGAACCATCATCAATTTGGCGCAGCTTCAAGCGGCGCCGGAACAGGCGTGAGGTATTATGTCACAGACACAAGAAGCGTCGGCTGCCATCAATCCAAAACTGATTGTGCCGTTCGTCAATTCCGTTCGAAGCGTCTTCAGCACCATGGTGGGCATGGCGACCGTGCTCGAGCGGCCGCACGTCAAGACCCAGCCCGCGCCCACTTATGACGTCTCCAGCATCATCGGGTTTTCCGGCGACGTTATCGGCTCGGTGGTCGTCAGCTTCGAGCGCAGCGCGGCCGAAAAGCTGGTGGAGGCCTTTGCGGGCGGAGCACTCGCTTTCGGAACGCCGGACTTCGCCGATGCCGTCGGCGAACTGGCCAACATGATTGCCGGCGGCGCCAAGAAGCACCTGGGCAACATGGCCACGATCACGGTGCCTAATGTGGTCATCGGTTCGGGGCACACTATCGCCAGGCTGTCCGGCGTGCCGTGCATCGTGATTCCGTGCCGCACCGACGTCGGTGCCTTTGCCGTCGAGATCAGCATCAAGCAACTCAATCCTGCCGGTGGCGAGAAGGTTCAATAGGAGGACGTGCCATGAAAGCAATGCTCGTAGATGATTCCCGCACAATGCGCAATATCCAGAAGAAGGTACTCACCGCCCTGGGAGAGGTCGAGTTCTTCGAGGCCGGCGACGGAATGGAAGCCTTGTCGCTCATAGCGGCAACGCCCGGGCCGTTTGATCTGATTCTGGTCGATTGGAACATGCCCAACATGGACGGACACACCCTGGTACAGCGCATCCGCGAAAAGGACAAGGCAACGCCGCTGATCATGGTGACCACCGAGGCCGAAAAGTCCCGCGTACTCGACGCGCTCAAGGCCGGCGTCAACAACTACGTGGTCAAGCCCTTCACACCGGAGTCGCTCCTGGGCCGCGTCCAGCAGACGCTGGCGAAGGTGAAGGCTGCCGCCTGACCGCCGGTTGCGCTGCCGGCTCGTTCTCGCCGAGAGGATCCAATATATGTCCTCCGAGCAGAAAACAGCAGAGGTGATTCCGATTGCGACTGCCGCTCCGGCGATACCGCCTCTGGCTCAGCCGGTTGCACCGCCGCCGCAGTCGCCGACGCCGGAGCCCATCCAGCTCGAGCCCGTGAAGTTCGAGATGCTCGACCTGGTCGACAAGGACAGGCCCGACCCGGACAACTACTACGACCGCTGCGCTGTACCCATCGCCGCCGCCGGGCAGGCCATCGCCCGTTCGCCGGAGCCGGCGCGCACCGAACTCGGGCCGAATGTGGCCTGGGATGCCGATGGCGCCAACATCGTCGCAACCACTCAGGGTCAGGTGCGAGTGCATGAGTCTCGCATCTGGGTCGACGAGGTGCTCGGTATCCCCGGCGACGTGGACTTCAAGACCGGCAACCTCGACTACCACGGAGACATCTGCATCCGCGGCTCCGTGCAGGATCTCTTCAAGGTCATCAGCGGCGGTACCATTCGCGTGGTGCGGGATGTCGAGGCCGCCGAAATCCGCGCCGCCGTTGATCTCCTCGTTACCGGCGGCATCAGCGGAAAGGAAAAGGGACACGTTTTCGCCGGTCACGACATTCAGGCAAAATATCTCCGCAACGCCAACGCCGAGGCAGGTCACGATATCGTGGCCGTCAACGAGATTTCACACAGCCGGGTTGCGTGCGGCGGGCGCGTCCGCGTCGAGCACGGCGCCATCATGGCCGGCCATATCACCGCGGCCGGCGGTGTGACCTGCCACACTGCGGGCTGTTCCTCCGACTCGCTGACCATACTCGAGGCCGGGATCGACGAGGCCCTCCGCCGACTGGCGGCCGAGCATGCGCCCAAGATCGATGCCGACTTGAAACAGATCGAGAAGATACGCCAGACCGTCGAGCCGCTGCTTCGACACCAAAAGGGGCTCAGCGCCGCACAAAAGGAGAAAGCCACCGAGTTGCTCTACAACGCCTCCGAGGTCGAAGAACGGCATCAGGCGACGATTGCCATGCTCCGCAATGCCCACGCCGATGCCCAGGCCCGTTGCAAGGAGGAGATCATCATCTCCAGTACCGTTGAAAGCGGCGTCATCGTCCGCTTCAACGGACTCGAGGCAACCCTTCCGGCCGGAATCCGCGGTCCGGTCCGCATTTCCCCTCGCACCTTCCAGAACGAGCGGCAGATCGTCGTCAACAGCCGCAACGGCACTTCCAGTTACGGACTGGAAACCCGCAAGATCAAGGATCCAGCCATGGATGCCTTGGCGCGAATCCTCGCTTCCCAGCCGCAACCAACCGCGGCGGCCGCCTGATGAGCGCCGTCAAGATCATTACGAGTCTTTGCCAAATCGCACCTGTCGCGTCGGCATCTCGTTGCCGGTCCGGTGTGTCAGTGGTGCGTACAACTCCGGCCGCCGGGCTTTCATCCATCGGCGGCCGGTGCAATTGTGCAGCAGCGACGGATCCAGATCGGCGATGACCATTGCGTCCTCTGGCTGTGTTGTCTCCACGATGATTCGGCCATAGGGATCGAGCACCATGGCGTTTCCGGTGCGGATTTCATCATCGTCCACGCCGACGCCATTGGCGAAAACGAGGAACAACCCATTGTCGTGGGCACGCGAGGGAAGCCAGCGCATGAGCCATGCGCGACCCTTGTCGCCCGCGAACTCGCGAGCCAGGGCCGCGGGCTCCTCGTGCCGGTGGTCCCAGGCTGCTCGGTCAATCGGCTTCATGCCGTGCGGGCTTACCGAATTGCAGCCGCCAGTCTGATGCGGTGAAAGCAGCACCTCCGCACCCATCAGCGCGGTGATTCGCACGTTCTCCACGATGTTGTTGTCGTAGCAGATCAGAACACCCACTCGCACACCATGCGGCGTGTCAAACACCGTGTACTCACTGCCCGGCAAAATGTGCTCGTGCTCGAACGCCTGGATCTTGCGATGCCGGCGCACTTGCCCGTCCGGCATCGCCACGACGTAGGTGTTGTGCATGACGCCATCGGGCAGGCGCTCGACCAGGCCGGCGCCGACACTCAGGCCATGGTCCCCGGCCAACTCGCGCAGTCGGCGCGTGGATGGCCCCGACGGCACCTCCTCGGCCAGACTCCACAGCTCATCCCGTGTGAGTTCGCGCAGGAACCAGTAACCGGTAATGCAACACTCGGGAAATGCGACGATCTGCGCCCCATGATCGGCGGCGCGGCGGACAAATGCCTCAATCTTGGCGAAGTTGGCCGGTTTATCACCGGAAGTGTGCTCGAATTGTACGGCGGCCACACGAATGGGCTGCATCACGATTCCTCATTGTCTCGGCACCAGCAGGTCAAGCAGCGCGGCGACTTCACGGCTGGTGAGGTCGCCATCGTGATTGGTGTCGGCCTCGTCGAAGAAGCTGTTGGCCGCCTCGATCAATTCCTCCAGCGTGGCCTGACCGATCTTGCGAACATCGGCGCGCTTCACGATCACCCTCGCCCAGGTCAGGGCCGGACGCTGTCGCAGCGGATCCTCGACGGGCGGAACCTCGGGCGACGATGGAGGAAACGGATCCATCAGCCGACCCAGCCGGTCGAGTGTCTCGGCCACGGACGCTTCCGTCAGCGGTCCCTGGTGTTGCCAACCGTGTGCGATGAATAGGTGTTTCGCGGCATTGACCACCTCGTCCCGCTTGAACTGGCCATCGCGTTCGACATCGAGCGTGGTAAGCAGGAACTGAGCCAGCGGATTCGGCGGCAGTGGAGGACGCTTTTCCGGCTTGGGCGGAGGTGGCGGCGCGTGCCGGGCAGACTTCACGGGCGCATCCTGAGCCGCCGGCTTGTTGACAGGCGCAGGTTTCGTTGTCGGCAGCGCCGGAATCTTCGGCACGGGCAACTTCGGCGCTGGAATGACCGGCTTGGGCGGCGGCGGACGACCACCCACAGGGTCTCCTTGTGCTCGCCCGGCAAGTTGCTCCAGCACCGAGTGAACCCTGGCTGTCACAAATGGCTTCAGATCCGCCCGCGCACGGTTGCTGCCAGCCGGCATCGTCATCGGAAGTTCCTTACCCTGCGCTCTGGCTATTTCCCTCGCTTTGCGCACCACCGCTTCCAGTTCGTCCAGCCGCGGGTGCATCCGCTCAGGAGCAAAACAACCGGTCGCAAACTCGCGCAGATACGCGCGGTGGGTCTCGCGCATCCATCCGATGGTCATC
>CAYSSA010000058.1:21160-21749 GCA_964433485.1 uncultured Tepidisphaeraceae bacterium | reverse complement strand
CTGGTTGTCAGGACCGGTCCGGTCGACATTTGAGCCGGTGCCGTATCTGGAACCGGTGGGCTCGGGCGCCAACACATGGAACTACGGACTTACGGTTCCGCCGCAGGGTCTGCTGATTTCGCCGGGCGACGAGATCACGCTCTACTCGGAGCAGTGGATCAACGCGATGGTTTCGGGCGAGGCCGCACTGCCAGGGTATGGCGGGTGGCAGGTGCAATCGGTCAGCGCGGGATTGATCCGGTTTGTGGCCACGCAGTCGGTGTTCCTGCCGGATGGCACGCCGAGGTTCGACGGGTTTGTGGGCGTGAATCTGCCCTCGATCCTGGGCGAGATCGTGTATACGGAATCGGTTGCCGGAAGCGTTGCTCTGGCGGCTGGTCCGGTGGCAATCCCCGAACCGGCTTCACTGGCGGCAATGGCGCTATCGGCACTGCTGGCACTGGGCCGGCGGCGGCGTGATTGAATGCGTGGGTCACTCGCCGGGAAGCAACACGGTGTCGTCAGCATCGGCGGCCGAGTCGATCTGCCGCCCGGATTTGCTGAGATAGATGTGGTCGCCATCAAGCCCGGCGAAAGGCGATGTGTGGAA
>CAYSSA010000058.1:20272-21144 GCA_964433485.1 uncultured Tepidisphaeraceae bacterium | reverse complement strand
ACATTCTGCCCGTAGCGATCGTGATTGGCGGAGTTGGCCATGCGCAACCGCTCGGTGCTGGAATCGGGCGAGAGTTCCTTAAAGAGGCTGCTGTCGGGACCGCGATCGGCCACCAGCACCATGTTGCGACCGGGCGAGAGTTTCCAGGCAAAACCCCCGAGGCGGACGGCGTCGTCGACGTAGGGGTTCTGCATGGCGTAGGTCAGGTTGAGTTGGACATCGGTGAAGTTGCTGCGCTGCCGAGGATCCTGTCCTTCGAAGCGATCCGGTTCGCCGACGCTGCCAGGACAGATCAGTGCGGTAGAATCCAGCAAACCCAGCCGCACCAACAGGAAGATGGCCGCGGGGACATTGTTGGCGCAGGGGCCATATTCGCTGGAGGGATCGGCGGCGTCGTGCCCGCTGTTGGTCACATCCGGCGTGGCAACCGGCCCGCCACTGGGACGCGTACTGGGCAGGCGACCGTTGTGAATCTGCGCGTATCTTGACAGTGCAATGCCAATTTCTCGGAGATTGTCCGTGCAGCGAGCGCGCGAGGCGTGGTGACGGGCGGACAGCATCATCGGGATGGTGATGCCGGCCAGTACACTGATCACCGCCACGACGGCAAGCACATCCGGCCAGGTGGATCCGCGGCGAACTGATGGAACGTGAGCAATCATGGTGTACAACTCTTCGTGTTCCTGATCAACCAGTGACACATCATACCCATTGTCCGAGGGGAAAGACAGTCAAATCGGCGACCCTGGCAACGCGGGGTGTGCGCGTATGAACGGACAGGCGGCGTTGTGGCCACGGTGGTTCGTGACGGCCGCGGAACCTCAATGAACCATGGCGGCTACAGATAGTCGGCGGCGATGCGATCGTGCAGT
>CAYSSA010000058.1:17560-20262 GCA_964433485.1 uncultured Tepidisphaeraceae bacterium | reverse complement strand
CATGGACGGACGCATCCGGGCGATGTGAATCCAGTCGTTCGCGGACCGAGGACCATGCCGCGGCGAGTCCATCAGCAAGCGGTGTGGGCCGTTCGATGCGGCCCGATAGACGTTCGATTTTGCTTGTGTTGAAGAGCGTCGTCCATGCCTTGTCACCCAGGAGTGGACCGGCGCAATCGGGATATGCCCTCAGGAGTGCATCCACTGGCACATGCACGAACCGCGCGGAGACGCCCATGATGCCGGCGATGGTTCGGTAGATTGCCTCAAACGTGTAAGCGGTGTCGGTGACGATGTGGAATGCCTCGCCGAGTGCCTCGCGGCGGCCGAGCAGCGGAACAAAGAGCGTGGCGAAATCACGGGCGTGTGTCAGCGTCCAGAGGAGCGAGCCATCGCCATGGATCACCACCGGCCGACCATTGAGGATGCGCCAGGCCTGATCGTCGCCGCTGAGGCTCATGCCGGGGAACCGACGGCGGTAGGTGTGGCTAGGGCGCACGACGGTGAGGGGCAGTCGCCGGCCGGCGTAAGCGTCGAAGAGGGTACGTTCCATGTCGGCTTTGGCCTGGGAATACGGCCAGAAGGGATTGTGCAACGGCGTGGTTTCGGCGATGCGGCCACCCAGCGGCGGCTTGTGATAGGCCGACGCCGAGGAGATGAAGACGTATTGGCCACAGTGTCCGGCGAAGAGAGCGATATCACGACGCGCATCGTCTACGGTGTATGCCTTGAACTGGCAGACGACATCGAAGTTTTCGCGGGCCAGGGCCGCGTAGGCGACGGGATCGTTGAGGTCGCCAAGGATTCGGCGCACGCCATCGGGCAGCGGGGCGGGTTCGCGCCCGCGGTTGAAGACGGTGCATTGATGTCCGGCGGCCGCGGAGGAGAGCAGGCACTCGTAGGAAATCTCACCTGTACCACCGATGTAGAGAATGCGCATGCGAGTGGCCGTTTGAATCACAGTGGGTAAAAGGAAACCGTTAAGCGACTCACCTGGCTGATCAACTTATGATTTACGACCTAAGACTACCCAGCAATTCCTGCGCTGCGACGACAGCGGCTTCGTAGACGGTGCGGACGGGCACTTTCGCCTCGGCGGCCAGTCGGTTGCAGTCGTCGTATTCAGGCGTGGCGCCGGCCGCCTTGTCGTCGAGCCATTTGACTTTCACCCGCAGTGTTCCAAATGCCGTGGCGACGGACATGATTTCGCGCCGGGCTTCATGGCGATGTCGCAGGGGATGGACGCGCACGCCCAACGTCGAAGTCTCCTCGAGGATCACCCGACTGAGCGCCGCCTCGTGTGTCGCCGGGCCAAGGGCGGTCAGCAGGATGGCGGGACGATTCTTTTTCATCTGGATGGGAGTGAACCAGACATCCTTGGCGCCGGCGGCGAAGAGGCGGTCGCTGACGGCCGAGAAGAGCTGGGGGTTCATGTCGTCGATGTTGGTTTCGAGTTGAACCATTGGGCCACAGTCATGCAGTCGGCCCAGCCAAAGTCGAGCCACATTGGGCCAAGGAGTGTCCCTGCCGCCGGCGCCGACGCCAATTCGCTGGAGCGTCATCAGCGGCTGCTCAAACGTGGCGAGTTCTCCGAGCAGAGCCGCGCCGGTAGGGGTGACCCATTCACCCGGCGCAGGGGCCGGGCTGATCGGCGCGCGGGCGGCCGCGAGCAGTTCGAGTGTGGCCGGCGCGGGCAAGGGAATCCTGCCATGCTGGCTCATCGTCCAGCCGCCACCCGTCGGAAGGGCCGATGCGTACAGAGTCTCGATCTCCAGTTCGTGCAGGCCGGCGATGGCGCCGACGATGTCGATGATGGCGTCGACGGCGCCGACCTCATGAAAGTGAATCGTATCCGGCGTGGCGCCGTGGACCTTGGCTTCGGCGTCGGCCAGGCGGGAGAAGACCGCCAAGGCTCGATCCTGAATGGCCTTTGGGAGGTCTGAGGCCCCAATGATCCGGCGGATATCCGACAAATGACGGTGGTGATGCCCCTCGGCCGCCAAGACATCCACCTTGGTGGCCCGGAGCGGGCCCTTCATGACGATGCGAGCATCAATCTTCCATTCGTCTGACGGCAGTTTAAGCCGGGCGATGGCGGTGCGAAGCTGCTCCAGCGGCCACCCCGCGTCAACAAGGCAGCCAAGAAACATGTCGCCGGAGATGCCGGAAGGGAGATCGAGGTAGGCAATCATGGTTTCGCCTATGCCGCGTTGCCGGCCAGAACCTTCTTCACCCGGGCGGCGAAGTCATCGACTTCGTCAGGCTTCTCGAACCCCACAATCATGGTATCGACTGCGTTCAGACCCAGCACATACCTGATCGACTCGTCCTTCTTGGCCGGATCGTTGCGGTAGCGTCCTTCGCCAATCAGTTTCATGCCGACAATGCCTTTGCCGTTGGCGTGGGCTTTCTTGAGAACCTCGGCCACCACCGCGGGGTTCTTGTCGTCCATGGAGTCGCCGAAGGCATTGATTCGGGCGTGGATCGAGTCGACCCAGGGACTCTCCGCCGCCGCCTTCAGCGCTGCCAGCGAGTGACAGGATACACCGTTGGCCTTGATGATGCCCTTGGCCTTGAGGTCGGCCATGATGTCCATCTGCTTCTTCATCTTCTCGCACCACTGCGGGTCGGTCATGCAGTGGATCAGCACGAGGTCGATATAGTCGGTGTTCAGTTCCTTGCGGAAGCGATCGACGACAATG
>CAYSSA010000058.1:2274-17550 GCA_964433485.1 uncultured Tepidisphaeraceae bacterium | reverse complement strand
CGCGCGCGAGATCGAGCGTGTTGGCGCCCTCATTCACCAGGATGGCATCCGGCCGCTCCTTCTCAGGCAAGGCTCCGCCCATGAACCAGATCTTCGTGTTGATGACATAGCTCTCGCGCGGCAGATCTTTGAAGGCCCCGGCCAAGTAGGGGTGCGAGCCATACATATCGGCCAGGTCGAAGAAACGGATGCCTTGATCGTATTCGTATTTGAGCAGAGCCTCGAACTTTTCCTTGCCGAGGCGGGTCATATTGGATGCCCGACCGCCCCCGCGCATGCCGGTGCCGGCCGCGACAAGCGAAACCTTCAGCCCTGTCTTGCCCAGAGGCACCAGCTTGAATGGATTGCTTGCCTGGGCCGCGTCGGCCGCCAGCAGCGAGGGCGCAACCACAGCCGCGGCCGCGCCGGCAAGAGTCGTCGTAAGGAACTCGCGTCGGTTCAGGTTCATGTCGTACCTCAAGTTTAAGAAATCTTCGCTCTATAACAGTGGTATCATAGCCGTGGCAAGCCGTTGCGTTCCACCGCTGGAGCATAGGTGATCCGCTCAATTCAGGCTGGGATCCGGCGGAATCAACTTGGGGTTCAGCCCACCGTAAAGTGAGGTGAACGATATCGCCTTAATTAGCATGTCCCAGAGGTTGGGATCATCCACAAAGACCGTCTCGGGCGTTGCCTCGGTCACCAGCCAGCCGCCATCCTCCAGTTCGTTCTCCAGTTGTCCGGCCGACCAGCCGGCATATCCGACGAAGAACTTTCGGGGTAGATCGGGCTGCGCCACGATCCTGTTCAGCATCTCACGGTCGGTTGAGAAATGAACGCCGGGGATGATCTCGATCTCGGAAGCCTCGCCGTCGCCATGCACCACCATAAGCGGACCCTCACACGGTCCGCCCTGGTGAATAACCCCCTCGATCGCACACGGTTGCTCGTCGATCTGTTCCCAGGCTTCGCTCACGGTGGTCTCGGTCGCGCGATTCAGCACCAGCCCCAAGGCCCCCTGCTCGTTATGCTGAACCACCAGCACAACGGTGTGGAAGAAATTGGGGTCCATGAGCCGCGGGGCGGCAATCAGAAGATGGCCCTTGAGCGATTTCATTCTTCGCACAATGTTACCTTGCGGGCGGGAATGCTCAACTGACCAACAAAAGGCCCCCGGCTGAATGCCGGGGGCTGGCTGATTGTCGTGTTGGCACAGTTTGCTTCAGCGATTGGCTGGCAGTGTCGCAGCCGTTCCAGAGGCTCGTTTGCGAAGATCCTGTAACCGCTCGATGAGTTCCTGGGAGAAACCCTTGCGATTCAGTTGATCGAGTTCCGCAATCGCGTCGGAGGCCCGTTGTCGTTCGCCAAAGTCCAGGAGAAGTTCGATCTTGCGCATTCGCCAGAGCGGATTGAGGGGATCGAACTTTATGGCTTTGTCGATCGCGGTGATCGAATTGTCCCGTTGCTTACGCCTGCCTTCCACAAACGCGAGTGTGTCGATGAACGCCGGGACGTTGGGTTCGATCTCAAGTGCCCTCGTGACCAGCGAGGCCGCCTCGTCCAGATTCCGATTGTCCTCGGCAAGCAGCATGGCCAGGTTGTTCATGGCCAGGGTATGCTTGGGGTCCATCGCAATCACTTTGCGGTAGCCCTCCTCGCCCCCCTTGCGATCGCCCTCCTGCGCCTTGAAAAGCGCCGCACCGTAAACAACGATCACGGTTTCGGCGTTGCTGGTCAGGAGATTCCGCAGCATGTCGCGACCGGTATTGCGGAAACTGTCTCGGTTGTATTTGATTCCCTTGTCGATCCAGCCGCCGGCAACATTCACTCGCTCGTCGATCTGGTCCGGCGGAATTGCGGCGCCAAGTTCGGTAAGCCACTTGCCGGCCGCATCCACGTCTTTGATCAGCAGCGAGGCAAGATAGTAGTAGTAGATGCGCCAAGGCTTCTCTTTCAGCAGCGGCCGCAAAAGCTCGGCCGCCCGATCGTAATCCCCGGCGAGCACCAGGATGCGGGCCTGCATGCGGATCACATCACCCAGAGCCGCAGGATCCTTCACGGCCGCGGGCAGGTGGGGGCTCAGTTCCTTGGTTGCGCCGGCATAGTTGCCCAGTCGCAGCATTGCCTCGGCGGCGAGCAAGTCTGCGCCCAGACTGTCTCCCGGCGCCAGTTGCCGCCAGGCCTGTGCGGCGGCGAGGACCTGTGTCCACTCGCCGGTCTCGGCCAGCGCCTGCGCTGCTATGCGGGCAAATTCAACCGAATTGGGTATGGCGCGAGCGGTGCGTGAAGCGATGTTGGCCGCTTCCGCCACCTGCCCCATCGCGCGATAGCCCCCAACGAGAATGGACTGCAAAGCCGGAAGCAGCGGCGCGCGATCGGCCAACGGCCGCAGGCGAGAGACCACCTGGGCCGGAGGCTCGTTGCGATTGGCGGCGAGAATATAAATGGCGTCGGCGGCAACGGCTGAATCAGCGTGTCCGTTCAGAATGGCATCCGACAGAGCCAGCAGATCCGGTCGTCCGTTCACGGCTTTGAGCGACTGCTCCTGCTTGAGGAAGTTCGCCAGGGGCGTATGCGAGGGCATGGCGGCGGATGCCTTCTTGGCCGCGGCCAAAGCATCGTCGAGACGGCCTCGGCGCAATAAATGTGACACGTAGGCGACTTGTGTTCTGGCATCCGCGGGCATAGCGGCCGCCGCGGCCGCGAATTTCTCGGCGGCGAGCTTGGCATCGCCGTACCGGTCATGGAACTGCGCCTCGGCGAACTCGCGTTCTCCGGGCTGAAGTTTGAGTTCGCCAAGCTGTTGAATGATCGAGATCGCCCGCTCCGGCTGGCGAGTGAGTGCGTAGAATTCGGCGGCCGCGACAATCACCGGGAGGCTGGGTTGCTTCAGGAGTTCGCGAAGCCGGGCATCGGCCTTTTCCAGATTGCCGTTCCTGCGATCCAGTTGAACCAGGAACAGGGAAGTGGCAATATCGGTTGGAAGCTCGCCAATGTCCTTGATGATGGCGGTCGCCCGGCTGATCTCGCCAAGCTGCGTGTAGAACACCGCGATCTGCACCTTCTGGGCGTTGTCCAATTGGGCAAGCAGCAGCGTACTGAGGAGTTCTTTGGCCTTGCCGAAATCGGAACGTTGCAGATGCAGCCGGACGAGTTGGAGGGTAATGGCGGGATTCGGCCGCAGCCTGGACGCATCGATATAGCTCTTGATGGCCTTATCGAGGTCATTCTGGGATTCAAAAACCGCTCCCAGAAGCAGGTGCGCATCGGCGCTGGTCGGTACCGCGCGGATGGTCTCCTCGAGAAGCTGACGGGCCTGGGCGATGGACGCGGGGGTGTTCTCCTGCAGGAGGGTTCGCGCCCGGGCAACGCGCCAGACGGCCGCATCCTCGCCAGTAATGGCCTTGAGACGTTCGATGGTTCGGGCGATCAACTCCCGATCCGATTGCGCGGCAAGCGAGCCCAGGACGGCTTTTTGCACGAGAACGTTCCCGCTGAGGGCCGGGTCATCGCCAAGTTCCTTCCATGCCGCGCCGGCCCCTGGGTCGCGCACGGCCTCCAGCAAGCGGGCCCAACCAAGCCGCCAGGCGACCTCATTTTCGCCCTTGGACTCTTTCTCCCTTGCCTGACGGTAGAGTTCGATGGCGTCCGCCGGCTTGCTGTCAGGGCCGAGCATGGAAGCCTGCGTCATGGCAAGTTCGGGAGTCATACCGTACTTTTTCATTGCCATGTCGATGCAGTTGTTCTCCAACCCGAGACCCAGACTCCTGCTCGCTACGGCGAGTCCGATCAGCGAGGCCAGCGCGGGAGGCTTCTCTTTCGCCAGGGCATCCCGTAGCGCGGTGCGGGCCTCATCCTTGCGATTGGAATTAGCCAGGACATGGAGATAAAGCGCCAGCGTCGCCTCGTCGCCGGGGTTGATTTTCTGCAATTCCGTGACCTGGCGGGCGATGGCCGGATCCACGGAACCGCCGGACGGCGTCCTCGCGGCCGCGACAACCAGGTAGTTGCCCTGGGTGAGGGGATGCGGCAGGACGACCCGCGCGGCTTCGGCCTCGGCAACTGCGGCGTCGAGCTGGCCGGCTTCCATCAGCAGTCGCGACAGGCGCAACCGCGGAACGAACCAGAGTGGAGCGGTCTCTTTGGCGCGATGAAAGGCGAAAATGGCGAGATCGCGCTCGCCCAGGGACGCATACGCCTCGCCAAGCGAAGCCCAGAGGTAGGGCCAGGCGCGGTCGCGTGCCGAGTCAATGGCCTCTCTGACGGCGCGCACCAGCGCGGCCGCGCGCACCCCCGAGGTACTGCTGCCGCAGGATCGCCTCCCACGCCATAGCGACGCGGTCGTTCTTAAACTGGGCCAGCTCATCAACCACTTTGATGCCCTGCTCGCGCTGGTCGCTCTGAATCAGGGCGGCGGCGCGAACCGCGAGCAGTTCCATCTCCTCGGGCGTCTTGTGCTGCGGCGAGAACTTGTCGAGGCGGCGGTTGACCTGTTCGAAACGGTTGCACTCCCAGAGCCGGAGAATCAGCGGGCCGCGCACCCACCGATCGTCTATCGCCGGATCGATCCTCTCCAGCAGCGCAAGGGAGTCAAAAATCAGTCCAAGGCGGTCGAGCTGGCTCACGATGGCGCGCGTGACAACCAGGTCGCCGATTACACGCGAAGCCGCCTTGCGGGCAAAACACACGGCCGCCGCGTAGTTGCCGAACGTGTCCGCCCCCTCGTTCGGATTGCGCCGCTTGCGAATCGAACGATCGGGGTCGATTTTCTCCGCCATGGCCCATGCCTCGGATCGCTGCTGCGGGGAGAAGTCATCCACCAGGGAGCAGGCAACCGACATGAGAATTTCGGTGGCGGCCGTGTTCGGATTCTCATTCCAAGCCTTGCTGGCGCGTGGAAGAATCTCCGCCGTTCTGCCCTGGGACCGGAGCAACACCAGAATGCGGATACTGTTCTCGATGTCATCCGGCGCTGCCGCCGCGAGTTTCTCCGCGGACTTCAGCGCTTCGCCGGCGCGACCCAGAAGCATCTGGCACTCGATCCGAGTCTTCAGGGCGATGATATTTCCGGGCTCGACGGCAATGACACGCTCTGTCGCATCGAGCGCTTCGGTCACCCGCCCCAGCCGCGGAAAGATCTCCACCAGGTGCTTCCAGGTTTCGATTGAATCCGGCTTGAGCGAAAGGTGGAGCTGGAACCAGTTCTTAGCCAGTTCCGTGTGTTCCCGGCTGCTATCGGAAGCCAGCTTGTGCGACAGTGCGAACTTGTAGACTACATCGGGGTCTTTGCGGTTCCCCATGGGTCTGAGATAAATGGCCAGCTTGCTGTATGCCTCGTCGTACTTGCCCTGGGAAAACGCCGCCAGCCCCTGATCGCGCGCGGCAATGAGCTTCCTTTGCTTGCGCATCAGGTCGAATATCAAGGCGGCCGCAACCAGCAATAGGACGGCGGCGGCAATCCCGGCTACGATGAGCAGTCGCCTGCGTTGTTTGGTCATGATTTAATCACTCCCCTGATCACCTGGCGGATGGTCTCGAAGATGATTTTCAAGTCGAGATGCCAGGACAGGTTCTCGACATACTCCAAGTCGTACCTGATCCACTCCTGAAAGTCGAGACCCTTGCGTCGCGTGCGCTTGACTTGCCAAAGGCCGGTGATGCCCGGACGAACCGAGAGGCGAGCCTCGCGCCATGGCGGGCAGAATTGATTTTCCTTCCGCGGGCTGGGGCGCGGACCGACGACCGCCATATGGCCGAGCAGGACGTTAATGAACTGCGGAAGTTCGTCAATGTAGGTCTTGCGGATGAATTTGCCGACGGCGGTCAGGCGAGGATCCTCTTCCATGAAGAACTGTGGCCCATCCGCCTGGTTATGAGCAGCCAGTTCTTCCTTGATGCGGTCGGCGTCCTTACGCATGGAACGAAACTTGATGCAGGGAAACTCGCGGCCGCCCTTGGTCTCGCGCCGGTGGGCGAAAAAGAACGGCCGGCCATCCTCCAGCCAGATCGCCAACATGACGATGGGGTATATCCAGCCGGTGAGCAACAAAGCCAGCAGCGCAAAAGAGATGTCAAAGAGACGTTTGCCGGCGCGGGAAACGGAGGCGACGCGGCGCGGGTTCACCGGTCTGGATGCATCCGGCGCCGGCTCGATTTCCTGCCACTTGACATCGGACACGGCGGGTCGGTGGGCCGGATCGTCCCAGAGAATCCTCGATCCCACAACGCTGTCGTGGGGACCAAGCTTACGGCCGGCGCCTATCCAGACATTGCCGGTGATCGCAGCGGCCGCGTCGACCTGCGAATCCGGATCCACCCAGAGTCCTGAGCGCAGTTGCCGGGGTCGAGAGATCGTTGAATCGGGATGCAGCCAACGGAGGGGCAATTCCCGCAAAAACAGCGCCACATCGTCGTCCGAGTCGCGATCAAAGACCCGGCCGTGCTGCGACAACGCCGAACGATTCTCGCGATCGACTTCGAATCGAATCGCCCGCCACGCCTGCTGCGGCGTCTGGCAGGCCTGCCACAACCTGGCAATGCGTGCTTCTGTCGTCAGCACGACGCGGGCCAGGCGGGCGTCCGAGCCTCCGTACTGCCGCTCGAAGCGGACGAATCTGCCCTGATTATCCGTGCGCACCCGCTCTCGATAGCCGACTTCACGCTCATCGTGCAGGCGAACATATAGAATATCCGGCTTGATCCATGATAGAACGTCGACGGATCGCAGCAGTTTGAAGATCACCAGCGTGCGCGCATCCGTCAGCAGGAATAATTCGGCCGCCTCCACGATCTGCGACGGCTCACCCTGGCGAACGACCTGGACGCCGCGCCCCGCCCAGAAGCGATCGTGCAACTGGGTTGGACTCAACCCCCAGACCGTGGGATGCGGTGAGCCCGCTGATCTGTCTACCTTGACTGTATTCATGGTTGTTGAGGCCGAGTGCCGCCCTTGTTGGCCGGAGTGGATGTGGCGACAGCCCCCGCGACGGGTCCGAAGCGGGCGTCGACGGGCTCGGCCGGCATCACGACGGCGGCTCGCCCGGTGCGGTCAAGCGACGTCAGCCGTGTGGTGGTTGTGGCCGCGTCCACATCCCAGTTGCCAGCGCGATTGAACACCATGCCGGAAAGCCGCGCTCCCAGTTCCTGCAGGTAACGCAGGGCCTTCTCCACAACGGGCCGCTTCTCGCCGCGGGCAACGACCATGATGACCCCGTCGGCGGCCGTCGCCGCGGCCGATGCCTCAATGCTGCCAGGCACGGGTCCGGTGTCGATGAGAATGACATCGAAGTGCTCCTTGGCGCGCTCGAGCAGGCCTCGCAGCGACTGCGGCGAGAGTTTTGACGCATCCGATGGCGCAGCGCCACCCACGGGAAGAATGAAGAGATTCTGTATTCCGGTCTCGGCCACGCAGTCTTCGATGGCCTCCCCGGCGAGAGCATTCATCATCCCGATTGGCACCTGGTCCTGCTGAACGGCCAGGGCACGAGCAACGTCTTCGGACGAAAGATAACCGAGTTCCACGAGGATCTCGCCCAGCTTGCGTTGCGAGTTCTGCGCCAATCGAAGCGCCGTGTCGAGTTGCGGCTCGGTAATCGATCCATCGCGGCGGAGAATCTGGCCAATCTTGCGGCGAATGATCGTCTCGATTCGAGCGGTCAGTCCACCGCCGATGATGTCGCAGTCAACCATCAAGACCCTGGAGCTCGCGGCCGCGAATGAGACCCCCAGCGCCAGCGTGAGGCTTGTCTTGCCCGTGCCGGCAGCGGGTGACGTAACCGCATAACTCCAGCGGTCCTCGCCTCTGCGCCCGATTTGAAGCAGCGTGCGAATTTGATGAACACAATGCGCGGCCAGAGAGGCCTGGTCGGGGTCCGACAGATCCTGCGGCAGTTCCGGCAGAATGCCCAGCAACGGAAGCCTCGCCGCCAGTCTCGCGTCGTCCAGATTGCGCATCCGGCGATCGACCAGCCCGATCAAGACGAACACGCCGATTCCCGCGCCAAACCCGGTCATGCCGAACATCAGCGCAAACTGAATACGCGTGTCCTTCAGCCGCGTCGGACGGTCGCCCCAGGAAACAATTTCGACACGCCCGGCGGCCTTGCTTTCCGTACGCAGCGTCTCGATTCTGCGAACAACATCCGCCAGCGACGAATCCTTGTCCTTTTCCTCCTGGCGAAGCCGATCGATGTCGAGCATCTTCAAACCGATGTCCTTGGCCTCTTTCTGGAGGGTTTGTATCAGCTCCAGGTATTGCTTGCGCGAGGCTTCGAGCTGCGATCGTACCTTCACATTCGAGTCAGCCACCGGATCGGTCAGCTTGATGCCGCCCGGCTTGTCGGGGGAATTGGCCAGAGCGTTCTCCGCAGCATCGCGCCAATGCTGCGCGTAACGTTCCATTGCCTGCTTTTTCGCCTCGTGCTTCGCGTTGGCCTGACGCACCTCAGGATGATTGGGGCCTTTGCCCTGCAACGAGATGCTCATATTCACTTCGGCGTCCAGCAGATCGTCATACATCTGCCGCATTTTTGCGTCCACAAGGGCGATCTCTCCGATCGTCATGTCCCGCGGCGACTTGCCCGGACTCCGGGCGGTTCCGGCCGGCGGCGACTCGCCGTCGGGGCCCGTGGTGGGTCGCGTGGCGGCCTGTGTGGTGGCGTAGGCGTTCAGGCCGGCCAGTTTCGATTCTATCAACCGCAGCTCTGATTCGATGGTGTTGAGCGAAGTCTGCCGCGTCTGGTGAATCGGACGCAGGTCATCCGTGCCGAACTCGCGGGCAATGGACCGGATCGCCTCTCGCTTGGCATCACGCTCGCTGCTGAGCGCAACGCGAATGGACTCGAGTGTCCGAAGCTTCTCCTCCTGTTGCCGCTCGGCGTTTTCGAGGTAGATCGCCGAGTATGCCCTGAGTACCCCTTTGACCGCCGCGCTGCATGCGGCCGGATCGACATCCGAAAATGACACCATCACCACCTCGTTGCCTGACGGCGCGCTGACCTGCAGGTTGGCGAGGAAATCCTGCCAGACTTCATCGGTGGTTCCACCGCGATTGAGGGCCCGCCATTCGGGCGACTGCAGCGCGTTGTCGATCACTCGTTGCTGGCGAAGAAGGGTGACCTGGGCCTCACGATACGAGTTGTAACCCGGCAGCGTGCCGGTCAGTTCGGAGTCACGCACCACCGGGGCGATGTATGGCCGGATGTGAATCATGCCGGTCGCGGACCACTTGGGCTGGCGCGAGGTGTATCCCAGATAGGCGCCTGCCCCTCCGAGGATCGCCGCCAGCAGTAGCGCCCAGATGTAGCGACCGCGCAGCAGGCGATGCAGCTTGATAACCACGCCTTCACGTGCTTCCCCCTGTCCGTCCAAGCCGGGCGCAAGCGCGTCCACCGGCTCGGGCAGATTGTCCTGGCGCTGTCGCACCTGCAGATCGTAAGTCATCTGGAACCTCCGGAAGCCAGCGCCAGGATGATCGGCATGTTGGCTTCGATTATCTCCGTGAAAATGCGGTCGCGCCGAGCTTGGGGAACCGACTCATCCATGACGACCTGAACCTGCGAAGCGCCGTAGAACTGACGCAGAAAGTCGGCCGCCGCCCCCCGAACATCCTTCATATCGCGAACGATGCCGCTCGTCGGCAACAGCAGCAGGCCATATACATGCACCGTTGCCGTGCGCAGTCCGTCGGTCCTGCTAAACGTGTACTCGCGGCCTGGAATCGTCCGGCCGGCCACCGTCCACGCGCGGTCCTTTGTTTCGCCGGCACTGAAACCCTGGGCGGGGTAACAGACCGGGGGCCAGTGGCCTCCGAGGTCGCGGGCATCTTTGCAATGGACGATCAGCAGACTCGCCACATCGCCGGTGGACTTGTTCATGAAACGGCGCTGGATCATGACATTGGGCCGGAGCAATTTCACGGCGCCGCGCATGGGCTCCTGATCCACGCTATCCCACTCTCCGAATTGCTTGGGCAACTCTTCCGCAAGTTTGCGGATTCTCGCATGATAGGGCTCGGCGTCGCTGGGCTTGGGTCGCCTGGCCGATTCAATGCCAACGCCGACCATCAGGGCCAGCGAAAGCGTTGCGGGAAGATATGCGAAAGTCACGGAAGTCATTGATCATTCACCCGCCAGCACAAATCGGCGAACCGGCAAGAGCGTCCACTGCAACACTCGGATGATCGACATCAGCAGCAAAAATGCCACGATCAGCATGATCCAGCCGGCCATGTCATGGAACCGGTTGGCGTACTCCACCGGCGCATAACCATACATCCAGATTGTCGGCACCATGCGGACCACGTTGCAGACAATTGCGGATATCGGACTGGCCAGCACGATCAACAGTCGCACGTAATTGCGCAATGGCTCGCCGAACGCGAAAGCATAGGATACCAGCAGCAGGGAGAACACCATCCGCAACCCATTACAGGCCTCTTCGATGTTGACGGGCCGATTGTTGATGCAGAGTTGGTTGCCCGAACGGTCCACAGGCACTCCGAGAAAATCGGAGGCCTGCTGGGTCACCGCCGCGGTAACCTGCATCATCGGGCCGGAGATGGCCTGCCGGATGCGGCCTGGAATTGGCACCAAAAACACCAACACCAGAAACGCCGGCAGGAATCGCCGCACCAGATCCCGTCCGACAACAGACAGGAAGCCGCCAAGCGGAACCAGCACAGCCCCGAAATGCCAGAACGCCTGCACAGACCGATAAAAGCCTATCAGGGAGAACAACCAGCCGATCGCCACAATCAGCGGTCCGAGCAAACTACCGCTTGGACGACATCCGCGAAGCCTTCCTCGGCGCACCCAGACCAGCCAGGCCGCGACCGGAAAGACCAACCACATCTGACTGGCCTCTTCGTCACGCGTGGCAATAAAGTACATGTCGGCCCACGGCTTGTACGTGACCATCACGCCAATCGCCACCATCGCCAGCGCGCCGGCAATATGCTTGGGAGTCCAGGCATTGCGTGAACGAAGGGTTGGCATTTCGTCTAGTCCTTTGTCTGCGAACGCTTGCCCGCGGTGACAACCTGATCGACAATCACCTCGCCACGGCGTACCCGCCCACCCGAACACACCACCGACTGCACGAGGGTGGCTCCCGCCTCGACAGATCCACCCGCCAACACCACGGAGTCCTGCAGACGCGCCGATGAATCCACGCTGGCGCCCTGCTCCACGATGTTAAAGGCGGATGACAAACGTTCGGAAAACGGGCAGCGCCGCTCGGCATGCCCCAGCGCATACTGCCGCAAAGCAACAATGTATTGCTCGAGAGAGCGCATCGGCCAGGCAGTTGCCTGCGGAAATGTGGCAACACCCACCCGATGAGTCTTGGCGATCTCCGGCAGGGCCTGCTCCTTCATATCGACGAATCCAACTGAGGGTATGCCGGCCAGTGCCACAACACGCACAAGCATCAGTCCGGATGGGGTTCCATCCTCATGATCCACGACCACTACGTCGCCAGGCTGGTCGGCCAACTCGGCGACACACTGGCAGAGCGGCATACTCAACACCTGTGCCGCGTTGGCCACCAGTAGCAGGTCATCGGGGTCGTATGACGCAGACAAATCGCGAAGGACGCCGCCAGTGCCGCGAAAATCCTGCGGATCGCGCTGCAACTCGACCGATGCCAATCCTGCCCGACTGGTCACCCAGGCGGACTGATCCACTGCGGCGGAAGTCTGATCCAACATTACCCGCACAAGCAATTCGGGCCTGCCGATGTCCTGCGCAAGGTCGGCGACCTGCTCCTGCCATAAATTCAACACTGAACGTTGGTTATCAATCGGAAGTGCAAACACTGGCCGACCGATGGCGCCGGCCAGACGCCCCGGGCGCACGCTGCCGCCAAGGAGCACGATTTCCTTGAGCCGTTCCAAACGGCCGCCGAGCCTCGTACCGCTGGTCAATTGTGCCGCCAGAGGCGCCATACGTTCAGGCCTTTCGCTACGGTGCGCTGCCGCACGATGCGCAGTTCACTATTCTAGCACCTGTGCTGAGTTCCGGTCATGCGAACTCAACCGATTCAGGGCCGACCATGCCAGAAGTCTGGCGGCAAAGGGAAGCCCATGCACCAAGTATCTCCTGGCCAGCCGCCGCGGCTCCTGCCACAAGCGGTGTAGCCATTCCAGGCCGGTGCGTTGCATCCAGACCGGCGCGCGTCGCACATGGCCGGCCACGAAACTGAAGCTGATGCCGACGCCAAGCCACCAGGCCCTGGGAAGGTGATGGTGGATCTGCCCGATCAACCACTCCTGCTTGGGAGAGCCGAGAGCCACGTAGACAATGTCAGGATCGGCCGATACGACACGGTCGATAAGGGACTGCATGGCCGATTCCGATTGTTCGAAACCCATGGGCGGGCAATCGGTGCCGGTTATGCGGACGTTGGGGTAGCGGTTTCGCAGCACAGCGGCGGCCGCTTCGGCCGAACCCGGTTCGCCACCAAGAAAATAAAGCGACCGCCCGGCGTGGGCGGCCGCAGCGCTGAGCGACCAGATCAGCCCCGACCCCGGCACGCGGCCGGGCAGTGGCGTGCCGCGAATACGTGAAGCCCAAATGAGCGGCATGCCGTCGGCCAGCGAGAGGTTTGCCGTGGCGTAAAGCTGTCGCACCTGCACATCCTGGGTGAAACGCCGGAGGTGATCGAGATTGGGCGTAACCACCCAACCGCCCCGTTCGGCGGCCAGTTCGGCGAGGATGTGGGCGATGGCCTGAGCCTCGGTGACACGATGCAAACGCAGGCCCATGAGGGCAATTGCAGGCAATTCCTGCTTGGTAGCGCAGTGATTCGCAACCGCTTGCCCCTCTGTCGCGGCCATGCCGGCACCGCCGATCACTGATGGCTGATTACCGATCACCGGTCGATCGCCTGCTGTCGATTGCGCTCCCAGACCGATGCCTGCTGCTGGTTCAGTCGCTCAGTCGCCCGCTTCTTGCCATGCAGCAGGCAGGCCCACTGATACCGCCGGACAAACCGGCGAAACTCCGGATCGTCGTAGCGCGGCTTTCGTGTCAGCATTGCCTCGATGTATCCCCACCACATGCCAAAGCCTCCAAGGATAAGGGGCGGTCTGGTCATCCGGTATAACGCACTGACTGTCATGTAAACCAACCCTGTTCCCATGAAATACTGCCCGAAACCATGACGCATTCGGCCGGTGAAGATGCCTTTGTGGCTGGAGCCCATCGGGCGAAAATGCGTGAAACGCAAGTCCGGCTCATCCCAGGAACACGCGATCCAGCCGAGCATTCGGCAGCGGTGGCCGTCGATGCCATCCCACATCACCTGGCGGACGAAACCGCCGATCTGCTGGAAACACTCGCGACGGTAGCACTTGGTCATGCCAACGGCATTCTCGTCCCCGCAGCCCTCGCTGATGAGTTGCCCATCGGGGCCGGGGTAGTAGGGCTTGCCGCTGCATGCGCCGAGTCGCGGATTCGCCTCCATCCGCTCCATGAGTGTCTGGAAGTACCGCCGGGGCATTTCCAGATCGAGATCCAGTTTGCAAAGGTAGTCGAAGCTCGCGATGTCGATCGTTGAGTATCCCTCGTAGAACGCTTCGATGACGCCAGGGCCGACACTTCGCCGGCCACGATCCTCGCGACGGATCACTCGAATCCAAGGGTACCGCGCAGCGTATTCCGCGAGGATCTGCGGCGTTTCATCGGTCGATCCGTCATCCACGATCACCCACAGCGCCGGTGGCACAGATTGCGCGATGACGCTCTCAAGCGTCTTGCGGGCGAACTGCGCTTCATCGCGGCAGGGTGTGATCAGACAGTATCGCTGGGACAAGTTGACTCCGACCAGTGACCTCTCGAATCCAAGACATAACCTGGATGGCCCTCCTCGTTGCTAACCGGCGTATCCGTTTGGGTGTCTCTGGTGCCATTGCCAGGCCGTCTTAACGGTGTCATGTATGTTTGTGTATCGCGGTAACCAACCAAGTTGTCGCTTCAACTTTTCCGGCGCCGCGACGAGCGCTGGTGGATCGCCCGGGCGACGGGCGGCGACCACATAAGGAATCTTCTTGCCAGTGACGGCCTCGCACGCCTGGATGATCTCTAATACCGAGCTTCCTTTGCCTGTACCGACATTGTAGATTTCCGCCGTCGAGGGTGTCGTTGCGTCAATGGCCAGTTGGTGAGCCTGTGCCAGATCTACCGTGTGAACATAATCGCGAATGCAGGTGCCATCAGGCGTCGGGTAGTCACTTCCGAATACCACCAGCCTCTCTCGCTGGCCCAGAGCCACCTGAAGCACCAGCGGGATCAGGTGGTTCTCGGGCCGGTGATCCTCGCCGTGGTTGCCATCCGGGTCCGCGCCAGCCGCATTGAAGTAGCGCAGGAGCGTAAAACCCAATCCGTACGCGTGGGCAAAGTCACGAATCATCCACTCGACAGCCAGTTTCGTTCGGGCATACGGACTGCACGGATCCTGCTTTGAATCTTCCGCCATCGGCACCGTGGGATTCATGCCGAAAGTGGCGCAGGTCGATGAAAACAGCATGCGTTTCACCCCCGCTTTGCGCATGGCATTGAGCAACGAGAGCGTGCCGCCAATGTTGTTGCGGTAGTGGTACTCGGGATTCTCGACAGACTCGCCGACATACGTGGCGGCGGCGAAATGCATCACCGCATCAATGCGCTGGGCGGTCATGGTCTCGGTTAGTTTCGCTGTGTCTGAAATGTCGCCAACCGTAAGCCGGCCGTCTGGAACCGCCTGCACATGGCCCTGAGACAGATTGTCATAGGCGAAGGCTTCGTATCCATGCCGGAGAAGATGGCGAAGACAGGCACTGCCCACAAAGCCAGCGCCGCCGGTAACAAGAATTCTGGATGGATTTGACATAGGCTGATGACCGGATTCAGACACTCACAGGCATGCCGGCAGCGGCACTCATGTGAACGATTCGACGGGCAGCGGAAAGCAGATCATCATCGACAAAACTGACAGCCGCATCGGATTCAAACGAAGGTTCGTATTGTCCGGTGCGAAGAAGAATTGTCGCCCGACATCCGGCGTTCCTGCCGGCAAGCATGTCGGATAGGAGATCGCCAACCATGAATGATCGGGCCAGATCGAGGTTGTGTTCCCGTGCAGCGCGAAGCAGCATCCCAGGAGCAGGCTTTCGGTCAGGGTGGTCGACTGTGGAACGATCCCTCGATGCAGGCGCAACCGGGCAGAAATAGACTGCGTCCACCGCCGCGCCCTCTGCCGCGAGTTGACGATGCAATTCCTCATGGATCTCGTGCAACCGCTCGACAGTGAGCAGTCCCC
>CAYSSA010000058.1:0-2164 GCA_964433485.1 uncultured Tepidisphaeraceae bacterium | reverse complement strand
GGGGTCACTGAGGTAATGGACGTGCTCGATGAGCGTGCCGTCGCGATCGAGAAACACCGCGGGTTTCATATGAACTTTGCCTTCATATCCGCCTCGGCCTGAGCAAGCGACTCAAGCGTGCCGATGTCGCGATGGTAACCTGCCCAGACAAAGCCGCGCATACGGCCGACAAAACTCGGAAGCACATCAAACCCGAGATCAAACTTGTTGGCATCGGCCATTTCGCACCACGCCCGATATGTCAAAGCATAAACGCCGCCATTGGCGAGATCGCTCTTGGGCTGCCTGGGCTTCTCGACGAACTCGACAATCCGGCTCTCACAGTCGAGCGCGGCAATCCCGCATTTCTCGGGATAGGGCGTGTGAAATAGCAGCATGGTCATGGGATCGCCGTGGGAATGGTGAAAGGTCAGGAATGCGGACAGATCGACATCGCTGAGATTGTCGGCATATATGATCAACACCGTTTCGCCGGCACGGACCCAATCGCGGTTGGCATGCACAGTCCCGGCGGAACCGAGCAATACCGGTTCGTAGGCCTCCGTGATCTCAAAGAAACCCTCATCGTTGCGATGTCGGATGTACGCTCGAACCTGTTCGTACTGATGATGCGTATTGATGCGCACCTCGCGGATGTTCGCGGCCGCCAGCCGTTCGAACCAGTAGTCCAGCAGCGGCCTGCGGGCAATCGGAACAAGGCACTTGGGCAATGCGTCGGTGATCGGTCGCAGACGCGTTCCCAGTCCTCCGGCCAGCAGCAGCGCCCTCGTCTTCACTTCCGGATCTCCCGCACCACGCCCAGTGACGCCATCTGCCTGTTGCAGTATGTCAGGATATCCCCCACCGATTCTGCGCGGCCAAGCCACCATTTGTATGCCTCGACGCTCTCGTAGACGCTACGGCGGGGGGACCATCCAAGACTCCTCAGCTTGCCTATGCTTGAGCAAATGTGCCGCGTGTCGCCGAAACGGTACTTGCCGCACGGTTGCGGGACATAGTCCTTTCGGCCAAAGACCTCAGCAACGACCGAAGCGAACTCCAGAACGGTGTACGGTTTTCCGCCCCCAACGTGGAACATCTCGTAATCGGTCCGGGAGTCTTCCATCGCCAACAGATTCGCGTCAACAACATCGTCGATGTTGACGTAGTCGCGGATCTGCCGGCCATCTTCATAGATCGCTGGATCTACATTCTGATGAAAACTCAGGCAGAAAACTCTGCACGCCCCGCTGTAGGCATTGTAAAAACTCTGTCGAGGCCCTTGGACAATGGAATAGCGCATTGCCACGGAAGGAATGCCATATCGCCTGCCCAGGTGAAGCGCAACTTTCTCCTCGGCTATCTTGCTGATTCCATACTGGTTCTGTGGATTGGAAACCCCTTCGTCGGTTTCGAGCCATTGTAGCGGTCCACGAAATCCTTCCGGAGCTCGGATTTCAAATTCTCCACAAGCCAACTGCTCATCAGGCCGAATATCTGGCAGCAATTGCCTGCCGTCGGCGTCGCGGTATAAACCCTCGCCCAAGGTCGCCTGGCTTGATGCGACAATCACCTTCTTTACTGGAAGTTTCTCTCGGACAATCAATTCATATATGAGTGCAGTCGATGTGACATTAACGTCAAAAAACCGGCTGAAGATGGGTAGATAGTCCTGGAACGCCGCAAAATGATACACCACCTGACACCCCCGCATCGCCTCCAGGAGTAGCCCTGCGTTTCTAACGTCGCCTTCTATGAACTCAACTCGTGGATCCAGATAGGCAGGCTTCTTCCTGTCGGGATGCACCGGGGGTTCGAGGCTGTCCAGAACACGAACCTCATGGCCGCGATTCAGCAGTGCATCCACCGTGTGCGAACCGATAAAACCCGCTCCGCCCGTAACCAATATCTTCATGCCGCCTCCTTTACGCCCTAACTGACAAAAACTATCCGGCTCCCCAGCCGGTCGACGCGGAACTCCAGTTCGCGCGGGTGGCCCAGGGCCTGGCGCAGGCGGCCGTGGCAGTCGGGCGGGGCCATCAGCAGCAGGAAGCCCCCGCCGCCCGCCCCCAACAGCTTCCCGCCCAGGGCCCCGGCCTGGCGGCCGGCGTCATACCAGCCGTCAATCTTGCCATCGCTGATGCCACACCCCAGCGAACGCTTGAGCTCCCACCCCTGGTGCAGC
>CAYSSA010000057.1:21502-21800 GCA_964433485.1 uncultured Tepidisphaeraceae bacterium | reverse complement strand
GTCGCGCGGTCAACATCCTGCCGGTTGTGTTCTGGGAAACGTCCGCCTTTTTCCCCGCTTCTCGGACCGCGGTCAAACGAATGCCGCTTGAATATCGCCTCGTACTTCTCACGCTGCTCAGGCGTCAGCATCTGCTTCGTTCTCTCCACCGCCGACTGGAAGGAATCCCTCCATTCTCGCTCCAGCGCCGCCGTCTGCTCCGCGTAACGAGCATGAATCGAATCGAACGCCGGCCGGTCCTCCGGCCGGATCAGCGACAGAATCGCCTCGTCCCGTTCCTTGCGGATCTGTCGCCGAC
>CAYSSA010000057.1:17742-21463 GCA_964433485.1 uncultured Tepidisphaeraceae bacterium | reverse complement strand
GGCGTCAGCCCCAGTTCATTGACCAGCCAGCTTCGATCGGGCTGCGTTGGCCGCGATTGCGCCGCCGCCGCCGAGGGGCTGGCATGGGACTCGCGCCGCACCAGCCCGACCATCAGCCCGGCCGTGAACGCGATCAGGAATCCGACGATGACCACCACCTTGGTCATGGCAAGTCCCTCATCGCGCTGTGCGAAAGATCGTCGGCAATCCACTGCGCCAGTTCCATGGTCTCGGCCCCGGCTTCTCCCCGAGGTTCGATTGGCAGCATCTCGGCCACGGGCTCAAATGCCGTCTGTCTGCCCTGCAATGCACCCGCCGATCCCGGCGCGGTCAGATAAGAGCCGACAAGCACCATCGCCGCAGCCGCCGTCAGCCATCCAGCCAGCCTCCGCACCTCGCGGTCGCGCGAGCTCGCAAAAGCCAGCGACATTCGACCGACCGCTCTGCCCGGCAGGTCGGGCAACGGCGCATCCCGCAGCATCGATGCCAGCCCCCGCAAGTCTTCCAGCAACCGCCGGCATGCCGCGCATTCACGCAGATGCGCCTGCGCCGCAATTCTGCCCGCCGGCGACAACTCGCCGTCGTGGTAGGCATGGATGTCGGCGGCTCGATCACACCTCATGGTATCCTCTGAATCGCTCTCGCAGTTGCTCCCGTGCCCGGTGCAACCTGGATTCAACCGTGCCTCTGGGCACGCCGAGTTCGGCGGCCATTGCCTCGTAAGTCATTCCTTCCAGTTCCCGCAGCACAACCACCTCTCGATGCTCGGGCGACAACGATTCCAGCATACGGGCCAGGTCCATCCTCGCGTCCGACGCCGACATTGGCGATTCCACGGCCGGTTCAATCGCCCCGGAATCCGACTGCCACGCGAAAATCATTCGCCACTTCGACCGGCGAAGCATCGCCGCCCGCTTGACCAGGATCCGCACCAGCCAGGTCCGCACCGCGCATTCGCCCCGAAACTTGGATGCGATCGCGCCGATAAATGCTTCCTGCACCAGGTCTTCGGCATCAGCCGCCTGCCGCGACAGCGCCCTGGCGATTCCAAACAGGTACGCTCCATGACGGGCAACCAGTTCACGGAAGGCCGTTTGGTCGCCGTCGTGCGTACGCTGCAACAGATCGTCGTCGCTCGGAGCGTCCGCCGACCTTTCGGTCGCGGGCACGGCCGCCAAGGTGATCGTACTGTTGCTGGCAAGCTCCATTTTCTTCCAGGAAAATCAAAAAAAACGCAACCGCACCTCAGGGCAGACCCTGACCAATCCATAACGCCAGTCAGGCAAAGCTATTGTGTTTCCCTGCTCAACTTTCTTGCCTGAACGACGAATCGGCGTAATAGTCATCGCCGAGGCACGTTTATGCTTGTGCTCCGCCGCCCCTTGGCGGAGAAATCCAAGTCTGGTCTTGATCTGTAACAGATAGGAACAAGAAATGAAACCGTACAATGCCGGCTTTGCCGCCTTTATCCTGATCCTCTCCGCCCTTGCCGTTGGAGCCCAGGACAATCCGCCGCCCGCTGACGATCTGGGATTGCCCGAGGGCATCTATCTTTCCACTGTTCGCGATCCCTCGAAGGTCATGCCCGTGCGGGTCGTTCGCGATCTGGAAATGGGCACGGAGATCGACCGCGTCTGGTCCGTCTCAAGCCGAATCCTCGAAAGGCGCGAGAAGGCGCTTCCCGACGCTGCATGGAAAGTCGATCCCAAGACCACCTTCACACCCACGCTTATCATTGTCAAAGATGCCCTGCGCCCGGACCATCGTCGCGTTGGTGCAAGACTGGATTACGAAGCGGCCGCTCTGCCTCCGAATTCTCCCGACGCGCGAGCGGCCTATGTTCTGGATATTGATGAACTTAAGCATCTTGCCGAGGGTTTGCGGTTCCTGAACCGTGCCATCAGCGACGCCATTCCCGGTGTCGGCGAGACCGTTTCGTTCCAATTCCGCAGCCGATCAGGATTTACGGTCTCCCTGACGCTGACCCCGGGCCAGGAGGGGTCGAATGTGGCGGCTGTCGTTGGCAAGGTCTCGGCCAACTCGAAGGCCGACGCCCGCCGCTTGTTTGAGGAGTCGGCGTTGATGGTGCAGAAGATTCTCCAGCAGTTGCTGGCAATATGAGATATCCCCTGGCCCACGCATCAGTTGCGCCCGGACGCATTGACCAACACCTGCGGAGCGACAGGTTGAAGCTGATGAGTGGGAGAGGAGTAGTCCAACCCGATTGCAAACACCTGCTCCTCAAGGTTGCATCCTGAATCGCCATGCAGCACAATGTCAAGGCCAGCAAGTTCTTCGGCGGTCGTAACTCTAAGTTCAACAGATAGTTACGTCACGCGCATCAGCGCAACAGTGCCGATCACCGAAATTCCCCGACATACCGTGGACGCCGAAGACATCCAATCTGTCGTCATAGCCGGGTGCCTCCTTTTTGAGCAGGCCATACCGTATTCGGTGGTCGCGGCGGTGTTAGGCGCAACACTCGTGCCGGGGCGGGGCGGATTCGCCATTGTGGTACCGCGACACCGTTAAGCTCGTCGAGCCCAACGCAGTTTGGCCGAGCGAGATCGCGGGTTGGTTTGTTGTTCGGCCGGGCCGGCAGTCGTCGGCTCGCGGGAGGTGTCCGCGTAGTCCCCGCGTTCAAGGCCCAGTTTGAATGCCCTCTTGACGAGCCGGTCCTCTCCGGAATGAAAGCTGATGATCACCGCCGTACCGCCCGGACGCAGGATTTGGGGGAGAACATCCAGCAGTCGCTGAAGGTTCGGCAACTCGCGGTTGACCAGCATTCGCAAGACCTGGAAGGTGCGGGCGGCCGGATGAAGCTTGGCCCCGGCTGCGCGCTTAAGAGTGAATCGCCTGGCCTCACACACGATGGCCATCAGGTCGTGTGTCGTCATGATCGGTCGGGCAGCGCGTCGCTCGGCGATGTGGCTCGCGATCTTATCGGCATCCTCCTCGTCGCCCATGTCGCGGAGTGCCTGGGCCAGTCGATCGGGTGCGATGGTGTTGATGAGGTCGGCGGCGGATTGACCGCGAGTGCGATCCATGCGCATGTCCAGTGGTCCATCGTGTCGGTAGGAGAAGCCTCGCGATGGATCGTCGATCTGGGGGCTTGCCACACCCACGTCGGCGAGGACGCCGTCCACTTGGTCGATGCCTTCTGCGGCCAGCGTGTTCGTCAGTCCCGCGAAGTTTCCCTGGTGCAGTTGAAACTCGCCTCCGATGGCCATGAGTCTGGCCCGCGCCAGTTCGAGATTGGAAGCATCAAAATCGAAGCCGATGAGTCTGCCGCCCGGACGAATGCGCGACAGCAATTCGGCGGAGTGACCTCCCAATCCCACGGTGCAATCAACCAGCGTGTTCCCCGGCGAAGGCGCGAGCCTGTCGATGACGGCGTCGAGCAACACCGGAATGTGTCGGATCTCTCGCATGGAGGCCGGCATTGATATCGCCAGGCACAAAAAAGAAAAGCCCGGGGTGCGCGCCGGGCTTCCAGCATGCATTGGTATGGCTTACGCGGAGAAACTCGATCCGCATCCGCAGGTCGACGTGGCATTCGGATTCTTGAAAACAAAACCGCGTGCCATGATCTCATCCTTGAAATCGATTTCCGTGCCGTTGATGTAAAGATAAGACTTCATGTCCACCAGCATCTTCACACCCTTATCCTCCAGTTCCTCATCGGTTTCGCCTCGCTCCTCTTCGACAAGATCGAGCATGT
>CAYSSA010000057.1:13372-17732 GCA_964433485.1 uncultured Tepidisphaeraceae bacterium | reverse complement strand
AGCCGCCGCCTTTGACGCCGACGCGCAGACGGGTGTTCTCGGGAAGGCCGTTCTCCTTGATGATTTTCTTGATCTCGCCGGCCGCCGTTTCTGATAGAAGTATTGGCATTGGATCATGACTCCTTTTGAGTATTGATGGCGAAATGGTAGGAGGCTGGGTCGGCGAAGTCCAAATGTCCCGCATCGAAAGCAACGATGATCGGACGCCGGCGATGTTTCTGTGGGGCCGGTCGGGCTTCGGGTCCGTTCTATCCCGCGGCAAGTTCCACCGCATCCAGTTCGCGCGGTCGGCCGGTCGCAGCCGTGCCCGAAGCGCCTCTGACGATGTCCGTGAGGGGCACATCCTGCAGGAACGAGACCATTCGCCGATGCAGCGCCTTGATTGGAATCTGGATCGGACAGGCTCTTGATACTTTGCAGGTTGATTTCCCTCGGCACTCTCCATCCACGATGATGCACTCGGCCAGCCGAACCGGGCCTTCCAGCACGCAAATCAGATCATGTACGGACAATCGGCCAAGGTCGGCGATGAGGCGATACCCCCCCTTGGTTCCGCGGATGCTGGTCAGCAATTTGCCGTGCTGCAGCGTCTTGAGGATGTTCATGACCAGCGCGGGCGGCAATCCGAATCGCTCCGCGATTTCCCTTGCGGACACGATTGTCCCCGGAGCCTGCTCGGAAAGGTATCCGAGCGCGATCAGCGCGTAATCGGTTTTCTTCGTCAGAGAGAGCATGGCCTGCCTCGATTTTCGAACATAAACGGCAAATCAAGCAGCAGCGCGGAAGTAGAATAGGACAAAACAGTGCTGTATGCCAGTCGCGGTCCGGGAAATATTGGAAAACTTGCGCTTCCCACTTCCCACCTTCCCACAATCCAGAGATTTTTCTGTTGCAAGCGATGGGGAAGGCTGGTAGGCTTCGTGCTAGGTCATTTGGAGACAAATGACTGATATCACGTCTGAGTCGGACCCAGAATCAAGGACAGTCAGCGAGTGAATGAATGTGTGTGCGGGTATCCGACCGGAACTCTTGCAGCCCTCCAAAGCCGGAACTGACTCTCACGCCCGCAGTTCCGGCTTCTCTATTTCCCCGGTTCATTGCAGAGCGAAGCGGGCGCTTACCACGGCAGTGATCTCTTTCATGAACGATGAGGTATCGTTGACGCCGGAGCCGCTGACTTCGTCGGCATGCTGCGCGTTGATCTGCATCACCCCCATGCGGGCATCGCGGATCGGACCAAGGGTTGCTCCGCTGTTGCTGGCGATCTGTTGTGCTCGCGTTGTGGCATCCTTGGTGGCTTCGGCCAGCATGGTGATCTTGAGCTCGGCGAGCTTGGTGTAGAGATACTTGGGCGACTGGGACTCCAGCATAACCCCGTCCTTGATCAGGTCCGTGACCTTACGTTCCACCGCCTCGACCTTCCGGACATCCCGCGACTGCACGGTTATGCACTGTCGCAGCTCAAACGAACTGACGCGATCGGTGTCGTGTCCTTTCTCGTCCTTGGCCCGGCGCTTGTAGGTTGACACCGAGGACACAGTGATTTCACTGTCGGCAATGCCCTCTTTCCTCACATACGCCAGCACCTTATTGACGCCATTGCGCGTCTCCTCGTATGCCTTGGACAGGTCGGCGTTGCTTCCTGAGACGATCGTGTTCCATACGATCTGGTCCGACTCGATCACCTTCTTGGCCGATCCGGTGACGGAAATCACCTTGGGCTCGGCCTTGCTTTGAACCCATGCCAAGGCCAGGATTCCGGCGCAAACGACGTTCGCCAGAGCCAGAACCAGGCCCGCTCGCAGCGATACCACGACCTTTAGCGGCAGTTTCACACCCGCTTGCGACACATCCTGTGTCTGACTGGACATATTGGCCTCCTTGCCATTTTTTTGGCGCGTTTTGGAGCTGGCGAGTATACCTCTGCCAGTGGCGGTCCTCAAGCCAGGAGCGTCCGCCGTCCGATAATAGACTACCGGCGAGGATCGCGCGTGGAGTCTCGCCTTGAGACCCATCGGCCGGGATCGACAGGCCGGACCTTGTAAAAACGGGAGAGCCATGGTCAGCGCATCCATCTACAGGCTTCGTACCCAGGATTTGCTCGCGGTTTGCGTGTTGTCGCTGCTGGCCTTGGGGATTCTCATGGTTCAGTCGGCGTCGATGAAGATCACGGGCGAGCCCATGTGGAAGTGGTCCGACTATGGGCTGAAGCACATCCTTTACGTCGGCATCGCACTCGCGGCGTTCTTCCTGGTGGGGTCTCTGGACTATCGCGGATTGATGACGCGGAACGGCAAATGGTCCAATCCCGTTGTCTGGCTCCTGATGCTGAGCACGGTCGCCTGTCTGGTGGTGCTGATTCCGGGCATTGGAGTATCGGTCAATGGCGCGCGTCGCTGGCTGTCGCTGGGTTTTACGCGTATCCAGCCTTCGGAACTAGGCAAATGGGCGGTGGTCGTGTTCCTGGCGTGGTGGTTGGCCATGCGGCCGGTGCGGCTGGAGGGCTTCGTCGGTTTCATGATCACGCTTATTCCGGTCGGGGTCATTTGCCTGCTGGTTGTGGTGGAGGATCTGGGCACGGCAGCTCTGATCGGGTTGGCGGCCATGGTTCTGTTGCTGGTTGGGCGGGTGAGGATCTGGCACTTGTGCGTGGTCTTGCCGCCGCTGTTGGGCGCGGGCTACTGGTTTCTCCGCCACAAGGAATATCGCTGGAAACGCATCGTTGCGTTCCTTGATCCCTGGGCCTATCCGGAACGCGAGGGCTATCACATGATCCAATCGCTGATGGCTTTCGCAACCGGCGGAGTGCTGGGCAAGGGGCTTGGCAGGGGGGTTCAGAAGCTTGGTTATCTGCCTGAAGACACCACGGACTTCATTTTCGCCGTCATAGCGGAGGAACTGGGCCTGTTTGGCGCGATGCTGACCATCGCGCTTTACGTGGGCATTCTCTACGTTGCCTGGAATGCAGTCCGGCAGGCGAAAGATCCCTTTGGCCGGCTGCTGGCTTTCGGTATCGGCATCACCATCGGTCTTCAGGCCCTGATCAACGTCGCGGTCGCAACGGTGAGCATGCCGACCAAGGGCATGTCGCTTCCGCTGGTGAGTTTCGGAGGCAGTGGTCTGGTGATTACCTCCGCGGCGCTGGGTTTGCTGTACAGCGTCTGCCGTGTGTCCGGCGCGGAGGAGTCCATTGCAGAAGACGTTGCACAGTCAAGCCTTGCCGCCGCACAAGCAACCCCGGCCTGAAGCCGGCCGAGCCATTGCCAGAATCGTTCGGGAGAGTAAGGTGTCATTCATGGGAAGCGATGGGACGGTACTGTTTGCCGGTGGCGGTACGGGCGGGCATCTCTACCCGGGAATATCGGTGGCGTTGGCGCTGAAAGGAATCTGTCCTGAAGTCCGCCCTCTTTTCCTGGTCACGATGCGCGAGATTGACCGCGTGATCCTCGAACCGACGGGCTTTGAGTTCATCGGCCAACCGATCGTTCCTCCGGTCAAGTCCATCTCCGGCTTGCTGGCCTTCTGGAAGAGCTGGCGGCAGACCAAGGATCTGGTCAACGATGTAATGAACAAGCGGCGAATAGCGGCGGTGCTGGGTCTGGGCGGGTACGCCGCGGGCGTGGCCGTGAAGATCGGAGCGCGGCATCTCGACCGCCATTATCAATCCGGACGTCATTCCCGGGAAGGCCAATCAGTATCTCATGAAGTACTCGCGGGCCGTGTGCTGTCAATTCGAGCAGACGCGCGAGCATGTGTCGGCTCCGTACCAGAACCGACTGAAATTCACGGGATGTCCGGTGAGGCCGGAGATGGTCACCCAGCCCGCCAGGATTGAAGCGATGCGGCGTCTGGAACTGGATCCCGATCTGATGACGCTGGTGATCACCGGCGCTTCGCTTGGCGCACAGACCGTCAACGAGGCCGTTTTGGAAACTGTGTCCAAACTGAAGCTTGAGGGCTGGCAGATCCTGCATCTGGCCGGACGGGAGCACGCACAGGTCGTCAAAGCGGCGTATGTGCAAAAGGCAATCCGGGCCAAGGTCGTGGATTTCACTCCCGAGATGGCCGACGTCTGGTCGGTGGCTGATTTGGCTATATGTCGCGCAGGCGCCAGCAGTTGCGCGGAGCTAACCGCCTGCGGGGTGCCGTCGATTCTGATGCCATACCCTTACCACAAGGATATGCACCAGCGGGCCAACGCCAAAGTGCTCGAGGCCGGGGGGGCCGCGTTGATAATCGAGGATGCGAAAGACGCGGTGAAGAATTCCGCCAAGCTGCTGCCCGCGCTGGAACCGCTCTTGTGCGATGCCGCGAGACGGGCTCGGGTCTGATCGGCGTCGAATGCGGTACCAAAGCCAAC
>CAYSSA010000057.1:7802-13362 GCA_964433485.1 uncultured Tepidisphaeraceae bacterium | reverse complement strand
AGGCGGTTTGGCAAACCGGATGCCGCCATGCAGGTTGCGCGGATTATCAAGGATCTGGCGGCCGACTGATCACGGACACCTGGGCGTGGGGTACCGCTGCCACGGTTGGGGTTGGTTACGGTCGGGTCGGAGCGGTCAAACCCAAGGCAGTTCCTTTTGCGCCGGGCTTGAAGCGCAGGTCGCCCTTGCGCCAATCCACGAATCCTGGGTCGTCAGTGCTGGTGTCGCCTTGGATCAGCGCGGAGGAACCGATCTGGCCGTAATCCTTGAGCAGCGTTCCTTCGTAGACTCCCTTTTCAGAGCGGATGATGTTGCCCGACCATCTCGTCACGGCATTGACTCCCTCAAATCGCACCTTTCCGGCGGCCAGCAATACGTTTTTCTCGAAGGTGTAGTCCGCGCATCGCGGGAAGGTCACTTTCATGTCGCCGTCGTTGACGAAGACATTGCCCCGGATGGTGTTATTCCTGGCCATGTGGTTGTGACTGGGCCAGGGGATGTTCCATGCGAGGTTTCCTTCGACGACGCAGTTTTCGCAGGTTTCGTCGAGGTAATAGGCCGATACGCCGTAACCGCCCTGGTTGCTGATGTCGCGAACGACATTGCCGCGGACGATGCATCCCTTGCCGCCGAAGATGTAAATCGCGGCTCCATCATGGAGCACGGTCATGCAGTTGGAGAATGTGTTGGCCTCGATGAGCAGGTTCTTGCCGCCGAGTCCCATCCCGCTGTAGGGAATGCCGTCCAGGCGATTGCCGCGGATGGTGCTCCCCTCGCCGCCGCCGTGAATGCCCTGGGCGCTGGGGAAATCGAGGCCGACGGAGCGGATCGTGTTGGCTTCCAGCAGGGACTGCGTCGCCCGGATGTACAGGCCGCCGGCCCCGGTTTGCTCGATGGTGCACTTCTCAATGACCGTTCGCTGGCAGTCGGACCGGTCTTTCGCACCGTGCCCGGCCACATGGCTGATCGTCAATCCGCGCAGTGTGACGTCGCGCGTGTTGCGGAGGCTGACGGCCCATCGTAGGCGGATGCGGCAAACCCGCCGGATTTCAGCGGCACGCCGGCTACCGCCAGGCGCAGGTTGGCGAGTGTAACTCGTTCCACCGGGCGTTGCTTTGTGCCGGCGATGCTGACGATCGTCTCGGTCGTTGGGATCAGTGCCCGGAGCGTTGCGGCGGTTTCGCCCTGCATCGGCCAGTAGACAATACGCCCGGCCGAGCGGTCGTGATACCACTGTCCAGGCCGCGTCATGCCCTGCGGCAGATTCCACAGGACATAGGAGCGGACGCCGAAAGCGCCGGGCGGGTGGCCCAGTGCCGGCGTCAGCCGCAGTGTCCGTGAGGACGGGTCGTGTGCGATCAGGCCGGTGCAGGATTCGTCCCACATATGGAAGACGGTGATTTCCGCGTTGCGTACGTCGAGGTCCGGCGGAACATCGCCTTGTTTGTATACAAGTGTGGTTAGTTCCTCGTCGGTGGGTTTGCGTTTCCATCCGCCGCCGGTGGTGCTCATCCAGGGAACGTCGAACCGGCTTTCGTGCGTCAGCCGCCCCTCTGCCGGGAAGCGCGACTTGGATCGCCAAGCGCCATTGATCTGCAACAGGCGGACGGGCCCATTGACCTCCACCGGGACATCGGCGACCAGGTATTTTCCCTGGATCTTCCATCCATGCAGAATCACGCCGCCCGCCAGCAGAGGCAGCGACCGGCCTTCGATGGTCAGGCCGGAGTCATCCGGCGTCAGAGTGAGGTTCGTGTTGAGGTACTCTCCCGGCAGGACGACGACTTTCCTGGCGGGGTCTTTCCGGGCGAGTTCCACGGCCTTGTGAAGTGTTGCCACGGGGCGTGCCTCGGACCCATCCGCCCGGTCGTTCCCATCCGGAGCGATAAACACCTCGGCATGGCAGGACACGGCGAGCAGAACGGAGACCAATATGAGTTCGATACGCATATTGTGATTTAATACTGCGCGGAGCGCGGAGTGTGGGAAGCCGCAGGAACCCACGAGCAGCATCGGCGCGGCGAAGGGGACTTGATTGCCTGGGCGAATAAGGGAACAGGCCTCCGTCAGCGATGGGTGGCTTCTACCCGATTCGCGAGGAGGCCCGAGGGCCGAGGGATGTTCCGTCCGTTATGGACGCAGGCCGATGTACCCACAACATCGGGTCGGGAGGTTTTGGACTCGGTCGGGGGACAGTCCAAACACGCGCCCGGCCCGACGCAATAACCAACTACAACTACGCCGCCCGGCAACGTCCACGACGCACGTTGGCGACGTCTTCCGCGGGCCGCCGCAAAAAGGGGCCTGGGGAGCCCCCCCGGTCTCCCCAGCCCCGGGGCTTGGCGAACCTCATCTCCGCAGGGGGGAGCGTATTTGCGCGCAAAACAATGCCACAGCGCGATTGCAGCGCACTACCTGCGTTCCCAAATATGTAAGCGTAAGCGGCCGCGATTTCTTGCGCAGATTTTCGAGGTTTTTTTCCCGAAGGCCATGTGCGTTGGCAGAAAGTTGGGTGAAGAATGAATTAGTTCACCTATCCCCTGCATTCACAAGGCCTTATTGCCATTTCGAGAGTGCCGGTCAGGTTCTTGCTCAAAATACCTACAAGCGATACCTTATGACGGTTGATCGCGGGCCAGTGGCCGGTCGTCGTTGTGTTGACCCAGGCTGAGGCATGAGAATGCAAAGGTCGTCCCATCAGGCATTCACGCTTGTCGAACTCCTGGTCGCTATCGGGATTATCGCAGTTCTTATTGGGGTGTTGCTGCCGGCGCTGATGGGAGCGCGACGTCAGGCCAATATCACCGAGTGTGCAGCCAACATCCGTCAGGTTTGTCTGGCTCTGATGACCTATGCCACGGACAACCGAGGGTTCTTTCCGCCCAATGTCACCGCGCCCGCGCCACCGCGTTATTGGTTCGATCAGGATCGAGCCGGGCAGTTTCTCAAGGGCGGTTCCCCACCCACATTGAATGGAAAAGGACGGATGCTGACCTGTCCGGCGGACACCGGCGCAGCGCGATCCTACGCCATGAATGTCTGGGCCAGCAGCAAAGTCGATGCGCAACTGAAGACCGCGGGGCTGGGAACCTTGTTCAAACAGGGCGCCAAGCAGGCGCACGCCCTGATTCTGGTGGGCGAACGCTGGTCGGCAAGCGGGTCCGAGGCCAACGGATGGACAAGCAGTCCGTTCATGGGAATGTCCGGCGCATCGCCCGGGCGCCGGTTCGGCGGTGGCGGTGGCCTGTCGCCGATGCTGAGCGCGGGTCGCTTCGGGCCGGTTAATGCCGAAATGGCCTTCTATCTTCACCGCGCTCGGGGGATGGACGCCGGTCCAACCGAAGCCAAGGGCCGCGTCAACATCGGTTATGCCGACGGTCATGTCGCGCTGAAATCAGAGCGCGATCTGGCCGATCCTGAAACAGGTTTGAGCACGCTTGACAGTCTGTGGTCGCCGATGGACGAGGAACTGAACAAGTGAACGGGCGACGCGATCAGGCTGCTTCGTGAATGTAGATGTCGCCAAAGAGGTCGCTCCAGTCCGGGTAGACGCCCTGGGCCGCCTGAAGGCGGAGGCTCCCGGTGACCAGGACCTTGGTGGCGCCGGCTGTGTTCGGCGTGACCTGTGCCAGTGATTCGGCGGGGCTGGTGTTCTGCGACTCCAAGGTGTCGACAGCCGGACAACTGATCAGAACATTCCAATCGAGGAGTGATTCATCATCATAGAACTGAACTTCGACGTCCGAGAAGGCGAAAGCCATGCCGTTGGTCACGACGGCCGCTCGGATATCGACCTGTCCAATGGTTGAGCCAAAATCGCCATAGCAGGTGATGGTGTCGGCGCCCTGAAGGGTCCAGGACATGCAGCCGGCGTTCATGTCGAGCGCGAATGTGAAGTTGATCCACCCGCTGTCGAAGCCGTCGTATGGATTGTTGTCCCATTCGCGCGATGACCAGCCAATTTCCTCAGATGATGTTCCGGCGACGAGTTCCGCGATGCCCCAGGGATCGCCGTTGCTGCCCATGCGGGCCTCTGCGTACACGGCATAGTCCGTGATCTGGCTGATTGTCGATCCGCTGGTGAGACTGATCGAGAGCATTTGCCGTGTTTCCATGGTCTCGATGGCGGGATAGGCCTGGGTTGGATTTCGTCTGTTCCGGTTTGCGGAGGAATGAGTTGCGGTGTATGTCATGTTCTTGCTCCTTGAAAAGGCTTGTTCCATGGGCTATAGCGTATGGCGGTCGGAAATCTTGCGCGCAAAACTCCTATTTCTCATGGCCGCACCGCTGCCCGGTTCGGCAACGTCACTTGGCAACCGGCTGGTCCGGTGTGTTCGCGGATCGGAATTCCATCACCACGCGGAATCCGGTCCACGGCTGTGCTTGATCCCTTGCGTTCTCTCGCCTGGCGGCCCTGCAATCGTGCGATTCTGATAGCGCATGTCCTCCGCGAACGACGAATGAGAGTTGATGTGGCGGAGTGAATGGATCGGAGGCGGTTTGCGTTCCCAGATTCGGCAGATATCCGTCGGCGCACCACTCCGCGACATTGCCGTGCATATCATGAAGACCCCATTGATTGGGCTGTTTCCAGCTCACCGGATGCAGTCGGCCCGTGCTGTTGCCGGCGTGCCACCCCATGTCGTCGAGCTTGCCTGTTCCGGAAAATGGCAGATGGTTGCCGGCGCGGCAGGCGTATTCCCACTCGGCCTCGGTGGGCAGTCTGTAGAGCCGACCATCCGTCGCACCCAGCCGTTGGCAGAAGGTCACCGCGTCGCTCCAGGACACCCGGTCCACCGGCAGCCGCGGATCTTCCGCGCCGGCAATGGGCGGCAGGCTACCCATAATGCGACGGTATTGACCGCGAGTCACCTCCGTTCTGCTGAGCCAGAACGGCTTGGTGATGTGGACGAAATGTATGACTTCATCCAATCGGAGTCCCGCTTCGTGGTTGTAACTGCCCATGCGGAAAGTCCCGGCCGGCACTCGAATGAACTCCATGCCCAGGTCATTTGTCTCGTGTGGAAGATCCGCCGGCACGATCAGCGCCCGCGAGGGGATGGCGAGCACGATCCGAATGACCGTTCCCGCGATCAGTGCTGCCGGGAGGAGCGTGGCCGGAATCCATCGCTGCCAGCGCGGGCCGGGCTGAACGCTGGTTCGTCGGCCGGCGAGGAAGTTCTCCAGGTCATCGGCCAGGGCTCCGGCGGTGGCGTAACGACTCGCCGGCGATTTCTCCAGACACTTGCGGAGAATGTTCGCAAGTTTCCTGTTGATGCGTCCGAAGGGGGCCTCGGGGATGGCGTCGGCCGGCGCCGGGATGGTGTGGCAGATGCTCTGAGTGATTTCCGGGAGCGTTCCGGTGACGGGGTAGGCCGGCTGGCCGGTGATGGCCTGGTACAGGATCAGGCCAAGCGAGTAGACATCGCTGGCGGCCCCGAGGTTCTTGACATCGCCGACGGCCTGTTCGGGGCTGGCCCAGGGAAGCGATCCGATGATGTTGCCGGTGACGGTTAATCGCGGGTCGGAATCCTGGGCGCGTGTGAGATGGGCCAGTCCG
>CAYSSA010000057.1:2780-7763 GCA_964433485.1 uncultured Tepidisphaeraceae bacterium | reverse complement strand
CCCGGCGGTCGATCATGATGTTGGAGGGCTTGAGATCGCGATGCACGATGCCGCGGCTGTGGGCTTCGTGGAGGGCGCGAGCGATCTTGACAAAGAGGCGGATAACCTGGCGCTGTGTCAGGGGCGTTGCCGGGCGATGGAGGCGGACATCGAGGTTTTCGCCATCAACGAAGTCCATGGCGATGAAGAACGAGCCGTCGCTGGTTCGGCCGCGGTCGATGATGCGCACGATCCCGGGATGATCCATCGTAGCCAGGACGGCGGCCTCACGGTCGAAGCGGGCGCGGTTCGCGGACGTGGGAAAAGCGCCGCCGGACATGATCTTCAGGGCCATCTGCGCCCGGTCGACTCCTGGATCGCCTGGAGCACGACAGCCTGTCCGCCGCGGCTGATTTCTCTCTCGATGCGGTAGCCCTGAATGGACACATCGGCGTTCTGTTGAGCCTCAGACGCCAAGCCGTCGCAGGTGATGGGTGAATCCAGCCGGCTGGGCGAGATGGGTTCAATGGTTTCCGTGCGTTCTCCCGCCTTGCGCGCCGCGAGCATCTGTTGCCTGATGAACTGGTGAACCAGGGGGTCTGGCATCGGGCTGTCGACGTTGTCTGGAGTCGCATCCATCGGATCAATGGGATCAGAAGTAATTCGACACCGAACGAAGATCGCGTCGGAGGGCCTCCAATGCCCGGCTGCATAGCCAATACACCGCCTCGGGCGAGCGCTGGACCTGCGCGGCGACCTCGGCGGTGCTGAGGCCGTCGATGTGTCGAAGCGTTAGAATCTCCCTGTGGGTCGGCGGCAGCCGCTGGATCGCCTGTTCCAGGGCCGCCAAAAACTCATGGGAGGCGGCCGAGCGGCTGGGTGTGCGCCGATAAACGGCCAGTTCTGACAGCATGGTAGCCAGCAAGTCTCCGGACTGCCGGTCGTTAGCATTGCCGTTGCGACGGGCCTCGTGCATGCGGAGCAGATCGATCATGCGGTGTCTGGCGATGGTGACCAGCCAGCGGAACGTCGCGTTTTCACCCGAGGGCTTGAAGCCGGTGATCAATCGGCACGCCTCAAAGAACGTGTCCTGTACCACGTCGGCCGAATCGACAAAAGGGCGCAACTGGGTTGGAAGGTGTTTGTTGATGTAAGCCAGCAGCCGCCCGTGGTGGGCGGCAAGCAGATCCTCCAGGGCTTGCGGATCGTTATTGATCGCCCGCCTCAACAAACTGGTTTCCTGACTTTCCACGACAACACCATAAATAGACGCGCCAGGGCAATTGACCTCAGATTGTATGCGGCACAGCCGCGCCCGCCATAGGTTCTCTATCTGTTTTGTGACGTGTATTTCAGCACGAACGCATGTTCGCAGGGCGGCGACTTGCGGACTGTCTCCGGAATCGTGACGCGCATCTGGCCGTCAGGCAGAACGGTCGCCGACAGAACAACGTCCGTCCCGAGCAGTTGCACGGAGGTTCCTTCCGCCGGAGGTGGTCCGCGGAACTCGATCGTCGCTGGCAACTCCGGAACCGTTTCCGGAGCCAGATAGATGGCGTGGATCGTGTTGCCCCTGGCGGTGAAGGCGACCTTGTTGCTCTTGTACGGCTCGATTGGGCGGGTGCCATAGATGGCCTGGCCGTTGATCTTCATCCACTTGCCGATTTCACGCATTCGCTCGACGGCCGCGGCGGGGAGTTCGCCATCGGGCTGTGGTCCGACGTTGAGCAGGAAATTGCCGCCCTTGGCGACAATGTCCACCAGAAGGTGGATGAGCTTGTGTGTGGACTTGTATTTGTCGTTGGGTTTGAAAGACCAGGAGTCGCCCATGGTCAGGCAGGATTCCCAGGTGTAGGCCAGAGGCTTCTCCGGCACTTCCTGTTCGGGCGTGCGATAGTTCTCATATTTCCCGCCGACGGTTCGGTCAACAATGATCAGTCTGGGCTGGTGCTTGCGGGCCATGGCCGCCAGCTTGTCCATTTGGATGTCTTGTCTGGGCGGGCGCACCTGGCCGCCATCGAGCCACAGGATGTCGATTGGACCATAGCCGGTCATGAGCTCCTCAATCTGGCCGTGGACGAACTTGACGAAGCCGGCCCATTTTTCGGGATTCTTGAGCGTGTCATAATTGGGGTTGCGTGTCTTGGCCGGAGCGTCGGGGCTCCAGTAGTCCGGATGATGCCAGTCGGACTTGGAGTAATAGGCGCCGATGGCGAATTCCTCCCTGCGAAAGGCCTCGAAGATTTCCTTCGAGATGTTGGCTCGGGGATGGGTGTGGAAGGGGCAATCGGGCGCGGTGATGCGATAGTCGGTGAGCCGGGTGTCAAACATGCAGAAGCCGTCGTGGTGTTTGGTGGTGAAGACTACGTACTTCATGCCGGCTTCTTTGGCGATGGCTGCCATTTTCGCCGGATCGAACTTCACCGGATTGAACGTCTTGGGCAGCGCCCAGTAATCCCGCGTGAAACGACGCATATCCCTGCCGCGCTCGACCCAGGCCGGCAGATCGTCCGGCCGGGCCCACTTGTCTTCTTCCACCAATGGCCAGGACTCGATGCACCCCCATTGGCTGTAAGCGCCGAAATGCATGAAAAAGCCGAACTTCATGTCCGAGAACCAGGCCAACCGCTCGGCCAGCCAGGGCTCGGGAGGGTCGACTTTCTCCGCGGCGGCGAGGGTGAGAGACAGCGAAGCGAACAACCCGACGGCGATGGCAACAGCTCCTCGCATGACGTGCTCCTTGGCGATTACCATACCCGCTTTGCCAATGAGTGTGCAATCGTTACTGAATGGAATCAGGAAAGCGCTTGCCGGAGCCACTCGAAATAATGACTTCCTTCTCCCTCCTTTGGGTTTATCATGGGACCATCATGGATCTATGACGATCCAATACCCGCATCTCGCTTGCCGTTTGAGCGACAATTTAAGGAGACCGCCATGACGAAGATGTCCATGCCTCACTCGTGTTCCCTCGAGCATCTGGAAAACCGCACACTGTTGGCCGCCGATTTCTCGCTGGTGGCCATATCGGACACGCAATACCTTTGCGAAGTGCCCGGGGCGCTGGTCATGAACGCCCAGACACAATGGATCGTGGACAATCAGGCGGCGGCCAACATTCTGTTCGTCGCTCAGCAGGGTGATCTGCTGCGGCGGGGGTACAGCGACTACCAGGCCGGCCAAGCTCAGGCGGCATTTGCGAAACTGAACGGCATGGTTCCCTATACGCTGGACATAGGCAACCACGATTACGACAACCAGTTTGACGACCTCGACCACCACATCAGCTCGTCGAATTTCGCAAACTGGTTCGGTGACAGCCTCTATCAGAGCATTCCCAACAGCGGCTTTGTCGGATCGTCGTTGGATCAGCGAAACCGCTACCACATCTTTTCGGCAAATGGCCAGCAGTACATGGTCATGAGCCTGGAATGGGCCGCTCCTGATCCGGCGATTGCCTGGGCTCAGTCCGTAATCAACGCCCACCGCGAATTGCCGGTGATTCTGACCACACACGAGTACCTCAACAGCACCGGGCGAACCACCAGCACGCTTGATCCAATCGGCAACGATGGACAGGACATCTTTACCAAGCTGGTCCAGCCCAACCAGCAGATCTTTCTGGTGCTCAGCGGCCACACCGGCGCCAACCGCCAGCAGGTTTCGACGAACGCCGCAGGCACGATCGTGATTGAAACCGTGAACGACGATGCCGGCGTGGGTAATTTCCAGTTGTTCACCTTCTCGCCTGACAACAATCAACTCATCATCAAGACATATGCGCCTGGTTCGCCGCTATCGAGCCCCATTGGCATTCCAGTGACGATCCCCCTGGACTTTTCCAGCCGGTTCGCGTTTGCGACTGGGACGATTGCCAACGACGATGTCTTTGTAACACCGCAGGCAACTCAAGTCGTCGGCAGTGTTCTGGGCAACGATCTGGGGGGCATGGGGATCGCGTCAGCCACCACTCCGGCCAACGGAAGCCTGATCTGGAGCCAGACGACCCCGGGCGAATTCGCATACACGCCAAACGCCGGGTTCCATGGAAATGACACGTTCGCCTACACATTGAGCGGCGGCGCGATCGGGGTTGTGACAATCAAGGTCAACAGCCCCCCGACTGCGGTCGCCGACGCCGCCGGCACAGGCGAGGGCAAGTCCGTCGTGCTGAATGTGGTGGCCAACGATACGGACCCCGATACGGGCGATGTTCGCGTGCCGATCCTGACGACACTGCCGGCCCGAGGGGCGGTGTTTGCCAACGCCGACGGCACATTCACCTACACGCCGGACCCGAGGTTCACGGGAGTGGACTGGTTCACCTACGTCTTGAGCGATGGCAATGCCGTCAGTGCCCAGGCGACGGTTGAAGTGAACGTGATGGCGGCGGTTAATACAATTGCCTACAACTATCCGATCGCCGAAAGCACCCTCACCGGCACAAAAGTGGGAACGTATGCCAATCTCACCTCCACGGACGGTGTGCTGGAGACGATCACCGAGAATGCCGCCAACGCGCTGGATCAGCGCTGGCAATTCAATGTCGCCGGCGGAACGGAAGTCACTGTCTGCATGAACGCCTGGCGTGCCGGTGGAGCGGATGAGTACGCGCTGACCTATTCCACCAACGGCAGCACGTGGCTCAGCATGATCCAGATCGTGCCCGCATCGTCACGGTCGATCACGCGTCTCGGCACGCCGCTGGCCGGTGGCGGCGTTGGAGCCGATCCCGGCCAGCCGTATCAGATGTGGCTGCTGCCGGCCAACACCTCGGGCAATGTCTGGATCAAGGCAGTGCAGACCTACAAGACCGGTGTGCATCCGTCGTCACTGGCTGTCGACGAGTTGTTCATTCGCTCGACGGGTGTTCCGCTGCCGGTCGTCAGCATTGCGGCCACCGATGCCAGCGCTTCGGAAGTCAACGCCGATCCGGGCGTTTTCACTGTCTCTCGAACAGGCGGCACCGCCAACAGCCTGCTCGTGAGTTACACGCTGGGCGGC
>CAYSSA010000057.1:0-2742 GCA_964433485.1 uncultured Tepidisphaeraceae bacterium | reverse complement strand
GATTACGATTCCGGCTGGCGCTGCATCCGCGACTTTCTCGATCACGCCGATCGCCGATTCCATCACTGAAGGCACTGAGACCGTTATCCCGACACTGACCGCTTCGCCTTCATATACGTTGGGTACCGCATCGGCCACGGTCAGTATCGCCGATATGGTCAAGCCCGCGGCGCCGACCAACCTGACGGATACTGTGAGCAATCGCAAGGTGAAGCTGACCTGGCAGGATAATTCAACGAACGAAAGTGGTTTTCACGTGTGGTCGTCGCGGGATGGTGTGAACTGGTCGCTCATGTCCACCGTGGCGGCCAAGAGTGGTTCCGGATCCAGCGTGTCGTTCACGTCCGGAAACCTGGCCACAGGAGTGTGGTACTTCAAGGTGACGTCCTACATTGGCACGCTGGATTCCGATCCTTCCAATGTGGTTTCCAAGACCGTGTGACGCCCCACCTCAAGTTCGTTGAGTTCACCAGTCGGGCTCGATGGCGGCACGGCGTGTTGGCGCGTGGTTGCGAAGGAACTCGCATGCAAGGCCGTGCTTTTGTGATGGCGTGGGGGTGGGCGCGCGTTCGTTGATGTTCGCGCGCTGCTCAAGACGCCGATACCGGATTCCGAGCCGCGCGATGTTCTGCTCCCATCCGGTATCGAGAAACGCCCCGGTTTCCCTATAAACCCCTTGCCGCCTGATTGCACTGATTTTTCCATGATGACGTTACTGTGCCGCGGCATTTCCGCAGTGCGTGGCTTCTGGCTGGTCTTCCTGGTTCTGTGTCAGGCTTGTCCGATCCAGGGACAGGTGCGACCGGCCACCCAGCCCTCCGACGGTTTCTTTGGCCTGGACCGCGTGTGGGATGTTCATCTCATCATATCCGTGGACCAATGGGAAGCGATGCAACCCCGAGGCGTCGCGGCGACACCCACGCCCCCCGGCCAGCGCCCGCCTGGGGCTCCCGGTAGATTGGAGTTTCCCTGGGTCGCGGCGACGCTGGAGTGGCAGTCGCACAGACTCGAAGGCGTCAGTGTGCGATTCAAGGGCAATTCCTCCTTTCGCGCTTCCGCCCGCGATCTCAAACGCCCGCTGAAGCTTGACTTCAACCGCTTCAACACCGGCCAGCATTTCCTCGGGCTGACGCAGTTGAATCTCAGCAACAACGCCATGGACCCCAGCCAGGCGCGCGAAGCGCTCGCCTATGAACTATTCCGCAGCGCCGGAGTGCCCGCGGCGCGCACGGCCTATCTCAAAGTCCATCTGACCGTTCCCGGCCAGATGACTCGCCGCTATGTCGGTTTGTACACCGCTGTTGAAGACGTTGGCAAACCGTTCCTCAAGTCATGGTTCGGTTCGGCCGAAGGTCTGCTGCTCAAACCCGAGGGATTTCGCGGCGTGCCCTTCCTGGGTGATTCGTGGGACGCCTACGCCGGGCGCGCCGGCGCCAAAGGCAAGCCGCAGGCCGCCGACACGCAGCGGTTCATTGCCCTGGCCAGACTCGTAAGTCAGGCCGATGACGCGACTTTTCGGCAACAGATTTCCGAGTACCTCGATGTCGATCGGTTTCTTCGGTTCCTCGCGGTGAACGGTGCGTGTGCTAACATGGATAGCCTGTTCGCCATGGGCCACAATTACTACCTTTATCTCGATCCGCGAACGCGCCGGTTTGTTTACATTCCCTGGGATCTCAACGAAGCGTTCGGGGCTTTCATGATGACGGGCGGTCCGGATGTCCAGGGCGACTTGAGCATCAGGCACCCGCATGCCGGCAGCAACCCATTGATCGAGCGCATCCTTGCCGTGCCGGAGTACGACCGGGCGTATCGTGGCCACCTTGCCGCCCTGATAGCGGGGCCGATGAGCGTGCGAGCCATCGACGAGAACCTGAGGCGCATCGAGGCGGCTTGTCGCGAGGCGATGGCGCGGGAGAAGGCTGCCGGAGTCGGCCAATGGCCACCACGCTTTGGCCCCGGCCCCGGCGGCATCGACAAACCCGACATCCGCGAGATGGTCGCGCGCCGCGTTGCCTCGATCAATGCGCAACTTGCCGGCACGACCGAGGGCAGAATCCCGGAATCCCGCCGCGGTCCGACCGGCGGCGCGCGTCCGCCAAGGGACAATCCACCAAGGGACAAACGGCCGTGGGAACCCAATCGGCCGGCGCCGTAGAAGTCGGTTGCCGCTCTCGATCAAGGGAGCGCACCGTCGCGCCTCGGACCATCTGAGTCGATGAACATCGCATCGCCGTAGCTGAAGAAGCGGTATCGCTGTTCGATTGCTTCCCGGTAGATTCGCCGCTGTTCTTCCAGTCCCACCATGGCCGCCACCAGGGCGATAAGCGTGCTGCGGGGAAGGTGGAAATTGGTCACCAGCGCGCCGACATGCTTCCATCGGTAGGGGGGATGTATGAAGATGCCGGTATGGCCGACGCAGGCGGCGAACGGCCTGTCAGGCGGCTGTGATTCAAGCACCCGGCAGGCGGTTGTGCCCACGGCGACAATGCGCCGGTGGTCTCGCCGAGCGGCGTTCAGGGCCTCGGCCGCGACGGCGGGCAGTGAGTATGCCTCAACATGCATCCGGTGGGTTTCGAGCGTGTCGGTCTCGATGGGCTTGAATGTGCCCATTCCGACATGCAGTGTGACGAAGGTTCTCTTGATGTCGTAAGCGTCTAGCAACGCCAGCGTTTCGGGGGTGAAGTGGAGCCCGGCCGTAGGCGCGGCGACTGAACCGGGGCTCTTGGCATAGACGGTCTG
>CAYSSA010000056.1:20570-21846 GCA_964433485.1 uncultured Tepidisphaeraceae bacterium | reverse complement strand
GAGGAACGGGAACTGTTCTCGCAGGTTCTGGCAAGCGGCAACTTTCAGATCTATCCAATGCCAGAGGGTTGGCTCAAAGCGTCGGTCTCGGGCTTTGAACTGGCTGCGGCCAGTGGCATCGCCAAGTACTTCGGCGTCACGCTCTCCAACGGCGCCTTTGATGCGAATTCGGAGATCCGCATTCAACCTGATGACACGGGTGAGGCTCGAGCACGGGCTGTTCTGAACGATCTGCGGGTGGCCGAACCGCCCAATGGTCCCATTGCCCGGCACCTTGCGTTGCCGGCGCCGCTGGACGCGGCCATCATTGCGGTCCAGGATTCCGACGGCTCCATAACGCTGCCCGTGAAGGTGCAGATCAAGGACGGCAATATCGAGGGCATTCCTTCGGCGGCCGTCGCCGCGGCAGGCCAGGTGGTCGCCACCGCCATTGTCAGCGCGCCGGCCAAGGCGGTACAGGGAGTGGGCGCGCTGGTTGGAATCAGCCTCGACAAGAAGGTCAAGCCCCTGCCTCCGGCCACGCTGACCTATCCGCCGGGATTCACCGGACTGGAACCCGAAGCCCGGCGGACGCTTGAAGATTTCATCGCTCGGCTTCGCAAGGCGGAGAAGCTTGACGTGACGATCAGGCATGACCTGGGACAGTCCGACATCGCTCGAGCCCAGGGTCTGGCCAACCCGACACGGGAGGAAGCCGGCGCCCTCGCATCACAACTGAGACTCAGGCGAACACAGTTGATGCAAATCCGTTCTATTGTTGCCGGCGAAAGCCGGGCCCGCCTCGCAGCGGCGGGCCCCGCCGAGGCCGCCGATTCTCTGGCCCGCCTGCGAGATATTGACCGGGAACTGGCCAGAACCGAGGACGCCCTGGACCGGTTGTACGATCTGACCCGCCCTGGAGCCGAACGGCAGGCCGATCGCCGGGCCCGGACGGCGGCAATCGAGATCGGCAAGGCCCGTCTCGAGCTCATTCGCGACAGCCTGCTCAACAGCGGGATTCCCGGCATTCAGCAGCGATTGCGGATCATCAACGCCACCTTCAATCCGGGAGAAGACGACCAGCCTGGAAAGATCACCCTGACCACGACGCCGACCCTGGCGAAGAAGAATTGATGGATTGGGCATCAGCCGGTTGTCTCGCCGATCTTTCGCCGAATCAGTTCGGCAATGTCCTGTGGCCTGGTCGAGTTCAGCCTGGCCAGAACGCATTGCCAGCGATATGCGAAATTGCCGGCCGGATCGGGCCGACGATGCTTGAATGACTTGTCAAACAACT
>CAYSSA010000056.1:12715-20560 GCA_964433485.1 uncultured Tepidisphaeraceae bacterium | reverse complement strand
GCGCGGCGTACTCCGCTTGAATCCGGAGGAACTGCTCCACGAAAGCGTCCAGGTAGGCCTTTGCAAACTCGGCGCGGTCAGGCAGCTGCGCGGCTCTGCTCGTCACGGGCAGCGCGTATCCCGAGGCCCTGGCGCGCAGGTCGCCAAGGTAGTCGTTGAATGAGCCGGTGTGATCGGTCACAATGATGTCGATCGGCCCGCCTCGCGCATCCGTGATGAGAATCTCGTCCCCGTCGTCGAAAATCACATGGCCGTCCGTGTCGCATCGTCCGACGATGATGTTTGGCGCCGCAGCCTGTCCCAGGAGTCTGGCCAGGGAAATCGCGAAGGTCGGGTCGGCCAGCGCGGCCGCCGGGATCTTGTCCGTGGCCGTGCCCGCGATGTAATCTCGCTGGAGATAGGTGGTCCAGATGGCGATGCCGTGGTACTGCGGCTGTTTTCCGTGGTATCGCTCGGCAATCTGATTGACATGCAGGTGCGGCGGCAGCCTCATGCCGAGCTGGCGGCAGGCCAGGTGGCGGTCGACGATGTATTCCGTATATTCCGAAGTCTCCAGAATAGCGCGCAGCAGATCCTCGTTGCGGTCCAGCCGCTCGCGGATACCCCATTTCTGGGTGCGAATCACCTGCAGCAGTTCCCGATCCAGGCTTTGTCGCTTGATCTGGGCAATCAGCACGTCGCGTCGGCCCCCAAAGGGCACGCGGTGACTCAGGGACTCCAGAACACGCCCGATGTTGACGTACTCCAGATCGCCATATTCTCGAACCAGGTTGCATATGACGCCGCGGATGATGTCCTCGTCGCGTCCCGTCGGCAACTGATCGGCGTCCACGGCGGGCTCCTCGAAAGCGGGATCAAACACGACCTTGCCATCGTCCAGGCGCGCTCCCGGCTCCCACGCAATTCGCATCAGAAACTCATCCGCCAGTGTTGGCGCAACCTCTCCCGCCACGGCTCCGTCGTCCTGGTCGCTGATGGTGTAATACAGCCGGTTGCGCCAGGCGTCGTTGCTTGCGTCCGAAACTCGGAATGCCGGCGGCACCGACGACTCGAACTTCCGCCTCAGGGCGTCGAACGCGGCGCTGAGTTCGCCGGCCGGCATGGCCGCGAAGTCGAACGCCGCGAAGTCCCCATGCCCGAAGTCATCCTGTGCCATGAAAAAATCGATCTCAGGGTTTCCGCGGGAGTTTCTGATGGCGCTGTACTTGGCGATTTCCAGCAGATGCGCCCGCAACTGCGCATCGTCCAGTCGTCCGAGCTCGGCGAAATCCCCACAGGCCAGCCACCGCGTCCCGCTCAGCGCATTGTAGTAATAGATGGGCCGCCCGGAGATGGCGATGCGGCATTCCCGTATCGCCCGCTGCATCTGTTCCCGCGTGGACGCCAGCGGCACGATTCGCCACAGTTCGCCGCGCCTGCGGATGGCCGAGCAGACGCCTTCGCTCCTGACGAACAGGAAACGAATCTTCCGTTTGCTGACGATCTCCTGCAGCATTTCGTCTGCCCGAAATGTCAGCGCCATGTCATCCGGGTTTGGCCGGATCAGCATCGTGTCGCCCTGCACGAACAGATCGACACCCTGTTGCCATATTTCCAACTGCTCGCCGTCGGTCAACGGCGGCTGGCCGACGGCTTGGCGCTGCCGGTCGATGGCCTCGGTGTAGGCCATCCGCTGCGTCATATGTGTGCCGGGTATCGTGACCAGCGTGCGGCTATGGGGGAATGCCGTTGCGATGCTGGATGTCAAAGCGCCGTCCGGGTTGCGCGCCAGCGGGTGCTGCCCGATGAGTTCGATCATTCCGCTGCTCCGTTTAGCCTATTGTACACTCATTGCCGCACTACGGGTATTAGCATTCGGACGAACAAATACATGATCGCGCGTGAAAGAAAAAACCCCACCACTTCGGCGGGGTCTTTTGCTTTAACGACAATAAACGGCAGAGGATCAGGCGGCCTGCTTCTTCTGCCTTCGGAACCGACCGAACAGGCCAAGACCCGAAAGGGCCATCAGCCCAATGGAGGTAGGTTCCGGAATCTGAGGTGCGCTGAACAGGCCCGTCATATTGGCCTGGAACTGACGGAGTACGCCGCCGTCAACTGCGATCTTGGGCGTGACGGATAGAAGACTCCAAGCCAGCGTCCCTTCGGTCAGGCCGCCTTCGTTGATCCAAGGCGTCAGGATGGCCCCTCCGGTATACTCCACCGAGGCCTGAATGGATGCGGACTCATTGTCCTTCCAACCAATCAGCACCATGTTCGAGACAGTACCCGTGAGAAGCACTTGCCGTTCGTTGTTGAGGTTGTCGTCCCGGTAGGTCGAATAGAGCGTGAATGTACCGGTCGTGAATTTCTGGATGATGTAGGCAACCGGAGGAATATACCCGGGAGTGTTCGGAATGCCAATGCCGGGGATCACCACCTGCTCGGTTGCACTATTCAGCGTCGTAATGTCGCTCAGTTCCAGGCTGACGTCGTAGAACGTCGTGGACGGACCATCAAGGCCCGTATTCACCACGCCGCCGTACCGGTTCACGGAGTAGCCGGCGATCGAGTTGATCTCAACCGGGGTTTGGATAATCAAGCCGCCGGGAGTCGCTCCATTGGGATTGCCATCCGCAGCCATTTTGCCATCGGCGTTACCCTGCGAACCGGTCGCCGTTGGTGCCGCCACCAATGCACGCGGGGCGGCCGTGTTTTGCAGGATTATCTCAGGTTGGTTGGGCGAGATCGGGTCGGGTTTGAAGTCAACCAGCAGCGCGGCTTGGGAAGAAACACCCAGCACCAGCGCGGAAACTGCTCCCAACAACATGCCCTTCACTGAATTCCGCTGACGATTCGATTGAATGTTCACGGTCCTCTCCATACTTAAAATCCGATTCCACTCGTCTCTTGTCCGCACCTCTCCGGTGCCTCCAATTTACGACAGCACATCACTACTATAGCATGGGCCGGATGGGTTGACCACATCAAAAACCACCTCGACCAACAATTCACAAGCCGTTAACAAGTGCAGGAGACTCATTACTTTGGCCAACTGAACCAGCATGAGCAAGGCCTAGAGAGTTCCATACACCATAACGCTAAGCTAGTATGTCCGGTAAACGGCGACGGGTCAAGGAAAAATGTAATATTCCCTCCAGACTGCCGCAAATGTCGAACAAACGCAACAGCAAACCCATCAGACCCGCAATTCCACACCTTTCCCTATGTCATTTATGTACTTAAGTCTGATCGGACCCACAACTGACTCCTCGAAATACTTCACCTGCTCAGACGATCGGCCAACGAAGCGACTCGGATTGAGAATCTGGGTAAGATTAATGTTGGAGAACTTATCGTCTGAAGCCAATCGTTCAATTAGGTCATTCGGCTTTCCATTGGCCTTCACTTCGTGTGCCGCCGCCTGACTGTGTTGCCGAATGCGCTCATGCAAATCCTGCCGGTCGCCGCCAGCCTGCACGGCAGCCATAATGATCTCCTCGGTCGCCATGAAAGGCAATTCCGCCATGACAGCGGCTTCGATGGTCTTGGGGTAAACGACCAATCCGCGGGCTACATTCACCACAATGTTCAGGCAACCATCGAGTGCGAGGAATGCTTCGGCAATGGTGAGACGTTTGTTGGCCGAGTCGTCCAAGGTGCGCTCAAACCATTGTTCCGCAGCGGTTTGCATCGCGGAAGTCACGAGAGAAATCACGAACCTGGCCAAGCCGGTTGCTCGCTCGCACCGCATTGGATTCCGCTTGTACGCCATCGCTGATGAGCCCACCTGCTCCTGCTCGAATGGTTCCTCAATCTGTTTCATTCCAGCAAGCAACCTTATGTCATTACAGAACTTATGAACTGAAGCGGCACAGCTTCCCAGTGACGCGACAATTGCCGCATCCACTTTGCGTGGATAGGTCTGTCCCGTAACATCATACGAACTGTCAAATCCAAACGCTCGGGTCACACGGCGATCAAGTTCATCGCACTTGGCATGATCGCCATCGAACAGCGACAGGAACGATGCCTGGGTTCCGGTGGTCCCCTTTACCCCACGAAATCGGAGCGAGGAGATTCGGTATTCGAATTCGGCAAGGTCCAGCGCAAAATCCTGTGCCCACAGGGTCGCTCGTTTGCCTACCGTGGTAAGTTGGGCGGGCTGGAAATGGGTGTATCCCAAGGTCGGCAGGTCTTTCCATTTCAGGGCGAACGACCCCAGCGCGTCAACGGCATTGGCCAGACGAGCGCACAGCAGACGCAGCGCATCGCGCATGATCATCAGGTCGGCGTTGTCAACGACGAACTGGCTGGTGGCGCCGAGGTGGACGATCCCCTTGGCGGCCGGGGCGCATTGCTCGAATGTATGGACATGCGCCATGACGTCATGGCGGAGCCGCTTCTCCCATTGCCCGGCGAGGTCAAAGTCGATGTTATCGAGGTTGGCCTCCATCTGGGTTAACGCCTCGGCCGAGATTCGGGTGATTCCGAGTTCACGTTCCTGGCGGGCCAGTTCCAGCCAGAGCCTGCGCCAGAGTCCGAATTTGTGTTGCGCGGAGAAGAGCTTGAGCATCTCCGCGGAGGCGTTTCGGGCAGCCAGCGGCGATTCATAGGTCCTGTGGCGATCGAGAGTGCTCATGATGCGGATTCAAACCGATGGCGAAGGAAAACGCAAAGTTTCTTGAATCTGCAACTCCGGCCTGAGTATGCTGTGGTTAGAATGAACGTGTGGGTCGGCCGGTGCGGTTCGGCATTCAGAAGGAGAACGACATGGATCGTGTCCGCTTGGCAGTCGTTGCTTTCGCGCTTGTTGCCGCAGTTGTGTGTACCGCCAAGGCACAGGAGCAGGTGCTGGCGGGCAAAGGCCTGGTGAGGAATGGACTGATCTATGTTCTGGCGGGCGAGCAGGATCTGGCCGATGCGACGCGGGCGGTGCGGCTGGCCAAGGCCAAGTTCGACACCGAGACCAAGGAACGTCAGCAATTGGAGCAGCGAATTGGACAGGCCAAGTCGGTGGCGGCGAATCTGGAGTTTGAGCGCAAGCGCATCAATGATTCCGGTCGGCCGAACCAGCAGATGCTGGCTCGCATCGAAGCCCAACTGCAGGATATCGCCCGGTTTCGGTCGGAAGCTGATGTGAAACTCAAGTCGCTGGGCGAGCAATCGCGGGCTGATTACATCAACAAGGTCGTGGCGGCGGCGGATCTGGCGGAGAAGCTGACGTCGCAATATGAGCAATTGGCCGCGGACGATACGGTTAAGCAGGCGATTGACAAGATTAACGAGGCCGGTCGGGGCAAATTCCGTCTTGGCCCTTCGCCCGATTTTGTAATCAACAGCAACAGCGCCAAGAAACAGCGGGGAGAAGTGAACTCGGCCGTCATCTCATTGCGAATGCGGGGGCGCGTGCCTGCTACCGATGTGATTCTCAACGGCAAGCTCACTCGAGAATTTGTGGTGGATTCCGGGGCGTCGACAGTCGTATTGCCGGGGGAATTGGCGGAGGAACTCGGGTTGAATCCGACCGACAAGGATCCGACGCTGCGGATGCAGTTGGCTGACGGGAAGATGGTGGAGGGGAAGCTGATGAAGCTGGACTCGGTGAAGGTGGGCATCTTCACCGTGGAGGACGTTGAATGCGCGGTGATGCCGAAGAACCTGATCGCGGTGTCACCGCTGCTAGGCGGGTCTTTCCTGCACAATTTCGTATACAAACTGGACCCGGAGCAGGGTGAGTTGCATCTGGCTCAGATTCCTGGGAAGGAATCCAAGGTGAAGATTGGGGACGTGAAGAGTGCGCCGCCGAAGACTCCCGCCAAGACGCCCGCGGCCGCGCCGAACACAACGACCACAACGCCGGGAACGGTCAGGCCGACGCCGACGCCGGGTGTCGGTGAGACGCCGATCCCGGACCCGGTCGCGAGCAACACGCCTCCAAAGCCGCCCCTGCTTCCCGACAGGCCGCCGCTGCCCGATACGCCGGCGGCTCCGGCGCCTGCGGATGTGATCAGCGACCCCGGCGCGATTTCCGGTCAGACCAAGCGGGTGATTGATTATCTTGACCGCGAGTACAAACGAAAGCTCGATAGCCCGGATTGGCGGCAGCGTGCCCTGACGGTGGTGTGCCTGGCGAGGTTGCCGCACAACGATGTGACGGACAAGCTGCTTGGGCTGATCGACGCCGACAAACACGACATCGTGCGCCTGCTTGCGTGGCAGGCGGTACTGGCGCGAGCAGCCGATCTCTCGGCCAAGGATCATCAGCGACTGTACAACGCGACGCTGAATCTCGCGGAGAAGGGAGCGATCCACGGATCGCTGCGCGTGCCGATGCTCGCGGTTCTGGCTACAGCCGGCGCCAATCCCCGCGCCCGAAAAGTGTTCGAGCGAACTCTCAGCGAGGCCAACGCATGGGAGACATAGGATATCCCAACCTTGCGAGCGCTGGGTCGCTGTCTCGCGGCGTGGAAGAGCGGACAGTTGGCCTGATCAATACGTTTGCCGACCAGAACATGGCCTATCGTTCGGAATACGTGTTGCAGGCCGGCGGCGTCGCGGGAAGGCGGGCGCGCGAGTACATTCCGGCCGCGGTGTTTGAAGGTCTTTCCAAGGACCGGACGCACATGAGTTCGGATGAGATCTGGGCGGCAGCGCGGAATGAGTACATGCAGTGGCTTCAGAAGAACCGCAGGGAATGGTCGGAGGCTCGTCCGGCGGCGGATGCGTACAAGGCGTTGCGGCCGGTTTATGTGCCGCCGCCCGTTTCACTGGCCGATCTGGACCGCTCTCCGGCCTTGTGGAAGCCGGACCTCGAGCTCGGGTCGGCGAATGTGAAGGCGTTTGAGGTCTGTTTCGTGGTTGACGCCACGGGGTCCATGGGCGAGGTTCTGGATTGGTTGTCGCGCGACATCAAGAAGATGATGATGGCGCTGGGAGCGCTGTCGCTGGAGCCTCGTCTCGGCGTGACCTTCTACCGGGATTACAAGGATGAGTTCGTGGTCAAGAGCCTGCCGCTGGGAAGCACGGCGCAACAACTCTCGGAATTCATCGCCTCGGTCGGCGCCGACGGCGGAGGGGATATTCCGGAGGCGGTCATGTCCGGCATGCAGGAGGCGCTGAACAAGAACCGCTGGTCGTCAAGGCAGGATGGCGGACGAGTGCTGGTTCTTATTGGCGATGCTCCCCCTCATGCCAACGAAGTGCAGGCGTGTGTGCAATTGGCAACGGAAGCGCGCAAGAACGGATTCAAGATTTATGCGGCGAAGGTCACCACCCACGAGGGCGCTAACGACCTGACGGCATTCGAACAGATCGCCCAGGCCGGAGGCGGAACCACCGTGGACGTGCTGTTTGGGCGGCTTGGCGCGATCCGTTTTATAGACCCGCGCACCAAGAAGGAGATTCCGTTGAAGACCGTGGCCCGTCCCGAGGCCCAGTTCAACATCGCGCCGTCGCCGGTGGATGATCAACCCGGAGACAAGATTCTGGAAATGATCCTGGCGGACGCGGTGAACCCGGCGTATCGCACGCGGTTGTCGCCGCTGGTCCGGACGCTACTGGCGTCCTGCGAGCCTCCAAGCCCGCAGGAAAAGCGGCTGCGTTTCATGGCCAACACCCCGCCATTGACGGAAGGCAAACTGGATTCCCAGGGCAGGTAGGGCAGAAGGGTAACCGGTATTCCGTTGCATATGGTTCGATTGGCGCACGGAGGACTGGAATGCGTGAGGCCAGGGGCTGCTGTCCTGTCGCCCGGTCGGGAACCGAGTCCGCTGCGCCGCGGGCGTGTCTTTCCGCCCACTCGCGCTGGCCGGTGGCATCAGGAAAGTCAAGGGCCTGGTGCTGCGCGCCGGCCATCCCGGGGCC
>CAYSSA010000056.1:5530-12690 GCA_964433485.1 uncultured Tepidisphaeraceae bacterium | reverse complement strand
CCTGTGGCTTTACGCACTGGCCTCGCGCCAATCCAAAGACGCCCATATGTGGGAAATGGCCCGCAACATCGCCCGCGGAAGCGGTTGGGGGGACATCGGCGCAGCTCCGGATGCCACTGCCCAACTGCTGATCCCGGATGGCAGTTCAGATCCGCACCTGTTGATGGCGTTGCTGGAACTGCACCGGCGCAGCGGCAATCCCGCTCACCTCGATGCGGCGCAGCGTGTGGGACAGGGTCTGCTCAAGAACCGAATCCACAATGGATGGTTCGTTCCCAGCCAGCGGCACCTCTATTGCCGGCTGGCCAACGACGAGTCGCAAGCACTGCTGCACCTGGCGGCCGCGCTGCTTGGGCAACCCGAATCCATACCCCCCTTCGCCGGTGAAGACCCATTCTTCCGTGCCGAGCATGGCGAAAAGAAAGGTCGCGTCTACGATACGCAGGTGTTCTACGAGAAGCTGCGTTAGCGGCTGTCCAAGGCGAACGCGGAATCGGCTTTTTCAGGAATCGCCGCCTTCGTCGGCACCGACAACGGCCTGAACCTCATTGCCGTGTTGGGAAACGATAGGACTCCGGGATCTTACAGTCGCCGGGCAAGCCGCGTGGCCGCATGGTCCCAGATGGGATGGGCAGATCCCTGCCGCTGCCTGTGACCGGCCATGTTCTTCCCAATTGTGATCCGGCCGAATATCCTCCCGTAAGTTCTTCGAATGGCGGTGAAATGTCGCTTGACAAGCTCATCAATTCCGCCGCTACCTCTCCGCGCAAGGCGCTGGCCGCGGTGGCGGTGGAGTCGCATGTGATCCAGGACTTCAGACGTGTGCTCTTCCGATCTCTCCGCGCAAGGCGCTGGCCGCGGTGGCGGTGGAGTCGCATGTGATCCAGGACTTCACGCCGCTGGCCGAGGCGATTGAATGGCAAGCGTCGCGTCTGCACTGGCAGCTCGCCGGGACCAAACCGTTCTCGGTCGGTCATGTGCCCTATGTCGTCAACAACGCTGGTTGGCTGGCGCGGCTGACGGCGGAGGTTCTCATCGCCAACATGGCGGCAAATCCGTCGGAGCGGATCGAGTTGCTGGAACTTGGCGCGGGCACGGGGTTGTTCGCGCTGCAACTGCTGGAGCACATGGAGCAGGCGGCGCCCGGCGTCCTGGCAAGAATCACCTTCCATATCACCGACGGGTCCGCCGCGACCGTGGCCCAGTGGGAATCACACCGCCAGTTCGCCCGCTTTGCGGCCCAGGTGCGCACCGCACAATGCGATGCGACTGATCCGGCGGCGCTTCCGTCCGGGCCGTTTCGGGCGGTTTTTGCGAACTATCTGCTGGATTCCCTGCCGATGGCGGTCATCCGCGGCAGCCGATCCGGGGGCGTGGAGCAACTATGCGTTCGCAGCCTCATTCGTGAGAGCGACGAAAGGTTGAGGCACCTGCACGGAATGGATGGGAAGGAAGCCGCTCGGCTGGCAAACAGCCCGCGCGACGAGGACCTCGCCCGGTTGATCGAGCTGCTGCCACTGATCGAGGTCGAGGCGAAGTTCCAGCCCGTTGACCCGGCACCGCCGTATGCTGAGGAAGCGCTGGAACTATCCGGGGGAGGGCGGACGATGCTCAATCACGGCGCGATGGCGACGATGGACGCCTGTCTCGCCCGCCTGGATCCGGCCGGCATGGTGTTTGTGAACGACTACGGTCCGATCGGCATTGAGCAGGTGGCGGAGGTCGCCTATGTTCAGCGCTTCGGGCTGTCGTCGGCAGCTGGTTTGAACTTTCCGCTGATCGAGTCGCACCTGGCGCGCGCCGGCTGCCTCGTGTGCCGACCTGAACACGATGATCGCCGAACGCTTCACTCCCGCCTGATTCTGCGCAGCGGGTGCGAGGTCACGGCGGGCGCGTTTGTCGAGGGCTTCTCCCGACCGTGGGTGCTGGAGGCAGACCGTTCGGGCAATCGCGCCGTGGAGCACATCTCGACGGGACGATACGATCAGGCCATGGAGGTTTTCGAGCAGGCGCTGGCCGAAGCGCCCGGCGACTGGAACCTGCTGGCGCAGGCAGCGGAGTTTCTGCTTCAGCAGCTCGACCGACCTGGGCAGTCGCTGGAGATGGCGCTGCTGGCCGCCCGCGCCAATCCGTGGTACAGCCCGCTGGTGTGGAACACGCTGGGCAACGCGCTGTTTCGGCTGGGCCGGCATCACGAGGCATACGAGGCATATTGCCGGGCCGAGGCAATTGACGCGGACGATCCGCAGACGCAAATGAACCTGGCGTACGCCCATGCCCACTTTGGCGACTACGAGCGAGCGTTGCTTGCCATTGCACGTGGGTTGATCAACGACCAGACAGGACGGTTCCGCCAGCATCTGCTGGACAAACAGCAGCAGGTCATTCAGCTTCTAGGGGCGCACTGGCAGTCGCTGCGCTCGCGTGCCGAACGGCGCGGGCTGGTCCTTGGGTCGGCGGAATGAGGGCGGAAAGACACTGCCGCCGCCCTCAGTCCATCTTTTTCTCGGACGTATCATCCTTCTTCCTGGCCGGCTTCTTCGCTTCTTCTTTGGCCTGATTGGCGGCATCGAGAATGTCGGCGGCGGGAATGACGACGGCGGTCATTTCCCGTTGGAGTCCGGCCATGCCGCCCGCGACATCGATGTCCTGCTCGCCGCGGCGATGCGTCAGGACGATGCCCACGAGCTTGCCGTCTTTGTTGAAAGCGGGCTGTCCGGGTCCGCCACCGGCGATGTACTCGGTGCGAGGTTTGCTGAGCTTGGCGTTTACCCGGCCCAGCAGAACAGCCGACTCATAGCCGACATGTTTGCCCATACGGGAAAGGAAGATGATCTGATCGAGAATCTGCAGATCCTTGACGGAATCGGCGAGATTGATCGTGGAGAACTTCGCCTGATCGGCCGCCTCCAGCGGCTTTTCGGGCGCGAGGAATGCGAGGTCGAGGTCTTCATCCTTCAGGACGATGCGTGCGGGGATCTCCGTGCCGTCGGCAAGCCGGAACCTGGCCTCATTGATTTCGGCCTTGAGACGGAAAGACTGCTGTTGTCCGCCCACGTTCACCCGGACATTACCCATGGCGCTGGTGGGGTCCAGGGCTGTCAGTGAACACAAGGCCAACCCGGAGGAATCGATGAATGTCGCGGCGATTTCATTCTTCTTTTCCTGTTCGTTGAGCCTTGCCATGGCGGCCATTTCGCCTTGCATCGAAAGCTTGATGGTCACCTTGACCGAAACGACCGCGTTTCCGGACGCGGCCAGAATCCTGCGACCCGTCTCGGCAATAGCCGCGTCGTCGGCCCGCGCGGCGTTCCATGCCGGGAGGAGAATTGTTGCCAGCGCAATCACCATCAGTCTTCGGGAGATCATGAACACCTTTCGTTGAGAGATCGTTTGTAATGGGCCATGGCCACGGACTCGGGCGTTTCCTATTGCCAGTCAGGCTCGATTTCCAGGTACATGGTGGCAATGCCGCGGCGCACAAAGAAAACAATGCGGCGAGGCTTGTCGCGGCGCGCCTGGTCCAGCGCTGCGCGGAGGCCGTCCACGTCCGCCGTGGGCCTGCCATTCACGCTGATGATCAGGTCGTTGGCGGCAAGATGACCCAATGCCGCCCAGCCGGCCGGCTCCACACGCTGCACCAGCACGCCGGCGAATGCATCATCAAGCTTCATCCGACTGCGGTCATCGAAGACCAAGTCGCGAGCGGCGAACTCGAAATCGGCGTCGACATACTGCCGTGCGCTTTCCACTCGGTTGGGCGCGGCTTCAAGCAACATTTTCATTGAGAGGGGCTTGCCTTCCCTGAGAACCGATAACTCCACCTGCTGCCCAATGGGAAACCTTCGGATCAGAGCCTCAAAGACCTCCGTGTCCTCGGGCTGCGAGGCTTCGATCTTCAGGCCATCGACGGCGACGATCACATCGCCGCTCCTGATACCGGCCTTTTCGGCCGACTGGCCGGGGAAGACGGTCGCCACACGCACTCCGCGCGTGCCCTTGAGACCAAGCCCTTCGGCCAGGTCCGTGGTCAGAACCTGAGTTGCCATGCCGGGCCAGGCCTTTCGCACACGGGCCGGCTTTTCCTCAGGGTTGTCCCGTCCGATTCGAACGACAGTCGCCAATTCCCGAACACCGCGTTTGAAAGTCACCAGCACGGGTGTTCGTTCTGACTTGCCGCGAGTCAGCGAGTCGGAGAGGGCAATGAGGTCTGCCGTGCTTTCGATTTGCCGACCAGCGACCTGCACGATGATGTCGCCGCCCTGCAGGGGCAGTTTGGAGTCGGCGTTGGGGCCCCCCGCTCGCACGGAATCGACGATCACTCCGCGCGTCGAATCGAGGTGGTTCTCGAGCATGATGTGGCGGGTGATGTCGCGCGCTGTGAGGCCCCAGTTCTTAAGCTCCACGGGCCGGGCCTGCGGTCGCTGCCGGGCAATCGTGGTCAGTTGCAGGGTCTGCCGCCGACCGTCGCGCTCAATCTCGATGGCAACGGTCTGGCCGATGGGCGTCGAGTGGACCAATTGGTTGAACGGCGGCATGTCCTCGGCGACGCGCACGGAAACGGGTTGGCCGCCATAGCTCAGGATGAGGTCGCCGCTTTTCAGGCCAGCTTTGCCAGCCGGGGAATCCGGGATCACGCCTGCAACCAGCACACCGATTGTGCGGGGATCGTCCTTGAGCCGCGGTTGCGTGGACATGCCCGTCCAGCTTCGAGGCACATCGCCCCCGCGGATAAGCTGATCAGCCACCTGCCGGGCCAGATTCGAGGGAATGGCGCCGCCAAGCGAGGCCACGCCGATTTCGTTGATGCCGACAATCTCGCCATCGAGATTGACCAGAGGGCCTCCGGAATTGCCGCCAAAGATGACGGCATCGTGAGCGATCCATCGCACGGTTGAACCGACATCCTCGCCGTCGAGCCGCAACGAGCCCGAGGCTCCTCTGGGCAATATCAGTTGAGTATTGGCGACGATTCCACGGGTGACCGACTGCGACAGAGCGCCGGGAGATCCCATGGCCAGAACCACATCGCCGACCTTCACTTTGTCCGAGTCCCCCCACACCGCAACAGGCAAGGGGGCCGACGGATTCTTTCGGCTTTCCAGCTTCAGCTTGAGGACGGCGATGTCGGCCAGCGGATCGGTGCCAACCAGGACCGCGTCCACATCCTCGCGATTGGACAGGTTCACGACGATCCGCGTGGCGTTGCCGGCCACATGATGGTTGGTGACGACATAGCCGTCGGATGAGATGATCGCACCGGAGCCGGCGGCCTGAGTTCGCTGCATACGGCCGTTTTCGGGCTCCTGGGCGACAACGAAGATGCGGACCAGGGCCGGATAGACGCGGCGGAGCGCCAGGTCGATCTCGGCCGACCCCTGGGTGTTGCGCGTCGCGCATCCCTCGATGACACCGATGCTTGCGACCAGGACAAAAACACAGACGATTCGGTTGAGAAGCTGAGTCATGGGCAAGTGGAACATTCTGTTCGGGTCAATCAGAATGCGCCATCGCGCGCCGAGTTGCGGAGGATTTCGCAGGTTGCCGTCGCTGGCATCGGCGGGGCGGTCTCCGTGCTGAACGCCAACCTCACCATTTCGCTGCCCTGGTTCGTGTGGGCCTACCTGAGCATGTCGGTGCTGACCTTCATCGTCTACGCTGTGGACAAGTCTCGCGCCGGCCGGGGCGGACGCCGGGTGCGTGAATCGACTCTGCACGCACTGGAGCTCGCCTGGGGTTGGCCAGGCGCCCTGATCGCCCAGGCGGTTGTTCGACACAAACGTCGCAAGACTTCATTCATGGTGATCTTCTGGATGATTGTCGCGATGCACATACTGGTGTGGCTCTGGCGCTGGCAGTGGATTCGCTTCTGGTAAGCGTCCCGAGCCGCCCGGTCGGAATCGTGCGGCTACTTGCCGGCGGGCGCGGCGGCATCTCGCTTGATGCTCAGGTTGTCCAGGTAATACGCGGTGTCGGCGGCAGCCGTGCTGCTGAAGCCCAGCCAATGCAATTCGCTGAACTGATCGCCACTGAAGGGGAGATTGTCGAAGACTCGGGGCGTGCCGCCGGCCGGGGTGAGGGTCAGTTTGTAGGCGCGGGGCGCATTTCTGCCGACTGCCGCTTCGATCTCTACGCGTAGCCATGATCGCGGAACAAACTCGGCAATGACTCTGCCGCCGGCAGTGATCTTTCCGGCGCCGTCGAACCGCAGGCTTGGACCGACGTTCTTGGGGTAGGCCGTCGAATCGCGCCATTCGGTGAAGAACTGAGCCTCGGGCTCGACCCAGACATCGAAACTCTGCCGGACCGCGCCCGAGGTGTAATGCGGTTCGTAATAGAAGTGCGGTTCCCATGAGGGTTGCAATGCCTTGCCATCGGTGATCTTCAGACTGCGTCGGCCGGCGGCGGCGCGCTCTTCGCTGATACGAATCGAGGCGCCATCCCTCTCGCCGCTCACATGGGCCTGGGCCGGTCGTTCACCCACAGGCGTGCCTTCAAAACCGTCGTCGACGGTGAGCGGCTTGGGCGGCAAGGGCGGTGGGGGCAGCGGTCGGCGCGGGCAGTCGGCATGACGGGACTGTCCCGCCCACTCGGGATCGCCATACAATCCCGCCTTGCCGACATCGAACGGAACGAAACCGAGTTCGAGCGCGGGTGAAGTGGGCTTCAGCGCGAAGTCATGGGCGGCCGGATCGAGGAACTGGGGATCGGCTACGCGCGATCGACGATCCAGGCCAAGGGCCTGCCACTCGGCAAACGAGCGGCGATAGAATCGCAGGGCATCCGGGCCGGCCGTGTGCCAATAGATGTTCTCGTCCCAATCGCCGGGCGATTCCCCTGCGGCCAGGCGCTCTGTCAGCGAGCGCTCGCCATACGGAATCAGCAGCGACCCCTGCGTCAAGTAGACGATGTTCCGGCGAAGCGAACTGGGACGCTTCTCGGAATAGGGCCAGAGCGCGTGATTGGCCGACAGGGCGAAGATGTTGTTTCGGATTGTGTGCGCGTGGCCGCCGTTGTTGAACATCAGCCCGCCGCTTAGCGTATTGTATACAAGGTTGTTCTCAACCGTATATTGACCGCACTGGGCGTCGAGGTAGATGCCCCAGCCCAGCGCCGGCCGGTCGTATGGCCAGATGTCGTGGAAGACGTTGTTGCGGATG
>CAYSSA010000056.1:1479-5519 GCA_964433485.1 uncultured Tepidisphaeraceae bacterium | reverse complement strand
TCCCGGTGAGACACCCAGGCAATAGATCAGACCGCTGTCGCTGAGTTGGCCGTGCCCCAGATTGTGGACATGATTGAACTCGATGACGTTGTGATGAGTTCGGTCGGGGGTCAGGCCCCAGTTCCAGCCGACACTGATCCCGGTGTAGTAGAAGTCGTGGATGTCGTTGTGCGAAATGCGGTTGTGGCTGGCCTGGGCAAGCCAGATTCCGACGCAGCCCGCGTAGACTCGCCCGCCGTGGTGAATGTGGTTGTTGTCCACCAGAATGCGGCTGCTTTCGGCCACGTCGGTCCGGGCCGGATTGGCCTGGCCGACACGGATGCCGCCCGCGCCCAGGTCGTGCATCAGGTTCCGCTGGATCCGCCCATCCTTGCATCCGCGACGGAACCAGATGCCGTAGGTGCCGATGTGTGAGACTTCACAACCTTCGACGGCGCAGTCCAGCGCGGCATCGGCCGTGATGACCGCAGGCACTTCCACGGCGGCCTGGGTGCTGCTGTTGCCTTTGGGATCGAGAATCCAGTCGGCATGCTGGAAAATCAGTCCCCGCAGTGTGACATGGCGAACGAACTCGCCCTTGTCGGCGTCACCCGCCAAGCGAACCAGTTCCGGCAACACCGGAGCAACCACCTCGGTCTGGCCGAGTGTCTCGCCCGGCATGGGCCAGTAGCTGAGCAGGCCGGTTTCACGGTTCAGGTACCACTCGCCCGGCTGATCGAGCAGTTCCAGGGCATTCTCGACATAATAGCGAGGCTGGTCCTCCCAGTATCCGATGCACCACCACTCCTTCATTGGCGCGGCAAACTCCACGGTATTGGTCTGGAGGTCCACCGACTTAAGCGGATGAATGGAGGTTTCCCAGGAGTGCATCAGCACCACGCGGACATCGCGCAGGCGGTCAAAGGGTTTGATGTCGCCCGGGGCGAAGCCGAATTTCTCTCGGGCGATGGGTTTGGCATTGGGGATCGGCGGACCGGGGATCAGCCTGGCGATGCGGTGGTAGCCTGTGTTCGGCGATCGAGCAACATTGCGGCGCTGGCCGTTGACGAACAGTTGTCGGAAGTACCACTTGCCCGCCTTGACTTCGGGAATGTCCGCTTCCCAGAGCTTTCCCTGTTGTCGGAAGCCCGAAATCGGGCGCCCGCCGCTGAAGACGGGTTTTTCGCCGGGAAACGCCTCGAATACGACAGGCGCGTTGGCCACGCCGGAATCCCGCGGCTCCAGAACAAAGGGGGCTTCCAGACGGTAGACACCGCCTCGAACCTGAACGGTGACAGGCGCGATTGCCGCCGGATTCGCGGCCCTGGCCTTGCGCGCCGCGTCTCTGGCGCCGGCCAACGACGCCAGCGGACCATCGGTCCGTGTCTGGTTCGGAGTCTCGATGCGACCGCTCCACGCATCATTTCCATCGGGTGAAACAAAGAACCGTTGGACTTGGGCCGCAGCGGTGGCGGCAAAGCGCAGCATGACAAGAACGGCGATCAGCGGAACCTGGTTTCGCATAGTAGTTGTATCTCGAATAGAGGCATCCTGTTGGAGCCCCTGCGGCAGTGCCTATCGCGACCTGCCCAGCCTTTGCAAACGGCCATGCCGCGCGGGGGAGAAATCCTGAAGGAATATGATACAAATGCCTCATGAGCGGCCTCCTGATAGCCAGGAACACCCCGCAGGAGCTGATTTATGTCGCGATCGCACGCCTCGGATGAAGTTGAGCCACTTGAGCCCCGCCGGCTGCTGGCGGCGGCTATGGCCGGAACGGTACTGAAGATTGACGGCACGACATCCAACGACACCATTGTGTTGTCGGAGACCGCCGGCAAGACGGGGAACTACACCGTTGTCATTGCCGGATCCACATCCACTTTCGCCAAGAAACAGGTGTCAAAGATCATCATCCACGGCAACGCCGGCAACGACACCATCACCGTTAAAGGGCTCAAGTCATATAAGCGCGTGCTGTCAATTTACGGTGACGACGGCAACGACACCATCACCGGTTCCGATTCCCGCGACGCCATTCTCGGCGGCGCAGGCGACGACTTCATCAGCGGCGGCGGCGGAAACGACACGCTGCTCGGGGGCGACGGCGACGACGTCATCATGGGAGGCCCCGGGAATGATCGAATCGAGGGGGAGGAAGGCCACGACACGCTTTACGGCGATGCGGGCAACGACACGCTCAGGGGCGGCGGCGGCAACGACGTGCTCGCCGGCGACAACGAGGATTTCTTCAACTTCGCGGGCAAACCGCTTCTGCCCGACATTACGGGCAACGATCTTCTGGACGGTGGCGACGGGGACGATTGGCTGCTTTGCGGAACCGGCAACGCCAGAATCTCCGACAAAGCCGGCCGCGACACGCTCATCGGCGGCGAAGGCGCCGACGTCATCGACGGTCGGGGCAACGCCGTAATTGTGGACAAAAGCCTGGCCGACAGGGACTTTGTGCCCAATGAGGACTATGCGCCGGCGTCCAACGAGGCCAACGATGTGCATGTGCAAATCAAGCTGACAATCCAGATCCGAAACCGGAAAGGGCAGTACAACACGGCGGTCATCCCGGCGTATGTCGGGTTCTTCAACGTGAACACTCCGGCCACGATTCAGACCAGGGCCGCCGACTCCATCGTCTATTTTGATGCCCCCGCGGATTCGACCTGGAAGTTGCGTGACGTGTTCCGGATGTGGGGCATTTCGTTCGACTCCAGACACATCGGCCGGTACTTCGCCTCCCCCACACGGGCATTGACGGTCACCATCGGCGGCGCCAGCACAACGGACTTCGAGAATGCCCGCCTTCCCGTGAGTGGTGGTGCGACAACGGAAGTTGTCATCAAACTCGGCTGAACCGGCCATGGTAAAGAACTTTGCGATCCTCTCGGTACTTGTACTTATCGTCGCCCTGCCGTTCCTGGCGCGCAGAGAACATGCGGCCGCGCCGCCGTCTGAAGATGATCTCGTGCTGCTCGTGGTGACACCGCACAACGAGGCGATTCGATACGAGTTTGCGCGTGGCTTTTCGCTCTGGTATCAGCGGATGTACAATCGTGGCGCCAGGATCGAGTGGCGCAACGTCGGCGGCACCACGGAGATATCGCGATACCTGACCAGCGAGTACGCCGCCGCCATGCGGGCTTACTGGACGCGCGAGAAAGGACACGAATGGCCCGCCGGCGCCACGGATGCCGTGACGGCCGCCGCGCCGCCATCCGACCCGAAGCTGCTGGAGGTTTTCAACGCATTCCGCTCGATCGACGATCCTGACTCGACCGTCAACAGCCGCATCGACATCTTCTTCGGCGGCGGCGAGTACGACCACACCGATGCCGCAGCCCGCGGCCTGACGGTGGCGCCGTGGTCACCCGGCAAAGAGCCCGCGGGACTGCTGACAACGCCCGAAGGCGACGTACTCCTGCCGCAGCGAGTTTCCGGTGAAACCTGGCGCACACCCACGATGTTCGGCAATGCCATCTCCACCTTCGGCATCTGCTACAATCACGACCGTCTGCGCGAGCTGGGCTTCTCCGGCACGCCCTCGTCCTGGGATGACCTGGCCAATCCGGTCTTCTTCCGCCAGGTGGGCGCAGCGGACCCGGACAAATCGGGATCGGTCGCCAAGGCGTTTGAGATGATGATCCACCAGAAGGTGTATGAGCGCGTCATTTCAGCCGGCTTCAACGACGCGCAGATCGCCCGATACGAAGACGAGATTGCAAAGTACGCCAAGACAAGGGGCGCCACCTATAAACGGGGTGAACTGCCCCAATCAGTGCCGCGGAACTACCAGCAAGCCGTGGAGCAAGGCTGGCTCGACGGCGCCAGGCTTGTCCAGCACATCGGAGCTAATGCCCGCTACTTCACCGACGCATCGCAGAAGGTGCCCGTCGATGTCTCCCTTGGCGATTCGGCCGTCGGCATGTCCATAGACTTTTTCGGCCGCTATCAGGCCCAATTGTCCGTCGGCACCGACGGTCGCCCTCACATGGGCTACCTGACGCCGATCGGCGGATCAAGCGTTTCCTGTGATCCCGTATCGCCCC
>CAYSSA010000056.1:0-1469 GCA_964433485.1 uncultured Tepidisphaeraceae bacterium | reverse complement strand
GCGGCGCCGGCGCCCATGCGCCAAAGGAACGACGCGCCGAGACCCGCCTTGCCGCAATCCGCTTCATCGAGTTTGTTCTTTCTGAAGACGGGCAGAGGCTCTGGACCTACCGACCCGGCGAACCCGGCGGACCGGAAAAGTACGCCCTGCGCCGGCTGCCAATCCGACGAGACTTCTATCCCTCGACCCGCCCGGCCATTCAGGCAAAGCACGAGCAACACCTGAAGCACTCCTCCGACAACCTCGCCGACCCGGCGGTGGACGCCTATGCCCTTGCGGAGAAGTTCATTTATTGGCGACGATGGACAGGCTCGCACTTTGGCGTGCAACGCAAGCTCGTGCGAGTCATGTGCATCGACTGTTCCGAGGAACTCGCCGACGCCTGGAAGGCGATCAACAACCCAACCAACGCCTCGCGGCGAAACGCGGCATTGGAGCAGTTCCATCGACTTCCCACTGTCACGCTGACCAATCGAAACACCGGCCGTACCGAAGAGGTCGAACTCAACTGGCGCACCGGCCCCGACATCTTCAAGACCTTTGATTCACTCGAAGTCACGCGCCAATGGACGATCTACTTCCGCAACAGCTTCGCCGCGACCGAGCGCATCGCCGGAGGCCGGCAATGAGGCTGCCCTGCACACTGCTAATCCTCATTTGCTGTACGGCCGCGTCCGCCCAGACTCGACTGACCATGCCGCTGGAGGGTTATTATCGGGCAGGCAAGTTCCTGCCAGTGCGTCTGCGTTGCACGACGGGCGGTGAGGTCAGCATCCAAACCGACAATGGAATCCCCACGCGTCTGTGTCTGCCCGCCGGACAGCACGATCTGATTCTGCCGGTGCTGACTGTCGGTCCAACCCGGCAGGTTCGCTACCGCGTCGGAGATGCCGGCGGATTTGCCGAAACGGAACTCCGCGTCCTTGGCGAAAACCAGCGCCTCGTGGGATTTCTCGGACCTCCCGATCTTGAACTTGCCCGCAGTCTGTTTCCAGGCGATTCGATCATCCCGCTGAGGCTTTCCGGTCCCGGAGTCATTGCGGGACCGGCCGCGGCATGGAATTCCCTCGATGCGGTGGTGTTCACCAGTCCACCGACCGATGGACAACGCCTGCTTGATCTGAACCTGGCCGGAATCGCCCTGGCCATACCCCGCGACACGCAACCACCGACAGATGCCTGGAGGAAAACGGCCGGCGGATGGGTGTTGGGCGGCAAGGCATTTGGTCCTGTCCGCGCCGGAGAGAATCTCCCCGCGCTCTCGCCCGTCAGCGGTTGGCACGCCGACTGGCCCGGGCCCTTTCGTCATCGCGTGCTGTTGTACGGGGCACTGTTCTCGGTCCTGGCGGTCGGGGTCTCGCTCCTGCCACTCAGGTGGGCGGCGCTGGCCATGATCGTGATCTCGGCGGGCGCCGTGTCGGCCATCCGATCGTGGGCGGGCGGACATCCCGTTGTGCTCCGCAAGACCG
>CAYSSA010000055.1:21169-21924 GCA_964433485.1 uncultured Tepidisphaeraceae bacterium | reverse complement strand
CGAAAGGCCGGCATGAACAAGGAAGCCGATGACCTCCAGCGGCGGGCTGTGGCCGCCCAGACCGAGAAGTGCCGTCTGTATCCCAACAGCGCGTCGATGCACAACGGATTGGCCTGGCTGCTGGCGAGACTGCGGACCGATCTGGACACGGCGCTGCATCACGCCCGGAGGGCCGTCGAACTCAGCCCGCATAGCCTGGCCATCGCGGACACCCTGGCCGAGGTGCACTTCCAGCGAGGTGATCGGCAACAGGCGATTGAACTGATCGATCGTTGCCTCCGTCGCCAGCCGGACAATCCGCGCCATTGGCAGGCGCGAAAACGGTTTGTGGAAGGCTCTCCCGACAGCGAACCTCCCTCGGAGGAATAGGGAGCCGGGGCTTTGGACCATGCCCATTTCCGAGTATTATCCGAGAATTGCTAGACCCGTACAGGAGACACTTCCATGGCATACCTTCTCGGCATTGACATCGGCACCAGCGGCACCAAGACGCTCATCTGCGATGAGGATGGAAAAGTCCTTGCGACCGCCATGGCCGAACACCCCATCTCAACCCCCAGACCCGGCTGGTCGGAACAGCATCCCGAAGACTGGTGGAAGGCTTCCTGTGCCGCGACAAGGGCTGTGCTGAAAAAGGCCAAGGTCAAGCCCGGCGATGTCAAAGGTATCGGCCTGTCGGGTCAGATGCACGGGTCGGTATTTCTCGGTGATGGCCCCAAAGCCCTCCGGCCGGCGCTGCTCTGGAACGACCAGCG
>CAYSSA010000055.1:20857-21107 GCA_964433485.1 uncultured Tepidisphaeraceae bacterium | reverse complement strand
GATCGAACTCGTTGCCAATCCCGCCCTCACGGGCTTCACCGCGCCCAAGATACTCTGGGTGCGGAAGCACGAACCGAAGGTGTATGAGAAGATCAAGCACATCCTGCTTCCCAAGGATTACATCCGCTATCGCATGACCGGCGAATATGCGACCGAAGTTTCCGACGCTTCCGGCATGTTGCTGCTCGATGTCGTCAACCGCAAGTGGTCTGACAAGTTGCTGTCGCTGCTGGAGATCGACCAGGCGGTT
>CAYSSA010000055.1:20068-20847 GCA_964433485.1 uncultured Tepidisphaeraceae bacterium | reverse complement strand
CTTCATGAATCGCCGGAGATCACGGGCGCGCTCTCCAATGTGGCGGCTAGGGAAATGGGTCTCGTCGCAGGCATTCCCGTCGTCGGTGGCGCGGGTGACCAGGCCGCCGGCGCCGTCGGCAACGGCATTGTCACCTCGGGTATCGTCAGTGCGACCCTCGGCACCAGCGGCGTGGTCTTCGCCCACAGCGACCAGCCCACCCGTGATCCCAATGGCCGAGTCCATACCATGTGCCACGCCGTCCCCGGCAAATGGTGCGTTTTCGGCTGCATGCTGGCGGCCGGCGGATCGTTCCAGTGGTTCCGGAACCAACTCGGCCAGGCCGAAATGGACCTGGCAAAAAAGAAAAAGGTCGATCCCTATCAACTGCTCGTCGAAGCGGCCGCCAAGGCGCCACTGGGCTCTGAAGGGCTCTTTTTCCTGCCCTATCTTACCGGCGAGCGATGCCCGCATCCCGATCCCAACGCCCGCGGCGGCTGGATTGGCCTGACCGCCCGCACAACCCGCAATCAGATGATCCGTGCCCTGCTCGAAGGCGTCACCTTCGGCATGCGCGACGCCATCGAAATCATGCGCGGCATGGGCATCCCCATCACACAGGTCCGCGCCAGCGGTGGGGGGGCTCGCAGCGATTTCTGGCGTCAACTCCAGGCCGACATCTACCAGGCCCCGATCGTCCTCACCAACGCCGGCGAAGGCCCGGCCTACGGCGTCGCCATCCTCGCCGGCGTCGGCACCGGCGTCTGGAACAGTGTCGAGGAAGCCTGTAAATCCTCCAT
>CAYSSA010000055.1:6601-19981 GCA_964433485.1 uncultured Tepidisphaeraceae bacterium | reverse complement strand
GGGGATCTGAAGGAGAGGTTCGCGGAGATTGCCGCGTTGGTGTAACTGGTCACGGACAGAACCATGCGGCGCGAGTGCGATAAGTGATTAAAATAATTGGATTTACGAGTTTATTGTCCATGGAGCCTGCCCCAGTGCCTCCGAATGCCGACAGCGATGGGGTGGTGCGGGCGAGCGGAACACGAGCGACGCTCGACAACGCCGTTGCCGCTTTTCGCAATAGGCGACTACCCAAGCCATCCTGGAGAAGCGTCCGACCCCGGTGCTTGGTGACGTATAGAACGTGATCGGGTATTGTCCGCGATGCCGCAAGAGCGTGTGGGTCTATTTATGCCTGCGAGCGAAAGCGGTCGATGCGATTTGCGGGGAGACTGAATCGCGTTTCCCGTCGTGTGGTGTGCGCGAACGATTACTGGCTCGAAAACGAGGCGAGTTGGCGAACCATACTGTCGCTGACCGGTGACGAGAACTTCAACCGCAAATCCATGATGGATCATCGATCTTACCAATGTTTCCGAGCGAACCGGCGGATTCCGGCCGTCTTGCTCGTTGTTCTTGCACTGCAAAGTGGTCTCCTGCCGGGCAGAGAATCCGCTTTCGCCGCTTCCGTGGCGGCGAACCCGGCCGGGAAGCTGGTGGAACCAGCCCGGGCTGATGATCGGCTTTCGCCCGCCGCCTTCGCTGATCCGCCGATCCAGACCCGGCCGGGCTGTTTCTGGGCTTGGCTCAATGGCTCGATTACCGCGGAACAAGTCACCCGCGACCTTGAGGCGATGAAACAAGGGGGGATGCGGGGCGGCGAGATCTGGGATGTGGCCGCGCACGCCGACCCGGACCATCGGGTGCCGGCCGGACCTCCGTTCCTGGGGCCGGAATCCACGCGGCTGATTGTTCATGCGATCCGTGAGGCCGAACGGCTCGGGCTGGAACTCGGCCTGGTTGCGTCAAGCGGTTGGAATGCGGGCGGGAACTGGATCACGCCGGAGCACGCCGGCAAGGGATTGTATCATTCGACCACCACGGTGAAGGGGCCCGCGGGTTTTCACGATGCGTTGCCGCTGCCCGAGTTGCCGAAACGCTGTCCGCGTGATGAGCAGGGTCGGCCAAGCTACCTCCGCGAAGTGGCGGTACTGGCGGTGCCTGACAGTCCAACCAAGACCATCGCCGGCGGGAAACAGGTCATTGACCTGACGACAAAGGTTGTCGCCGACGGCAAGTTGCGTTGGGACGTGCCCGCGGGGGATTGGGCCATCCTGCGCTTCGTCTGTTTGAATCACGGACAACAGTTGATCGTGCCCAGTCCGAATTCCGGCGGCCCCATGATCGATTTCTTTGACCCGCGTGCCACCGAGTTTCATCTCCGCCACATCGCCGGCACGATTCTCAAGGAGTTGGGACGCGAGTCCTTCTCAGGGACCAGCTTCAAGACGATGGAATTTGACAGCATGGAACTCGACGGCTTCACGCCCTGGACGGAAACCATGGCCGAAGGGTTTCAACGGCAGGTCGGTTACTCGGTGATCGGCCTTCTGCCGTTGCTCACCGGCTGGAAACTTACCGATTCCCAAGCCCATGAGCGGTTTCTCTACGATTGGAGGAAGTTCGTGAGCGACCGATTGATCGAGTCGCACTACGCGACGGGTCGCAAGGTTCTTCAATCCTACGGCGTGAAGCTCATCGCCGAGTCAGGCGGGCCGGGGCCGCCAATCTGGGATTCCAATCCCGTGGACGGTATCAAGGCGCTCGGTGCCGTGGATATTCCGCGCGGGGAGTTTTGGATCCGGCATCGCGGGATCTTTCTGGTCAAGGAAATCGCCGCCGCGGCGCATGTCTATGACAAGCGGCTGGTGGACGCGGAGTCCTTCACCACCTGGCGGCGCTGGGTGGACGGGCCGTTGAATCACAAGGAACTGGCCGACCGTGCCCTGTGCGAAGGTTTGAATTGTTTCTCCGCACACACCTTTGCCAGTTCGCCGCCTGAGGCCGGGCTTCCCGGCTGGGCTTATCATGCCGGCACGGATATCAATCCGGCAGCGACCTGGTGGCCGATGGCCCGCGGGTTGATGGACTACCTCGCGCGGTGCTCTTACATGCTCCGCCAGGGCTGGTTTGTGGCCGACGTTTGCTATTACTACGGCGACCAGGCGCCGAATTTCTTCCCGCCGCTGTGCAATGTGGAGGAAAAGCCGCTATTGAACGGCCTCGCCCCGCAGAACGATTTCGATGTCTGTTCATCGGAGGTGATTCTCCAGCGCATGCGCGTGGAGAACGGCCGGATCGTGCTCCCGGACGGGATGAGCTATGTCGCACTGGTGCTGCCGGAACAGGATCACATTCCGCCGGAAGTCATCAGGAAAATCCAGGCGCTCGTGGCCGACGGTGCAACGGTGATCGGACACCAGCGGCCGACCCGCGCCCCGGGCCGGCGAAATTCCGAGGAGGAGAACCAGCAAGTGCGGCAGTTGGTCAAAGAGCTTTGGGGCGCGGACCAGCCGGGCGGGCCAGCGGTTCAAGTCCGGTCCATGGGCCGTGGCCGATTTGTGATCGCCAGTGATCGCACCAAGGCGCTCCGGGAAATTGGCATCGGCCCGGATTTTGAGATCGCCGGGCGCGGCGAACCGAATCTCGGTCCGCTGGATTTCGTCCATCGCAAGACGGGCGAAGACGAGTTCTATTTCATCCGCAACAAGACCAGGGAGCCGCAAGCACTGACCTGTCGTTTCCGGGTCGCGGCGGAAGCCAACGGGCAGACGCCCGAATTCTGGTGGCCCGATTCAGGCCGCCGCAGTGTTTGCCGTGGTTGGAAAGCCGTCGCCGGCGGCCACACCGAGCTGCCCGTGGAGCTTGGTCCCCTGGGGTCGGTATTTGTGGTGTTCCGCAAGGGCGGTGGCGTCGGCAATGATCTCGACGCATTCGCTCGCGACACCTTTCCTGCGGCGGAGTCTCTTGCGGTCTTGACGCTCGACGGGCCATGGCAAGTCGAGTTTCCCGAGGGCTGGGGCGCGCCGCGGACGGCGAGCTTTGAGAAACTGCAAAGCTGGACCGAGTCCGACCATGAAGGGATTCGGTCCTTCTCGGGCATCGCCACCTATCGGAAGTCGTTCGAGTTGCCCGGCTCGCTGGCGGACAAGGGCAGGTTGTTCCTTCAACTGGGCGACCTGGCCGAAATCGCCGAGGTCACGCTCAATGGCAAGCGGTTGGGGCTGGCGTGGCTGCCGCCCTATCGGATCGAGATTTCCGGGGCCGCCCGTGCCGGCGCGAATCAGTTGGAGATTCGCGTCGCCAATCTCTGGGCCAACCGGTTGAACGCCGATTCGCTGCTGCCCGAGTCGCGCCGTTTCACGCGCAGCAACCTCGACCGGATTCAAACCGATCCGACCTCCGACAGCGGCTATGGCCGGGTTCCACGCGGCACGACCCGGCCTGTTTACACCCGAATCCCGCCGTTGATGAAGTCGGGATTGTTCGGTCCGGTCAGGATTATCACACCCGCAAACTGAGAGAATAACAGGAGACAAAAGCAGGATGAAAAACACACTCAAGCTGCTGCCCCTCGCAGCCCTGCTCGCCGCGCCGGTTTTGGCTTTGGCCGCCGGCAAGAGCCAATCATTGACGATACCTGACCTCACCAAGGGGGATGCCATTCCCGCGAAAGCGAAGCACGACTGGAATCTCGGATCCACGGGGCTGCGCGGGTGGATGTTCTGCGACAAGCTGGTAACCACTGACGCCCGACAGATCCTCATCACCAAAGTGGAGAAGGGGTCTCCGGCCGAGGGCGTTTTCCAAGTTGGAGATGTCATCCTTGGCGTGGGCGGCAAACCGTTTTCCTATGACCCGCGGACTGAATTCGGCAAGGCGCTCACCATCGCCGAATCGGAAGCAGGCGCAGGCAAACTAGCCGTGACCCGCTGGCGGGCGGGCAAGGCGGAAGAAGTTGTGGTCAAGCTTCCGGTTCTAGGCACGTACAGCGGCACTGCGCCTTTTGCCTGCGCAAAATCGAAGCGCATTCTTGAGCAGGGATGCAGAGCCCTGGCTGAGAAAGTGGCCAAATCCCCGCATGGAGAGGATTCCATCGTGCGTTCCCTCAATGCGCTCGCTTTGTTGGCCAGCGGCAATCCCGCCTACCTTCCGGTGGTCAAGAAGGAAGCACAATGGGCGGCAGGCTACTCCTCCAACTCGATGCAGACATGGCATTACGGTTATGTGATGCTGCTGCTCTCCGAATATGTGCTGGCGACCGGCGACCAGTCGGTGATGCCAGGCCTGCGGCGTCTGGCGCTGGAAGCCGCCAATGGTCAGAGCGCGGTGGGCTCGTGGGGCCACGGTTTCGCCAGGCCCGACGGCCGCCTCGGCGGCTACGGGATGATGAACTCTCCGGGAGTGCCGCTGACCATTTCGCTGGTGCTGGCTCGCGAGGCGGGAGTGAAAGACCCGGAGGTGGCCCGCGCCATCGAACTCAGCGCCCGCTTGTTGCGGTTCTACATTGGTAAAGGCGCGATTCCCTACGGCGACCATCACCCGTGGATTGAGACCCACGAAGACAACGGCAAGTGCGGCATGGCTGCCGTTTTGTTCAACTTGCTCGGCGAAGCGAAAGGCGCCGAGTTCTTCTCGCGCATGAGCATCGCCTCCCACGGACCCGAACGAGACACGGGGCACACCGGCAATTTCTTCAACATCCTATGGGCGATGCCGGGCGTCGCCCTGTCTGGGCCACAAGCGACTGGGGCGTGGATGCAGGAGTTCGGCGCCTGGTATTTCGACCTGGCGCGCCGATGGGATGGTACATTCCTGCACCAGGGCCCACCCGAGCCGGACAAAGACAGCTACGGCGGTTGGGACTGCACGGGAGTTTACCTGTTGGCTTACGCGATGCCGCTTAAGAAGATCCGTCTGACCGGCAAGCGCCCGGGCGTCACTCCCCCACTCGATGCCGCTGCGGCGCAAGCACTCATCGTGGATGGCCGTGGCTGGAGCAATAAAGACCGAAACAGTGCCTACGACGAGTTCGGCGCAGACCAACTCCTGGAACGCCTCGGCAGTTGGTCGCCTGTGGTTCGCGAGCGGGCTGCGATGGCACTGGCTCGTCGCAAGGATGCCCCCATTCCACCCCTGGTGAAAATGCTGGAATCGCCCGCACTGTATTCCCGTTACGGCGCCTGCCAGGCCCTGATCGCATTGCGCGGGCGTGGAGCGCCGGCCATTGAAGCGCTGCGGAAAACACTCGCGGATCAAGACCTCTGGCTGCGCATCAAGGCGGCCGAGGCGATTGCGGCCATCGGTGCCCCCGCCAGGCAGGCGGTGCCCCAACTCCTTGAACGGCTGGCTCAGGTGGACCCGCAGAAAGATCCGCGCGGCATGCAGCAGCGGTATCTTTCCTTTGCCCTTTTTGATGGTGGCGGGATGCTGAGCCGGTCGCTGGAGGGAGTGGATCGCGAGGCGCTCTACAAGGCTGTGCGGGCCGGGCTCAGGAACCAGGACGGCCGCGCCCGCGGCAGCATCGGATCGGTCTATCGCAATCTCTCGGCTGAAGACATCAAGCCGCTTTTACCGGCGATCTATCAGGCGATCATCGAGCCTGCGCCGAGCGGCGAGATGTTTGCCGACTCGATTCGCGTGGAGGGGCTGCGCCTCCTGGCCAAACATCGGATCGAGGAGGGAATCATCGCCTGCGTGAACTACACCCGCGATCAGAATCCCTGGGCCAGCGAGCATCGGACACCCGAACTGATGAAGATACTCCTCAGCTACGGCACACATGCGAAGGCGGTCATTCCAGAGCTGACCAAGATCGCCAACTACTTTGAAAAGGACGAAAAGGACTTTCCCAGGGAGCTCATGCTCAGGAAGGCCAAGTGCGTCCGCGAAACGATCCGTGCGATCGAAACCTCGACCGACACCCCGGAACTCCGCCGCATCCAATAGCATGAAACACGGGATCACCCGCGCAGCTTTTCCGTTGCCGGCTCCAATGACCGCCCGCTGCGCCGAAACCCGCCAAATGCCTCCTCCAAGCTTGATCCCAAGTTCCAACCAGTCGACTTTATGGTGCCCTGCAATAAGCACAATCGGGCCATGGCCTTGCCTCGGATCGGCAGTGTTTTTGCAGCCGATGGTGGGTGGGGTACTCGCTGTTGAGGGCGGAATGCCGTTCGCTGCGAACGCTCAATCCTTCAGTTCCCGGATTTTCAGGTTGCGGAACCAGACTTCATCGCTGTGGTCCTGGAGGATGATGTGACCCTTGGCCGGGTTGGCGAACGCGGCGTTATTCTTGAACTTGCTCCTGGCGACGGCTTCCTTCCAGGCGTCCGACCCGTATTCCACGTCGACGGTCTTGCCGCCATTGAGCCAGTGTTCAATGTGGTTGCCTTTGACCAGAATCCTCGACTGGTTCCACTCTCCGGCCGGCCGCGTCCTGGCGTCCCGGGCCTCGAACACGTCATAGAGCGACGCGACGGCGTGCTTGCCTTTGTTGTCGGCCTTGCCGTCGCTGTCGATCACCTGATACTCGATGCCCAGCGCGCTGCTCCTGCCGGGTTGTTCCTGAACTCGATATTTCACGCCGCTGTTGGCGTTTGGAGCGACCTTCCACTCGAAGGTGAACTCGAAGTTTTCGTACTGATCGTTGGTGGTAATATCGCCGCCGCCGCCTTTGGGAATGTGATGCAGGGCGTCCTGATCGACGTTCCATCCCTTGGTCGGGAATTCCTTGCCGCCCAGGACGCGCCAACCGGCGGTGGTGCCGTCGAACATCAGCTTCCAGCCAGCCTGCCTTTCCGCGTCAGTGAGAGTATTGGGCGCCTGCTCGGCCGCTTGCGCAATTCCGCACATGAGAAACATAACGCCAATGAGAATGCACCTTTTCATGGCGATTGATACCACCTGCGGCAAGGTGCGTTGTCCAGCGCGGGCGGGTCGGGGTGATGGTGAGCTGTGCCGTATTCCACCCGCGCTCATTCGGTCGGAGCGACGTGGAACGACGCTTCGTACCTGCCGGCGATGGTCAGGGTCACGACACCCGTCTCGTTTTCGGCGGCCGCTGCGATGTCAATCGGATCGTCGCCGGGCCCCGCGGTCGGATTTTCCCTGACCGGCAGCGTCAGCAGCGGCTTTTTGTCCTTGCTCAGAATCAGCAACTGCGGCTTGCCGTCGGCACTCCTGCACACGGCCACCACACACCGGGCCACCGTTCTGGGGTTGTCGACGGGCCCGACGCGGACCATCTTCAGTTCGTCGATCGCCACTGGCTGGCCATCCCGCATGGGGATAACCTTGTGCAGCCAGATCTGCGCAACGGCGGTGGGCTCGGTCCCGGCCTTGGAAATGGTCTCCGCCGTCAGTCTGGTCTCGGGCAGAACCAGCCCCGCGTGCTCATCCCGGGCCACGGCGACCACTCGCTTGATGTCCGGATCAGTCGGAATGGGCGTATCGAGCAATTGCTTGAGATCCAGGCTTAGCTGGCACGCGGCCTTCAGGCACGTTTCGCGCGGCACGCGTTCCTGGGCGCGAACCAGCGTGCAGGCGCAGACAATCAGAACAATGGCGATGCCTCGGATCATAATGGATTCCTTCTGAAAGTGCCGAATATTCTGCCATGTCGGCCGCGGAAAGCCAGAGCGGGCGGGCCGTCACGACAGCAGAATCTCGAGATCGCCGCGTTCGAGCCCGCGAATGACACTGTTGTCAGCGGTGATGATGGCGTCGGCCAGTTGCCGCTTGGTTTGTTGCAGCGTCACCACTTTCTCCTCGACGGTGTCCTTGGCGATCAGGCGGCAGGCGAAAACCTGGCGAGTCTGTCCGATGCGGTGGGCGCGGTCGATGGCCTGGGTTTCCACGGCCGGGTTCCACCACGGATCGAGCAGGTAAACATAGTCGGCCGCGGTGAGGTTCAGGCCCAGTCCGCCGGCCTTGAGGCTGATGAGAAACAGACCGCACTGGGGGTCATTCTGGAAGCGCTCGACTCGCTGCTCGCGGTCGCGGGTCTTGCCATCGAGGTATTCGTAGACGACGCCCTCGCGGTCGAGGACGGTCCGGACAATGGCGAGCATGGAGGTGAATTGCGAGAAGACCAGCGCCTTGTGGCCTTCCTCGATGATCTCCTGCAGACGCGGCACCAGCATGTCGAGCTTGGCGCAGTTCTCGGGAAGCCTGGCCGGATCGATCAAGCCGGGATGCAGGGCGGCCTGGCGCAGACGCAGAAGCGCTTCGAGGATCTGCATCTTCGATTTGGATAGGCCGTCGCGGTCCACGGCGCTGAGGATCGACTGGCGGTAGTGGTCGCGCAACTGGTTGTATAACCGTCGCTGCTCGCCATCGAGTTCACAATAGAGGGTCTGCTCGAGCTTCCTGGGCAGATCGGAGGCCACCTGCTCCTTGGTGCGGCGGAGGATGAATGGCCGCAGGGCCCGTGACAGAATCCCGCGCGATTCTTCATCCGGAGTCCGGAGGCTGCCGCCGTTGGTGAAGACCGAAGCGGCACCCAGCATTCCGGGGTTGAGAAAGTCAAACAGCGACCATAGATCGCCCAGGTGGTTCTGCACCGGAGTTCCTGACAGCGCCAGGCGGTGTTTGCCTCGGACCAGCCGCACGGCCTTGGCCGATTCCGACGATGGATTCTTGACCGCCTGGGCCTCGTCGAGGACGACGTAGTCGAACTCGATATCCTTGAGAAAGGCCGCGTCGCGGCGCAGCGTGCCATAGGTTGTCAGGACCATGTCGTAATCCGACAGGTGTTCGCCGGAGCGGATGCGATCAATGCCGACATGATCGAGGATACGCAGTTGCGGCGTGAAGCGGGCGGCTTCCTGGCGCCAGTTGAACACCAGGCTCCGCGGCACGACAACGAGAGATGGCCCGATCGCCGCGGCGTTGTCCGCGCACTGTCGCCGACGCTGCTCGATCAGCGCCAGCACCTGCACCGTCTTGCCCAGGCCCATGTCGTCAGCCAGGCAACCGCCGAAGCCGAAACGCCTGAGGAAATCGAACCAGCCGATGCCGTCCTTCTGGTATGGCCGCAGTTCTCCCACAAACGTATCCGGCGGTTCCTGTGGCTGGATTCCCTCAAAGCGGCGGAGTTGCCGGCGGACCTTGTCGAAGGCCTCGTCCACGCGCACGTCGGGCTGGGCCGCCAGCAGCGCGTCCAGCAGCCCCACCTGCGACAGCGAAAACTTCAGCACGTCGCCTTCCTGCCTCGCCATGCTTGCCAGCAGGGCATTTCGCGCGATCCACTGCTGTGGCAACACGCCCACCGTCCCGTCATCCAGCGACACCGAGGTCTCGCCTCGCCGCAGCGCCGCAACCAGATCCTTCAGGGATGCCTGCCGTCCGTTGCCGAAATCCACCTCGCCGCGCAGTTCAAACCAGTCGATCCCCGAGGAGACGTTCAGCCGCAGCCGGCCCGGCCGGCGCAGCAGCCGCCCGTGCGCCTCGACCAGCCATCCGGCGTCGAGCAGCGCGTGAACGACGCGGGACAGGTGCCGCTGATTAAACCAGAACTCCGCTTGACCGGCGGCGTCGACCGCGTTGCGCAGACCGATTCGCCGAAGGGTCTCGACGGCGGCCTTCTCTCCGGCGGCGTCGCGGATGACCAGCGTCTTCTTGCCGGCGACAAACACCGGGCGGGTGGGATCATCGGCGGGTCTCAGGGTCACGCCGCCGTAGTCGAAACAGAGTTCGCCGCGAAGCCGCTCCGGACGCGATTCATCCGGTCGCGGCGATCTCACCCTGAGCCTCGGGCGAGGCGACTGGCGGATGGTCTCCAGCGACAATTCCGGCGGCAGATCGAGCCGGGGCAGCGACGCCATCTCGAAAAGCTCCTTGAGCAATTCCTCGCCCTGGGCCATCGGCACCGTCAGCGCCCGACCCTGACGCAGCAGTGGTGCCCAGCGGTGAGCGGCCGGATCATCCACGGCGGCGGCGCGATCGGAAAACAGCACCACACCCCCCGGCAAAACAGCCAGTGTCCGCGACAGCGGAATGCGTTCATCCTCGCGCCTTAGCACGCCGGTCAGGACATACTGCTGGGTCGATTCCTCACGGCGGCCTTCGAGCCAAAGCTCGTATGGCTGTTCGTCCCAGCGCAAGGGAACCGGCTCATCGCTTTCGATGTCCGGGCGCAACAGCGCCCGATGGGTCGAGCAGATCGACCGCAGAATGAGCTGCGCCATCGTGCCGGCGATCTCAAACGCGGGATCGTATTGCACGCCGCCGCGCTGACTCAGGCCACGAAGCATCGCCAGGATGCGCTGGTCTTCGCCGACCGGCAGATCGCCGGGCATGGGAAACGACATGCCGCGCGTCCGCGGCCGCGACCACTCGCCGTTGGCACGGATGTCGCGGCAGGCCAGACGGATCACCAGCGAGCCGGCCTCAACGCTGGCCGGGAGATCGACCACGTACAGCAGTTGACGATCCGCCGGCCAGGGGTCGCCGGGCGCTTCCGGGACGGCGGAGGTGTTCTTAAGCCGGGCGAGCTGGCGCTTCCAATTGGGCTGGGCCGGCTCGTGACGGACGATCGGACGCCTGTCGTCTCCGTCGCCGCGCCGCAGTTCACCCGTGGCCGAGAGCCACATCGGCTGGCGGTCGCGCCGTCGCGGCACCGTCTCGTGTGAACGTGGTGGACCAACGTGCCCCCGTATTTCAGCGGCCAGCGCCGTGGCCACCACATGTTCGCACAGCCCAGTCTCGGTGAACAGTCCGCAACTGCATGAAGACGTGATCTGTTGCGAGGCGAACTCGATGCGAGTGTGGATGACGCCGGCTTTGTCGCGAACGACGGCCTCGACATGGTCCGGGCCGATATTCCGCAGTTCCACTTCGCCGCGGTCGAGCGACAGCATGGCCGAGCGTCGGTGGCTCTCGGGCACGCGCTTGGAGAAACGATCCAGAACAGACATCCAGGCTCCAATACAACGGCCCGAAATCGAGCCGAATCAGGCATTATACAACAGCCTTGAAAGGTGTCACGCCAATGCCCTGTTTTTCGCGCTGAGGACAAAGGACAAAGGACAATTGCCAACCCTGGAAGATATGGATTTCCCATGCCGAGTGATGTAGAATTACAAATGAGTCACGTCGGCCCATGCGGGCAAGGTGCATTATGGAAAACCGTCGGCATCAATCTTGTTCTGCCTTTACACTTGTCGAATTGCTGGTTGTCATCGGGATCATTGCCCTTTTGATCAGCATCCTTCTGCCGGCACTGAATGCGGCGAAGGAATCGGCCAGGGTGGCCACGTGCCTGTCGAACCTGAGGCAGATCGGCCAGGCCATGCAGACATATATCGCGGACAACAAGGGATACATCGTGCCGGGAAGTTATCGTGACACATCCCAGGCGCCCAACGCCAACGGCTATTTGACGTACGAGGCGTGGACGACGATCCTGGTGGCAAGGAAGTACCTGCCGTATCCTCCCTGCACCTCCGACAAGCCTCCATTCGCCAACAATGTCTTTTATTGTCCGTCGGCGTTGCCGGAGTTCATCGCGGATTCGTCGATCACCTCGGGGCTTCCGAAGAATCGCCGAGACGCGGTCGGAGCCATGGCGGCCAGAACTGAATCCAAGAAACTTCAGCCGGGGCTGTTTGTCTTCTCGTGGTATGGCGTGAATGCCACCAGCGGGAAGAATCTCCAGGTTCCCATGAGGCGTTATCCGGCCGATGGCGACAGCGATACCAATCCGGTGACGCCGTTGACCAAGATCAATCAGATCAAGGACAACTCGCGGATGGTGGCCGCATACGATGGCGTGGGGACGGTCAATATCCAAAGCGTCAACGCCAACCGCCTCAACGCGCGTCACAAGCGGTATTCGATCACAAACATTCTCTTTTTTGACGGGCATGCCGACTCGATACCGACCAAGAGCCTGCCCGGCGAGGATGGCGACGCCGGGGTGGGCGCGGCGGCCGGGACGACCTTCAGTCTGGCGAATCTTGCGAAGTATCCCGCGACGAAGTGGCGTCTGGACCAGCCATGACCAACGGCGAAGGCGTGAGAGGCGGCCGCCGTCCGCTTGCGGAGATTGGAGGGCGGGAGGAAGCGGTGTAAACTGACGACCATGCGTATCGCGGTGATCACCTGCGCGGTTCTGGAAGCTGAGTTCGACGAACTCGTGAAGGGCATGCCGCAGGTGGTGCATGTGGAGCGCTTGCCGCAGGGTCTGCACAACACTCCGGATCTTCTTCGGCAACAGCTTCAGGCGACGGTGACGCGGATCGAATCCGAAACCGAAGCCGAGGCGATCGTGCTGGGCTATGGCCTGTGCAGCAGGGGAGTTGAAGGCGTGAGGACGGGGCGGTGTCTGCTGGTGCTGCCGCGAGCGCACGATTGCATCACGCTTCTGCTGGGCAGCAAGGAGCGCTACGCGGAGTACGTAAAGCGATTTCCGGGAACCTACTGGTACTCGCCGGGATGGAACAAACACCACGTTCCTCCCGGGCAGCTTCGCCACGATCTGCTGCGGCGGCAGTATGTCGAGAAGTACGGGGAGGAGAACGCGGATTTCCTGATGGAATCGGAGCAGGCGTGGTTTCGCGCCTACACGCGAGCGACGTATGTAGACATCGGCATCGGCGGCACCGAACAGGACGTTGCCTATTCACGGTCCTGTGCCGATTGGCTGGGCTGGGAGTTCGATCGCCAGCGGGGCGATCCGGCGTTGATGCGCGACCTGCTGTCGGGCGCATGGGACGATGGGCGGTTCCTGGTGCTGCGCCCCGGCGAAACGATGCGGATGACGGCGGATGAGAAAGTTGTGGAGCGCCAGGGACCGTCGTGAAGGCGGGATCGACGTTCCGGCGGCGGATGGGATCATGTTCCCGGCGAGGTTGCCTATGGCACGGAATCGGTCGCACGTTGAGGTGGAGTATCCGGGCGGAACGCGCGTGATGGAGGTGGAGTCGGCAAGCCGTTCGCTGGCCGACCTGCTTGGCGAGCATGGCATTCCGCTGAACACCCGCTGCGGGCAGGAAGGGATGTGCGACGGGTGCGAGGTGGAACTGCTGAATGGCGCTTTGCTGGATCGGGCCACGCGGCGCCCGGCGCAGATCCGGGCGGGCAATTGCGTTCAGGCGTGCCAGTGCGTGGTCGGCGAAGGAACGATCCGGCTGAGGGTTCCGCAGAGGTCGATGCTGTCACATAAGGCCGCCGCCCTGGTCGATTTCAGTCTCAATGTGTCCAGTGGGCATGATCCGCTCTGGCAGGGTGGACGTGAGCTTATGGGACCGGCGCTGGGGTTGGCGATTGACATCGGGACCACCACGGTGGCCGTCATGCTGGTGGATCTGGCGGAGGACCGCGTGTTGGCGCGGGCGTCGGATTTCAACGGCCAGATGCGACTGGGCGATGACGTGGTGACGAGAATTGCGCTGTGTG
>CAYSSA010000055.1:0-6571 GCA_964433485.1 uncultured Tepidisphaeraceae bacterium | reverse complement strand
CGGGCGTGTGCAGGAAGCGATTGTGCAGACGCTGTCGCCACTGGTGCGGGAAGTGCTCCGAAGTGCCGGAGCACCGTCGCGTCAGCTTGTCTGCGGGGTTGTGGCCGGGAACACGACGATGCTGCATCTTCTGGCCGGGGTGGATCCGACGCCCATGGGCGCGGCTCCGTTCACGCCGGCGTTTCTGGATCACCGTGTCGTCCATACGCGGGATTTGCGTGGCTGGCCGGAGGATGAGGCGGCCATTGAACTGCATTTGCTGCCAAGTGCCTCGGCGTACATCGGTTCCGATCTGACGGCGGGTTGCTTGTCCAGCGGGCTGGCATACGACCATGGGCCGAGCCTGCTGGTGGACGCGGGTACCAACGGCGAGATCATTCTGAAACTGGGTGTGAAGTTTCACGGATGCGCCACGGCGGCCGGTCCGGCGTTCGAGGGCGCCGGTCTGTCGTGCGGGATGCGCGCGGCCACCGGCGCGATTTCCCACCTTCGCTGGCGCGGCGGCAGGTGTGAGGCCGGAACGCTGGGCGGCGACACGGCGGCGCCGATCGGCGTGTGCGGGTCGGCGTACATCGACTTTCTGGCGGAAGCGAGAAACATCGGATTGCTGTCACCGGCAGGCCGATTCGTGGAGGGCTGGCGTCAATTTGTCAGGCCTGCCGCACGGGGAATGGCGTGCGTGGTCGGAGCCGGACCCTCGGGTGAGGTTGTTGTTTCCGAGGCAGACATATCCCGGTTGTTGACGGCAAAAGCGGCCATCTCCGCCGGCATCCTCACCCTGCTGGCGCGGGAAGGGGTGGATGCGAAGGACATCAAGACGGTGTATCTTGCGGGTGGTTTCGGCACGCAGATTCGCCCGGAGAGCGCGATTGCCTGCGGTCTGCTGCCGGGATTCCGGGTGGAACAGATCGAACCCGTCGGCAATTCGGCTTTGGGGGGGGCCTACCTGTCCCTTGTGGATCGCCGTGCCATGGACGAGGTGCGCCGCGTGGCCCGAAAGATCGAGGTCATCGAACTGAACCTCGATCCGGCGTTTGAAGCGACCTACATCGATCAGTTGGCTCTGCCATAGGCCGGATAAACGGAATAGACCGAGTTGTCGGCAAAGTCCGGCGAATTTGGACACAATCCGTAAGATTTGCCGGTCTGGCGGCACTTTGCTCTGGACGGGCGGCCGAAGGCTGCTATTCTTCCCGCATCCTTTCGCCAGGGCGTGAGATCCCGGCGAGGCAGGTTCCGCACATGGCGATGCACCGACTGTTTCTCAATGTGATGGTGTCTCTGTCGATAACGATCGCGGCCGCGGCGGAGATCGACAGCCTGAAGATCGACGGCACTCGATTCATCATCAATGGCAAACCCACCCGGCTTTGGGGCGTGAGGTTGGCGGCCGCCGCCAACCGCGACGAGTACACGGCGGATGTGCTCAAGAACCTCGACACGATGAGGAAGAACGACATCAATGCGATCGTGGTTTATTATCAAGGATCGAGCGGCCAAAGTCTCAAGACCTTTTCAGGTGACGGGGCCTCGTTCAGCGATCCGGGCGTTCACGAGCGTATGGTCAAGATCATTGAGGCCGCCCGCAGCCGCAACATGGTGGTGATAGTGAGCCTGTTCTTTCCGCGACGCATGGGGGCCGACGGCCAGGATCCGAAACTCGATTCGCGCGAGGCGTACATTCAGGCAACGCGCCTGGTTGCCGAACAGCTCAAGGGCTGCTCGAACGTGACCCTCTCCTTGGCGCACGAGCCCGGCCGGGCCAACTGGCTGTCAGCGCCGATCAAATGGACTATTGAGGATGTGAACGCCTGTCTGGAGGTGGCCGCCGCGGTTGCGCCAAACCTGCCTCGCGGTTGCGGCGGGGCCGACCATTCGCTGAATGCCGCGGTGGCGGCCAGCGATCTGTCGACAGTGATTCTTCACAGCGAAAGCGGACATGAGCCGCCCAAGTTCACCCAGAACAAGCCATCGGTGAACATTTGCCTGTTCGGGCGGGATTCGGGAGGTCGCGACACGCAGGGCGCCTGGAGTGAACCGGAGAAACGGAAGTTCTACCTGGCGATCGAGAAATACATGGTTTCCGATCGAGACCACCTCATTGCCCATTTCCAGGGTTGGACCGAAGGCGGCATGGACCTGAAGAAGAACTGTTTTCATCTTGGCGGCCTTGGTACCCCCAAAGAACCCGGAGTTGCCTGGTACCTTGACGCCCTGAACGATCGCCTGCATCCGGTGGCCCGCCCGGCGTCGGGTCCGAAACCAACCAGCGGGCGCAGCATTTTCGATTAGCGGCATATCCTTGGCACGGGCAGGCGGGCGTATTGATCTTTGGACGCCGGACCCTATTCTCTTGGCCGTTGTCAAAGGAGAGACATGGCACATATTCGGCCGTTTCATGCGATTCGCTATGCGCGAAACCCCAAAAATGCTCTGTCGGACCTGATTGCCCCGCCCTACGATGTGTTGGACGAAAATGGCAAGGCGGCGCTTCAGGCGAAGCATCCGCACAACATCGTCACGGTGGACTTGCCGTTTCTTCCGCCCAAGGTGGCCGGTCCGGATGCCGTGTATGAGCAGGCGAATATCACGCTGCGTTCCTGGCTGGACGCAGGCGTGCTGATTCAGGATCCCAAGTCATCGCTGTATCCCTACACTCAGAGCTATACGCACAACGGGCGAACATTCCACCGGCGCGGGTTCTTTGCCCTGGTTCGGCTGTCGCCGTTTGGTCAGGGGCAGATTGTGCCCCATGAGCAGACTTACAAAGGACCGATTGAGGATCGTATGAAGCTGATGCGGGCGACCGGCGTGCAGCTTTCGCCTATATTCGGGTTGTACAACGATCCGGGCAACAAGGTGACCTCGCTTCTATATCACGAGTTGGGGAGGCCGGAGCTGTCCGGAACTCTGGACGGCGTTCGCAACGACCTGTGGAGCATCAGCAATGCCGACACGGTCAACCAGGCGATCGATCTGATGGCCAAGAGACCCATTTACATCGCCGATGGGCATCATCGCTATACGACGGCGCTGCAATACCAGCAGGAAGTAGCGGCGGCGCACGGCGGGAAGTTGCCGGAGAATCATCCGGCCAACTGGTGCTTGTTCGTGCTTATCAGCATGCAGGATGACGGGCTGATCATTCTGCCGACCCACCGCCTGCTGGGTGGGCTGAAGAATTTCGACATCGGGGCGCTGACGATGGCGGTGGTGCCGCATTTCGAGGTCAAGGAAGCTCCAGTGGGCGGAGACAAGGTGGCCGAGTATCTCCGGACGGTGCTGCCGAAACAACCGCCGCACACGTTCGGGCTGTTCGATGGAAAGACACGGCGGCTTTATCAACTTTCGCTGAAGAATCCTGACGTCCTTGGGACGATCGAAGCCAGCCGCAGCGAGGCGTGGCGGCGGCTGGATGTTGCGATCCTGCAGCGTTACCTCGTGGATGAGGTGTTCCAGCCCAAGTTCGGTGGTGGCAAGGAGATTTCTCGAGGTTATACCGCAAATCCCGATGAAATCGCGGAGAAGGTGGATGGCACGCACTACCAGGTGGGTCTGCTGCTGCAATCGACTCCGCTGCATGCTCTGGAGGAACTTGGAAAGCATGGCGAAGTGATGCCGCAGAAGAGCACTTATTTCTATCCCAAGCTGGCGACGGGAATGGTCATCAATCCCCTGGCATGAGTCGGGTTGCCGAGAAGTCCGAGGAGTTCAAATTTGCCCGAACGCTACTACCAACATCAATTCCCCAATGGTCTGACGCTGCTGGGCGAAAGCATGCCGGGAATGCAGTCGGCCGCGATGACGCTGCTGATTCCGGCCGGTTCGGCCAGCGATGAGGGCGCCTGTGGCACGGCCACGGTCATGTCGGACCTGATCCTGCGAGGTGCGGGCGATCGTGACAGCCGAGAACTGACGGATTATCTGGATTCGCTGGGTCTGCAGCGATCAAGCACGGCGGGGGTGCATCACCTGCGGCTGTCGTGCGCGGCGCTGGCGGCGCGGGTAATGGAGAGCCTGCCGGCGTATGCGGATATCGTGCGGCGACCACACCTGCCGGAGGCGGGTTTTCAGGCGGCTCGCGACCTGGCGTTGCAGGGGCTGGCGGGGCTTGATGACGATCCACGGCAGAAAGTGCTGATCCAGTTGCGGGAGCGACATTTTCCGCATCCGCTGGGACGCAGCACCATGGGCAAAAAGGAAGACCTGGAGGCGATGACAGTGGAAACCTGTCGCGGGCATTTTTACCGCGAAATTGGACCGGCCGGAGCGATTCTGTCGTTCGCAGGCAACATCGACTGCTCCCGGTTGCGCGACGAGGTCGAACGCGCCTTCGGCGACTGGCGCGCCGGACACCGTCAGGTTATTTCGCTGCGTTCCGCGCCGCTAGGCGTGTTGCACGTTAACCATCCCAGCGAGCAGACCCACATCGGCATTGCGTATCCATGTATCGAGGAGACCCACCCGGACTATTACGTCGTTCGCACGGCGATGGAGGTGCTTGGCGGGGGCATGAGCTCACGGCTGTTTACCGAGGTGCGCGAGAAGCGGGCCCTTGTCTACAACGTCTGGGCGGGATATTCCTCGCTCAAAGGCATCGGCGCGGTGATGGGCTACGCGGGAACGAGCAATGACCGCGCGCAGGCGACACTCGACACATTCATCGCCGAGTTGACGCGCTTGTGCGAGGGGGTCACTTCAGACGAACTGGGCCGGGCGAAAGTGGGATTGAAGGCTGCGACCATCATGCAGGGCGAAAGCACCAGTGGACGGGCGGCGGCGGTCGCGCACGACTATTTTATTCGAGGGCGCATCCGCACCCTTGATGAGGTCGAACGAGCGATCGATTCAGTGACCCTGGAGCAGGTGAACAACTGGCTGCGGACCAACCGGCCCGGCCCGTTCACGATCGTGACCGTGGGGCCGAAGGAACTGGCGATTCCCATGTAGTTCCGGCATCGGTGGCACGACGAGCATCGTCTGGATGGGGGATATTGCGGGCGATGAGCCTGAGGCCATCGGGTGTGCCGAAGCGTGGTGTCCTCGCAACTTACACGATCCGCGCGCATCCAATGCATTGAAAGCTGGTTCAAAACATGCAACGTCTTTGGGAAATCATACTTGGGCTCGATAAGGGCTTCCTCGGGAACGAGGGAGATTTCTCCATACAGTTCAATCCTCGCTGGCCTTTTCAGGATGCCGTCGGCGCCTCCACATGGAATCTGGTGATTGTCCTGCTTGCGGTCTTTCTCGTTTGGCGAGTCTACCGGCGGGAGGGGCGTTCTCCAGTTGCCCGGGTTGCCCTGGGGTTGCTTCGGGCGGGGTTGCTGGCGTTCCTGATTGCCATGCTCAACCGTCCATCGCTGACCCTCACCCAGAGCCGCAGCGAGCCGTCCTACCTGGCGTTCGTGATCGATAATTCCATCTCCATGCAGGTGCGCGACGCGGGCGTCACCGCGGACAAGCAGGGCACTTCCCGATTCGACGCGGTCCTTGCGCTGCTTTCCGAGGATGCCGGGCGGTTCATTCGCGGGCTGTCGCAGAAGCACATTCTCAAGTTCTATTCGTTTGACCGCGATGCGCGGGCGCTCGCCACGCTGGCGGCGGGTGATCTGGCGGTCGCGCCGTCTCCAACCACCGGGCCGAACGCGACGCCGACTTCGCAGCCGTCCGCCATTGATCGAGTCCTTGCCGAACTCAAACCCGAAGGCCAATCCACGCAAATCCTGACTTCGCTGCGATCGGTGCTTCAGGATCTTCAGGGCAAGCGCGTCGCCGGTGTGGTGCTGCTTACCGACGGGCGATCGTCACCGCCAGAAACGATCGGCGATAGCATCAGGGTGATCCAGAACTTCGGCGTGCATGTCTATCCTGTGGCCGTGGGTTCCGACAAACCGGCCCGCAATCTGGCCATCGACAGCATCGACATCCAGGACGCGGCCTTTGCCAGGGACATTGTCGCTGCGCGAGTGAAACTGCGCTCGGCCGGGCTTCCCAAGGGCCATTCGGCGCGGGTGCTGCTGAAAAACAAGGCCACCGGACAAGCTCTGGTCAAGGGCGACGGCAAGCCTGCTGAAACGAGCGTCACGCTTGACGGTTCCGGATCGCAGGATGTGGAGTTGATCTTCAAGCCCACCGAGGTCGGCACGCTCCAGTTGCTGGCGGAGGTCATCAGGGAACCCGGCGAGGTGGACTACGACGACAACACCTTCCCCGCCCAGATCGCCGTGCTCGATGCGAAGATCACGCTGCTTTACGTCGATGGCTATCCCCGCTGGGAATACCGCTATCTCAAGAACGAGATGATCCGCGACCAGACGGTGGACATATCCTGCCTGCTGTTGTCGGCCGACACGGGTTTTGCCCAGGAGGGCGACAAGCCGATCACGCGATTCCCGGAGAATCTGTCGGAAATGCTGGCGTATGACGTGGTGCTTTTCGGCGATGTCGATCCACGCAATTTCACCGACGGTCAGCTCCAGTTGGTCAATGACTTCGTGGTGAAGAAAAGCGGCGGTTTCGGCATGATTGCCGGTCCGCGATGGTCGCCGTATGCGTTCCGCAATACGCC
>CAYSSA010000054.1:21341-21983 GCA_964433485.1 uncultured Tepidisphaeraceae bacterium | reverse complement strand
CCACATGTCGCTGCAGATGAACCGGATCGCCGCCGTCCGCTGTTTGCCCGGCATCTTGAAGAACCGCAGCAGCGTCTTGGCCGTACGCTGGCGCCCCACCCACAACAACCGCCGGCAGCCCGAGTCGATCGGATACACCACCGGCAGGTAATCGTGCCCCTTGCGGAACTGAACCTCATCCACCCCGATGGCGGTGATCCCCACCAGATCCCGATGGGCCAGCCCGTACTCCACCACCCAGGCCACGCCGCGGTACACCAACTTCCAACTGGCGGTTTTCGCTTCTGTGCAACGGTGAAGGTCAACCTGGGTATTAACAACCGTTGCGCGCCTGCTCATCCGCACGTTGCTGTGACCGGTAGGGGCGTGGTTGTGTACGGAGGATCGCGGAATGAAATCGCCGATTGCGGAAAAAGATGTGGCGGCGGATGGAAGTGTCGTGTCCGACGAGCAGGCAGTTGCCCTGCTGGGGCAGGCGTATCAGCAGATTTTGGGGGAGGTGCGCAAGGTGATCGTGGGACAGGAGCGGGTGATCGACGAAATGCTGATTGCCATTTTCGCCCGCGGGCATGCGCTGCTGGTGGGTGTGCCGGGGCTGGCCAAGACCCTGCTGGTCAGCACGCTGGCGCGCACCCTTTCGCT
>CAYSSA010000054.1:13624-21305 GCA_964433485.1 uncultured Tepidisphaeraceae bacterium | reverse complement strand
CATGCCGTCAGATATCACCGGCACGGAGATCCTGGCCGACGATGCGGCCACGGGCCAGCGGACGTTCAAGTTTCTGAAGGGGCCTGTGTTCACGCATGTGCTGCTGGCCGACGAGATCAACCGCACGCCGCCCAAGACTCAGGCGGCATTGCTGGAGTCAATGCAGGAGAAGAGAGTGTCGGTGGGTGGCGACGACTACAAGCTCGAAGAACCGTTCTTTGTGCTGGCGACGCAGAACCCGATCGAGCAGGAAGGCACATATCCGCTGCCCGAAGCGCAGCTTGACCGGTTTCTCTTCAACATCCTGGTGGACTACCCCGGCTACGACGAAGAGATCGGGATCATGAAGCGTGTCACGGGCAGCGAGGAGCAGATCAAGCACGCGGTGTTGCATCGGGATGAGATCCTGCGATTGCAGGATCTGGTGCGGCGACTGCCCGTGGCGGATCACATTTTCCACTATGTGGCCAGGCTGGTGCGTTCCACGCGCAAAGACGACCCGCTGGCTCCACAGTTCGTGAAGGACTGGGTATCCTTTGGCGCCGGGCCGCGTGCGAGCCTGAACCTGATCCTGGCAGGCAAGGCCAGGGCGATGCTTCGGGGCCGATATCATGTGTCCATCGAGGACATTCAGGCCAACGCGCTGCCGGTCCTGCGGCATCGCATCATCCCGAATTTCGCGGCGCAGTCGGAGGGTCTGACGGCCGACGACATTGTGAAGAAGCTGCTGGAAACGGTCCCTGCCGACGAGAAGCTCTACGAGAAGTCCACCGATGGCAAGCGATAGCAAGCAACGGATGCGGTATCTTGATCCCGCAACGCTACAGAAACTCGCGCCACTGGAACTGATCGCACGCCAGGTTGTCGAGGGAATGCGCGTCGGGCATCACAAGAGCCCTCTGCGGGGCTTCAGCACGGAGTTTGCGCAGCACCGGCAGTACGTGCAGGGCGACGAACTGAAGCACATCGACTGGCGCGTGTATGGCCGGTCGTCGCGCTATTATGTGAAGTTGTACGAGGCCGAGACCAATTTCACGGCCACGCTGCTGGTGGATGGTAGCCGCTCGATGCACTTTGGCTCGCACGCGACGAACAAGCTGGAATACGTGAAATACATGGCCGCCAGCCTGGCGTACCTGACCATTCAGCAGCACGACTCGGTTGGACTGGGCGTGTTCGACGGGCAGCTTCGCAATTATGTGCCGCCCAAGGGAACGATGGGGGTGATCAGCACCATCGACCAGGAACTGTCGCGCGTGCAGCCCGAGCCACGAACGAACATCGCGGGCATTCTGCACGAGTTTGCCCAGCGCATTCCTCGTCGCGGGTTGGTGATTCTGTTTTCAGATCTGTTCGACCACGTTGAGGAATTCCTCAAGGGGATCGATCATCTGCGCTTCAAGGGTCACAACGTCGTGGTGTTCCATACGCTGGACCCGGCCGAGCTGGAATTCCCCTTCGACGGCACCTGCCGTTTTCGCGGGCTGGAGAACGAAGGGGACATCATCACCCAGCCACGGCGCATCCGGGCTGCCTATCTCGAGGAGTTGGGCAAGTTCATCCGGCAGATCAAGGTGGCCTGCGAGCGGGCCGAAGTGGACTACGTCATGACCGATACCTCCAGGCCCGTGGCCGAGGTGCTGAGCGGATTCCTCATCAATCGCATGCACACGGGGGCAAGATAGCAGAGATGAACCGCATCTGGCGCACATCCCGGGCGAGGTGGCGGCATGAGGGGCCGGAGCAGCTCAGCCGAAGGCTGAACGCCGCTCTAATGGGTTCTCCTGCCGTCGCGTTGCTTCTGCTGATCGCAGGGTCGCTGTCGGCGAGTGCGGATGTGGTGGAGAGTCGGCAGGGGCGGTTGCTCGGCAAGGCGGTGTTTGCCGAGCAGGTTGTGCGGGTGCAGGATCGCGCCATCGGCTGGACCGACGTGATGTTTGTGCTGCGGCAAGAGGCCGGCGACACAGTGGCGGCGCCGCAGGCGCTTCACATGGCCGGCGGCGAAATCTGGCGAGTGCATCTGCTGCGGCTGACGGGCAAGAAGCTCAGAGTGATCTCATCGCTGCTGGGTGAGCGCGATGTGGATCTGTCGGTTGTGCGGATGCTGGATCTGGTGCCCGATGCCGGCGACCGCGCGGGCGATGTGCCGGGCATGCTCTATCGCGAGGGCGCTGAAGCGGTGCCCTGCACACTGATGTGGATCAACGATACGCGCGTGTCGGTCGACAGCACACTGGGGATTCTGACGCTGCCGCGCGAAGGATCGCTGCGCTATGTGAACAGCGCGACCGCGACGACCCGGCCCGCCGGTCTGGAGGATGAAGTTCGCCTGATCGACGGCAGCACGTTTCGAGGTCGCGCGGCCGTGGGCGCAGACCGGATCGAGCTGGATCACGCGACGATGGGCAGGTTGTCGATACCCGCCAGCGCGGTTCGCGGTGTGATACGAGCCGCGGTGGGCGTGACCTACATCACCAAATTCTCTCGGCAACAGATGCAGAGCCTGGGTGTGGCGGGTCCGGTATCGGCGATTCCGGCCGTGGCGGCAACGGCGGAGGGCATGCACCGGATCGTATTGCAGCCGCGTACGGTCGTGCGTTATCCGCTGCCTCGGCCCGGCGGCACGCTGCGCCTGACTCAGAGGAGTGTGGAAACGGCGCGTGGAGATTCGCTGGTGCGCGTGCGGGCGGATGAGAAACTGTTGCTGGAACAGAAGGTAAGCCCGGCCGACCCTGCTGCTGTCGTGTCGCTGGAACTCGGCGAGGCGAAGGAATTGACTGTGGAAGTGGATTTCGCGTCGGCGCCGATTTTCCCCTGTGGTGTGCTCTGGCTGGATCCGGTGCTTGTCAGCAAATGACCAGGAGCAGATATTTGAGAAACGGGTGATATGGCGTTCCTGAATTCCATTTTGCTGTGGGGTGGTCTGGCGCTGGCGGGCATCAGCGTGCCGATCATCATCCACCTGCTGAACCGTTACCGGCACAAGCAGATCGACTGGGGAGCGATGGAATTGCTGCGCAAGGCGCTGGTGGTGCGGTCTCGCCAGGTGCGCATGGAGGACATCATCCTCCTGATCCTCCGCTGCACGGCCGCCGCCCTGATCGCGCTGGCGCTGGCGCGTCCGAGCCTGATGGGTTCGGCGACCAGGGGCCTGGGCAAGCAGCAGGTGGGCGTGGTGATCGGTCTGGACGCTTCGTACAGCCTGGGCCAGCGAGATGTGACGTCGCGATTTGAGCTGGCGACGCAGAAGGTGCGCGAGGTGCTCAAGACGCTGGATCCGGGCGATCCGGTGACGATCATGCTGATGGGCCAGCGGCCGCGTATTCTGTTGCGCAATGTTCCCTACGAGCCGCAGCGATTCGCCAAGGTTCTGGACGATGCCGGCGTCCTTTACGAGGGCCTCAGCCTGGAGCGTTGCCTGGAGGAGTGTGAGACCCTGGTCCAGGAACTGAAGTCGCCGGTGAAGGAATGCTATCTGGTTTCCGACGCACAGGCCACGACATGGAAGGTTCTGTCCGACAAGAGCAAGGGTTCGCTGCGGGCGCTGGGATCGCAGGACCGCAGCCTTTATTACCTTGCGGTGGGCAACCCCGGCGCCGACAACCTCGGCATCAGCCGCTTTGAGTTGGCGTCGGGTTCGTTGCGAAAGGGGATGTCGGCGCGATATGTGGCCGAGGTGGAGAATTTCGGCGCCTCCGCCCAGTCGAATGTGGTGGTGGGTCTGTACTTCAACGATCAGAAGAACCCCGTGGAGCAGCAGGTCATTCCGTCGATCGCTCCATATGAGAAGGCGGCCGTGCCGTTTTTCCTGCGGTGCGAGTCGCCGGGAATCGTGCGGCTGACGGCTCGCCTTGGTCGCGACAGCGTGTCGGCCGACAACGCCCGTCACGCCGTCGCCCATGTGCGCGATCAGGTGAGAGTGTTGTGTGTGGACGGCGAGCCTTCCGAGAATCCGTTGCGGGCGGCGACGACGTATCTGCTCAAGGCGCTGCTGCCCAAGAGGGCGGGCGTGGTGCGGGCTCTGGCGGTGGATCGCATCTCCTGGACGGAGCTTCCGACGCGGAAGCTGTCGGACTACGACGTGGTGGTGACGGCCAACGTCGGCGATCTGCCCGCCGAGCAGGTCCGGGGGCTTTATGCCTATGTGAAGCAGGGGGGCGGCCTGGTCATGTTCCTGGGTGGGCGAGTCAGCCAGCAGGTGTTCAACTCGCGGATGAAAGTGGACAACGACTGGCTCTCGCCGGGTGAGTTGGAGGAGGTGGTCAAGCCACCGGCCGATCGCGCCGTCGGCTGGGCGCTCAAGCCCGCGGCCGGGGCGCATCCCATGATCGACCTTGTGCGGTCGCTGCGTGAGGAGGTGGTCGCCACGGCGCGCGTGGGGCGGTTCTTCAGGAGCAAACTCACCCCCGGCGCCCGCACGGTTCTGCAGGTGGCCGGGCCTGATCTGCCGCTGCTGATGGAAAAGCAGATTGGCCGGGGCAAGGTGCTGCTGTGGACGACCAGCGCCAACCGTGAGTGGGCCGAATTGCCCATCCATCCGCTCTTTCCGATTCTGCTTCACGAGGCTGTGACCAGCCTGACATTGGAGGAATTCGAGCGGCCGGTTCTGGTGGGGACGCCCCTCAGCCTTACGCTCGGCAGCGATGGCCTTGCGGGCAACGTCATGGTGAAGCAGCCCTCGGGCGCCGAATCGGTGGTGAAGGTCGCGCAGCGAGAAGGCCAGGCCGTTGTCGAATTCAGCGGTAATGACACGCCCGGTTTCTATGAAATCCAGACACGTGGACAGCCGCCGATGACGGTGGCGGTGAACGTGGATACCGCCGAATCGAATGTCGAGTGCCTCAGTCCGGCCGCGCTGGAGCAGACGTTCAGCGGGCTGCCGGTGCGGGTGCCCTCGGCCGGGGAGGATCTGGCCGCCTCGATCGTGCGCGGTCGCCGGGGCATCGAGCTTTGGCAGTGGCTGCTGGGTCTGGGAATTGCCGTGCTGCTGCTTGAGAGTTTCCTTGCATGGCTGTTCTCGAAGCGCATGGCCGGGCGATCGAGCGCGGAGGTTCTCCGGAGCGACCGCGAGGCGCTGTTGGCGACGAAGACCGCGGCGTGACAACCAGCTTGAATTGTGCCGCGAGGCGCGGCAGGAATCGGTGACAGGACGGACATGATTCCGAGATTGTTTGGCATCAAGGACGCCGTTGGCGTCAACTACTTCGAGTGGTACCTCCGCCAGGTGTGGCCGAGGTGGCTGCTGGTGCTCCTGCTTGGGCTGGCGCTGGCCTATGTCGTCTACATTTATTCACGCGAGAAGTCGCTTGGAGTGGTGCGGCGCTGGGTGCTGGGGTCGTTGCGGCTGGCCGTCTGTTCGACGCTGCTGGTCATGCTGTTTCAGCCCGGATTCTCGGCCGAGATCACGCGGCGGATACAGGGCAACGTGCTGGTGCTGGTGGATCGGTCGCAGAGCATGGGCATTCAGGACAAGCGCAATCTACCGCAGCAGCAGGCCGAGGCGGCTTTGGCGCTGGGCAAGATTCGCTACGACCAGGCGGAAACGGCCGTGCTCGAACCTTACCGGGCCGAGATCGAGCGGGCGACCCGTCTCGACCTTGCCAAGGGAATCCTGGGCCACCCCGAAGTTCGACCGTTTGAGAGAATCGCGCTGGATCATCCCATTCGATATTTCTCGTTCGGTCAGCGGCTCAGTCCGGTCTCGGGGGAAGGCGAGCTTTCGGCCGACTCGCTCAAGAGCATCGTGGCTGCCGACAAGTCAACGAGTCTGGGTTCGGCGATTGAGGAGGCCGTTTCCCGCTACAGCGGCCAGCCCATTTCGGCGGTTGTGCTGCTGACGGACGGCGGCTCGAATGAGGGCGTCGATCCGCTTGATGTCGCCCGGCGGATGAAAGCCCAAAGCATCCAGATCTTCCCCGTGGGTATCGGTTTGTCGGATCCCTCCGACGTGATTGTCCGCGATGTGGTGGTGCAGGACACGGTCTTCAGCCAGGAGCGCGTGCCCGTCCGCGTGCAGATTCAGTCCAACGGATTCAATCACCAGCCGGCGCAATTGGTGCTGTCGCTGGACGGAAAGGAGATCGAGCACAAGGCCATCAGCCTCGCCGGCGGCGTTCAGTTCGAGGAGTTCATGTTCACGCCCGAGCGGAAATCGGGTGATGTGAAACTGTCGGCGTCGGTGCGGGCGCTGCCGGGCGAGACCGTGACCGGCAACAACACCATGCAGAAGAACGTGAAAGTGATCGACGAAAAGATCAAGGTGCTGTACGTCGAGGGCAAGCCGCGATGGGAATATCGCTACCTGCGGGCGGTGCTGCTGCGCGACCGGCGGCTGGAAGTGAAGTTTCTCATGACCCAGGGCGACAGGGATCTTGCCCGCTTCTCGCCCGACTTGTACATCGACCGTTTCCCGGATGAAGCGGCCGAAGCGTCGCGGTTCCACCTTGTGATTATCGGCGACGTGCCGGCCACCTATTTCACCACGGCCCAGATGCAGCGCATCGAACAGTGGGTGGGAACGAGGGGCGGATCCCTGCTCATGTTGGCCGGGCACCGCTACGCGCCCGTCACATACAACAAGCCGCCCATCGCCGACATGCTTCCGGTGCGCATCAGCACGGACGCGGCCATGCCGCTCGATCCCGCGGCGTACCCGGTGCCCACGGAGGCCGGGCTGGCGTCGTCGGCCGTGGCTCTTGAAGCTTCGGCGCAGATCACGCAGAAACTTTGGGCGGCCGTCAAGCCGCTGGCGCGCGTGCCCGCTCTGGCCGGGGCAAAGCAGGGTGCGACGGTGTTGGCCGAACTGACTTCCAGCCTGCCCGGCGGCAAGGAGAAGTATCCTCTGATCTGCTGGCAGCGCTACGGACAGGGAAAAGTGATGTACGTCGGCACAGACCAGCTCTGGCGCTTGCGCTTTGAACAGGGCGACAAGTACCACGCCCGTTTCTGGGGACAGGCGATACAGTTCCTGACCCTCTCGCAACTCATTGCCGGCAACAAGCGGATCACTATCGAGACCGATCGCAAGGCGTACAATGTCGGCGACCGGGTGCAGGTTTTTGCCAACGTGCTCAACACCGCCTACGAGCCGGTGCGGGCCTTGGAATATCTCCTGAACGTGAGTCGCAAAGACGGCGTCGGCGATACCACTCAGGTCAAGCTGTCGCCTGTCCCCGATGTGCCGGGACTGTTTCAGGGCGTCATCATTCCAGACAAGGAAGGACAGTTCCTCGTGCGGCCCGATGTTCAGAGCCTGTCGGTGGCCAACATCGCCGACTTCGAGGTCCAGGCGGTGTCGCAGGAGTTCCGCGAACCGGCGATGCAGGAATCGCTGCTGCGAAAAATGGCCGAGATTTCCGGCGGCAAGTATATATCCATAAATGACTTGAGATTGTTGCCGGCGGCGGTAGGCACGCCACCTCGCACGGCAATTGAACGCCGCGAAATGGACCTGTGGGACCAGCCACTGCTGTATTGTCTGGTGGTGTTGCTGGCCGGTGCTGAATGGTATGTGCGGCGCAGGAGTAACTTGCTATGAGCCCGACGACGGCGCCAACTTCTCTGGAGATCGAGGGCAAGCTCCGGCGCGCCTGGCGTAAGGAACATCGTTTCTTCCACATCCGCGGCATCTGCCTTCTGTTGATGTGGCTCGTTGCCTTCGCAGTGGTCAACTTCCTGGTGG
>CAYSSA010000054.1:11250-13603 GCA_964433485.1 uncultured Tepidisphaeraceae bacterium | reverse complement strand
ACTGGTTGTTCCAGCTTCCCGGCTCGGGGCGCATTGCCGTGTTGGCCGTCGAGAGCCTTGTGCTGTGCTGGGTGGTCTGGTCGCTCTGGCTGCGCTACCTTCGGCGCTATGACCCTGTGCGCATGGCGCTGCAGGTGGAGAAACGCCATCCCGAACTGCAAAGCCTCCTGGTCTCCTACGTTCAGCTCAAGGATCCGCGCGACGACGAGAGCATATCCCTGCATCTGCTTCAGGCCATGCGCAATCAGGCGATCGAGTTCACCCGCAAGCTCGATTTCCGGGAGATCCTCAGCTACGCGGAACTGCGACGCATATTCGTTGCCTCCGTGCTGATCCTTCTGCTTTCGGGGCTGGTGAGCCTGTTGTGGAAAGATCATGTGCGCACGTTTGTCGCCCGTATGCTGGATCCCAACTCCAACCTGAAATATCCGACTCGCACACGGATCGAGCCTTTGCGCGACGTGATCGTCCGCCAGGGCGAGGCTGCGCAGATCGTGATTCGCGCCGGAGGAGTGGTTCCGGCCGACGGAACATTGATGCTTCGGGCCGAGAAGGGCGACTAGCAGAAACTGCCGCTGAAGCGATCGCCGGATGGCACATTCATCTACGCAATTCAGGATGCGTATCGGAATTGTGTCTGCTACGCGCGAATCGGCGATGCGGTTTCCAATCAGGCGAGGATCATCGTGGTGCATCCGCCGCGGCTGGATCGGGCAACGCTCACGTTGCGGTATCCGGCCTATACTGGTCTTCCCGAGCGACAGATTGGCGAATTGAACCTCGAGGTTCCCGAAGGGACCGAGGTTCGCTGGAACCTTCGAACCGACCGGCCGGTGTCTTCGGCCCGGTTGCTGGTGCATGTCAAGCCGCCGCAAACTGAGCCGGTTTCGCCATCGTCGCACTCGTCGACAATGCCGGCCCAGACTCTGCGTGGTTCGTCGCCGTCGCCGGGCGAGGATGAGGTGACCGAAACGCTTCCCATGACAATCGACCCCGACGGTCAGGGGATGCAGGTCGTACATCGGGCATCGAAGGCCTTCACCTACCAGTTTGCGTGGGTCGAGCGCGAGCACGCTTTCGACTACACCGACGAGGTTCGCCATGGCGTGCAGGTGTTGCCCGACGCTCCCCCCGAGGTGGAGATCATCGAACCAACCGGCGACCAGAAGGCCACACTGCGAAAGCGGCTGACGATTGGCTACACGGCGCAAGACGACTACGGGCTGGCCAAGGTGTTTGTCGTCTATTCAATCAACAACGGCAGAGAAGTGCGCTATCCGCTTGCTCTGCCGCCAACCGCCCCGTCCGCGACTCAGCCGGCCAGAGCGCTGTTTCCCCAGGGCGACCAGCGTATCACTTGGGTGCTGCGTGAGTCGATTCCCGATCTAAAGGAGGGCGATTCCATCACTTATGCGGTGGAGGTCGAGGACAACTATCCGGGCAGCGAAGGTCCGCACAGGGCCAGGTCCAGCGAACGCAGCGTGAACATCGTCAGCGTCGCCGAGTACCAGCAGTATATACTTGAGCAATTGGCCATGCTGATGCAGGAGATCAAGGACGCCCATCAGAGCGAACTCGACTCCTCCGGCGAAGTCAAGGCCATCAAAGATCAGCCCGGCGCCGGCCGGAAACCACCGGAGACGCGGCCATGATGCATCGAATACTTCTTTCGCTCCTCTTCGTCGCCCTCGTTGGCTCGACGGTCGCGCTGAGCGGCCAGACTCCCGGCGACAACGCTCCGGCGCTGAACGAAGCCGCCGCGATGCTTGACACCGCTCAGCGCCTGATCGGCGAGGAACAGCGCCAGCTTGATGTCGGCCAGTTGCTGGATGGTACCGCCAGGCGCGCGGCCGAGCTTGCCGAAGACCTGCGATCCAACAACCTGTTCAGGGAAACGCGCGGCGACCGGCTGGTACGTGTGGACAAGACCGTGACGGAAGTCAACACGGAGAACGTTCCCGGCGCCACCCGCCACCTCAAGTCCGCCCGCGAGGAAATGGCCAGCCTCGGTCAGCATCTTTCCAGCGCCGACAAGGAAATCGGCATCGCCATCAGGCGGTTGCAGTCGTTGCTGGACCGCAGCGCCATTCTCGACGAACTCATCGCCGCTCTGCGGGTGATCATCCAGCGGCAGACGGCCGTGCGGACGGTGACTGCGGAATGGGGCCAGCAGGTGGTCAACAAGGTCGCCGACGTTGAGGCCCGCGGGGCAGAACTGTTCAGAAATCAGAAGGAGATGGTCGAGCGGATCAGGGAATTCGGGGTGCGCCTGTCCGGTGCGGCCGACGCTGAATCCGCGGGCCAGATGAAGGATCGGCTCACCCGGGCGCGTAATGTCATGGTGGAAAGGAAG
>CAYSSA010000054.1:3944-11232 GCA_964433485.1 uncultured Tepidisphaeraceae bacterium | reverse complement strand
GACCTTGCTTCGACGGCGGCGGGCGAAATCGAGCGGACCAGGCCCGTCGGTGCTGTTGATGGCCAGGACAAGACGCTGGAAGTGCTTACCGAAGTGCTGAAGATCCTGCTGGAGAGCGACCAGAACCAGCAGCACGCCGCGTCGCTGGAGCAGATTCGCGAATTGCAGAACCTGGCTCAGGCCGAACGGCAGTTGGCCCAGCAGATCGAGCAGGCCAACCCCCAGCAGTTCCAGCAACAGGCCCAGGACTTGCAGAATCAACAGGCGCAGATTCGCAAGCAGACGCAGGAATTGCAAAAGAGCGTGCAAAGCCCCAACCTGCAGAAGGCCCAGGAGGAAATGGCCAAGGCCGAGCAGCACATGGAGAACCATCAGCAACAGGAGGCGCAGCAGGCGGCCGAGGAGGCGGCCAAGGAGTTGGCCAAGGCGGCCGAGCAGGCACAGCAGCAGGAGCAACAGGCCAACCAGGAACAGGGAACGCCCGAGCCTCCGCAACCCGGCGATCCGCAGGCGCAGCTTCCTCCCCCGCCTCAGCCCGGGCCCAAGCTGGAACCGCCCAAGCAGCCCACGCTCCTGAATACCGAAGAAGAGCGCATGTTCGCCAGTTCCACGGAAGTCAGGCAGCCGGCATCAACCGCCGGTCGGGCGCAGATCAAACCGCTGGCCAACCGTGAGCGAGACCAGTTGATGGAGAACTACGCGCGTGAGTTGCCCGCGGAGTATCGCGCGCTGCTCAAGGAATACTACGAATCCCTGGCCAAGTGAGAAGAAAGACGCGACCGATGAAGCGAACGATGATGCGATGGCTTGTCGTGGGAAGCTGCGGATTGGGGGCACTGCCTCATCCGCCGGCCATGGCCGCCGCTCCGGATGTGCGGCGTGTGGGCGTGGCCGAGCTTGGTCCCGATGCGGATGCCGCCATCACCCGCGCCTTGAACTACCTCGCCGCCCGGCAGAACGAGGATGGCAGTTGGGGTGAGAAATATCGGGCCGCGGAGACATCGCTGGCCCTGATGGCGTTCATGGTAAAGGGACATTTCCCTGGCCGTGGAACCTACGGCGCCAAACTTGACAAAGGCGTCGCCTACCTGCTTCGCCGGGGCCAGGAGGGCGGCGGATATTTCGGCACCCAGCAGCAGGGGATGTACGAGCACGGTCTTGCCACATTGGCGCTGTCTGAAGTCTGGGGTGAAAGCGATCGTGACGAGGTCAAAGACTCGCTGAAGAAGGCCGTAAAGGTCATCCTTGGCGCTCAAAACCACGAAGGCGGCTGGCGCTACGGCGCCACGCCCCAGGATGCGGACATCTCCGTCACCGTGATGCAGATCGTCGCCCTCACCAGCGCCAAGGAAGCCGGCATTCACGTTCCGGACGAGGTCTTCAATCGGGCGACTGCCTATGTTCTGGCATGCCAGCATCCACTTGGCGGTTTCGCCTATCAGCCCAGACAGGAGCCGGGGTTTGCCCGCACGGCCGCGGGAGTCCTCTCTCTCTGCATGGCCGGACATCGCAATTCCCAGGCGATGCAGTCCGGCATCAATTGGCTTGTCAAGCAGCCCGATACCAAGTTTGCGAACTCGGAGTACTACTTTTACGGGCACTACTACGCCATACAGTCAATGTATCAGGCCGGCGAGGCGGGGTACCAGGCGTGGTACCCCAAGATTCGCGATGCTCTGCTTCCCAAGCAGCGCCCCGATGGTTGCTGGCAGAGTTCGGAAGGCGGCACGACGTCGTGCTATGCGACTTCGATGGCCGTGCTCATTCTCGGCGTACCCTATCGTTTCTTGCCGATCTACCAGCGATGAGAGGGAATTGCGATGTTGCGCTGGAATCCAGCAATGGTCAGGTTCTCCTCGCCGCTTCGCGTTATCTACGCTTCATTGATCATGGCTTCGGCGACGGCGTTGCCGCTCCCGGCTCAAACCGTTGTCAGGCCGGCCGCCGAAACGAACGAGCTTTCGCCGCAGGTTTCCGAGGTGCGGGTTGGTCTATTGCTGGCCAGACTTCACGATGCCGATTGGATCCTGCGCTGGCAGGCGATGGAAGAGTTGGTTGCGTTGAAGGTCGCCGCGGCCGGCGGCCCGTTGAGGGGAATCGTGGCTGACTCGGGCGAGCATCCATGGGTCAGGAGCAGGGCACTGGTTGCCATGGCCCGGCTGGGCGTTCAGGGATCGCTGGAACTGTCGATGTCCCTTGCCGACGACGCCAGCCCGCAACTGCGCGCCGGCGCCGTCGAAGCTCTGGGTCTGCTTGGCCATGCCGGCGGATCGCGCATCGCAAAGGAGCGGATTGTCGATGCCGACCCATCGGTGTGCTCTGCCGCCCTGGTCGCTTACGCGCGGATCGCACGTGCCGAGGCGTGGGAAGCCGTGAAGGCCGCCTTTGATGGCGATCTGCGAGAGGCCGCGTTTCGTGCCGTGGTTCATATTCCGGCGCCGGCTGCGCAACAGAAGATCCAGCTGCTTCTGGATTCCGATGATGTCAACTCGCGCAGGCGAATCATGAAAGCCATCGGTGAATCTCGCGATCCGCGGTTCATTCCGGCGTTGCTGGCCCGGCTCGCCGTCGAGACCGACGCCGACAGCCGTCTGGTCGGCGAGCAGGCACTGGCGAAATTCGACGATGCCCTTCTTGCCGAACCTCTTCTGCAAGTGCTGGCTTCCGACAAGTCTCCGCTCTATCAAGTCGCGCTGAAACTGCTGGCTCGACGGGTTTCAAAGCCGGTTTGCGATGTCGTGGTGGCCAATCTGGTTCGTATTGAGACGGCCGATCCGCGTGCTCTGGCGGCGGCTCTCGACCTGCTGTCGCGGTTCGATGGCGATGCCTTTCGAGATGTGGCGGCAAGACACCTGAAGCACCCTCTGGCGGAAGTCCGCTGCAGCGCCATCGTTGCCCTGTCGCGAAGCCGACAAGCGGATCATTTCTCAATGTTGCAGGATGCGTTGATCGATCCCGAACCTATGGTGCGCGCGGCGGCATTCCAGTCGCTGCGGCGAAACACGCGGGGCGTTCCCAAGGGCGGCATCACGGCTTATCTTGCCAAGCCGTTGCTCGCGAAAGACCCGCTGATTGTTCGCGAGGCCATGGCGCTGCTGCGCGACCGGCTTACTCGCGCCGAACTCCAGGCGGCCATGGCGGCGTTGGAGCCTCATCTCACCGGTTCGGACCCCGAGATTCAGCAGGCAGCGGCGCGCGCGCTGGCCGCCGTCGCCGACGATGAAGCGACGGCTCGCGTCGCCATTGCCCGCGGTTTTCTGACACCCTGGCTCCTGATCGGCCCATTCAATTTCGAGCCAACGGAGGGCAGTCCATCGGCATTGTCCGCGGTGTTTCCGCCGGAAAAGGAGTTTGATGCGAACGCTCGTTACGAAGCCGGCCGAGGCGATCGCGTGAGTTGGTCGGTTTGCCGCAGCCGCGCCGAGGATTCCACCGTGGATCTTGGGTACGTGTATGGCGGACGACGGCGAAGCCTGCGCGCCGGCCAGCATGTCGCCTATGCGTTGGTGGATGTGGTATCGACCGAGGAGCGATCCGCGCAGTTGCGGCTTGGGATTAAAGGCGAGGTGGCGGTGTGGTTGAATGGGACGAAGTTGCCCAAAGCCCAGGACAGTGCCGCCGGGCCGACCATCGCCGTGCAACTGGCCAAGGGCAACAATCGTCTGCTGCTCAAGCTAGCCGCGGGCGATGGCCGGGAATGGTCCTATCGGGCGCAGATCCTCGGGCAGGATGGCCGACCGATTTCCGGGCTGAAGACCGTGTTGCCCGCGTCTGGGGAGGAATCGCCGCAGTGAAAATCGGACCTGCTCCCGGCCGGGGGTGTCGAGGGACTGCGCCGACGGGCGGGTCTTATTGACAGAGCGCCCATCGAGTGGCCATCATAGTGCCATGCGAACACCGAATACTCTGGCGTTTATTCTCTTGTTTTGCCTGTGCTTCTGGAGCGCCCGGGCCGAGGAAATCATCCAGGCATCGGATGCGGCGGCGATCAAGGCCGCAATGGGGAAGCAAACGACGGTGGAGGGGGTCATCGCTTCGGCTCGATGGAGCGCATCGGGCAAAGTCATGAACATTCGTTTCAAGGACACCACGGAGAGCAAGTTTGTCGCGGCGATCTTTGAGAAAGACCGGAAAGCGTTTGACGATGCATTTGAGGGGGATGCGCCGCGCGTGCTGACGGGTTCCAAAGTTCGAATCAATGGACTGATCAAAGAGTTCCGTGGCAATCCCGAAATCGTTTTGAAAGAGCCGAAGCAGGTGACTATTGTGGAGAAACCCAAGCCGGTGGAGGACAAGAAGGGGGACGAAAAGCCCAAGAGCGACAAAGGACAGATTTAGTCAAGTCATTTCTTTCATGGACTTATGGCAGAATGAGAATCGTCCGGATTCTAACGGTGCCGTTTCGGAGAGCGGTTCGTGCGACAGGGAATGTGCATCACTTCTCGTCGCCATTGCCATCGGCCGGACTGATCTCCACGATCTTGCCATCCATTCCAATGGAGGACTTGAGTCCGATGCCGTTTTCTCCGCCAACTCCAAAGGCACCGGTGCACCCGGACAGAAACGCCGCCGCGAGTAGAACGAGCAAGTAACGCATGCATACCTCCCGAGAGAGTTACGTCCGATACATCGGCCACGCTCAGTGTCGGCGTACACTTTTTCGGCCCAGGGAGATTATCGGACGTACGATTGGTGATTCCGACGAGTGTGGCGATGGCGGTGGTATGCGGCATGTGGTTACAGGCGGTTTGTAAGGATGCCTGGCTTTCGCACAAATTTCTTTCCTTCCCCATTGACAAATCCGGATCGGTCGCTATTCTTTTCCCCTCCACCGTGGAGGTGGATGAATTTTACGTTAATTGTCGCCTTGCAGGCGGTTGAAGACGGAAACGAGCAGTTATGACGGGTGATCGCATCAGGATTCGGATGGAAGCGTACGACCACCGGGCATTGGATCTGTCGGCGAAGGAAATCGTCGAGCATGCCAAGAGGACCAACGCCCGCGTGTGTGGTCCGGTTCCGCTGCCCACCCGAATCGAGCGATACACCGTTCTCCGCAGCCCGCACATCGACAAGAAGTCCCGTGAACAGTTTGAGATGCGCACGCACAAGCGTGTCATTGATATTTTCGAGCCCACCGCGCGCACGATCGAGGCGCTGAATCGTCTGGTTGTACCGGCCGGTGTGTTCGTGAAGATCAAGGCTTGATTTGTTGTGTATATATGCCCCTGTTTCAAGGGGCATTTTTGTTGTCCGGAGCGCGGGGTTCATCCAAGAACCCTTTACCCTGAGAAAGGGCGCGACCTCCCGGAATTTTATTGTCCTTCAAAAGGACCGGTATGAGGCACCCCTGGGGATCGCCTCCTCTGCCAGGAAACGGAAATGACACCAGCGTTGATTGGTAGAAAAGTCGGGATGACCCGCATCTACGACGCCAAGGGCGCGATCGTGCCCGTGACGGTCGTGCAGGCCGGTCCCTGCGTTGTGACGCAGGTCAAGACGGCCGATGGCAAGGACGGCTACAACGCCGTTCAAATCGCATTTGAGGATGTGAAGCCCAAGCACCAGTCAATGGCCCTGATGGGCCATGCGGCGAAGGCCGGCGCGAGTCCCAAGCGGCACTTCCGCGAGGTGCGGTTGGCCGCCAAGCCGGAACTTCAGGCGGGCGCGCAGATTGATGTGGACATTTTCAAGGACGTGCCGTTCGTTGACGTGATTGGCACCAGCAAGGGCAAAGGCACGGCTGGTGTGATGAAGCGATACCATTTCGGTGGTCAGCCCGCTTCGCACGGCACCGAGCGCAAGCATCGTTCGCGCGGCTCGATTGCGTCCAATGCCAGTTGGCGCGGTCAGTGCGGTAAGCCCGCCAAGGGCTTGCGAATGGCCGGCCACATGGGCGACGACCGTGTGACGACCCGCAACCACGCACTCGTGGGCCTGGACAAGGATAAGAACCTTCTCCTGATCAAGGGCGCGCTTCCCGGAGCCAATGGCGCGGTGTTGTTTATCCGAAAGAGCATCACGGCCCGCATTCGGCCCGTGGCCGTGGAAGCGCCGGCCGAATCGAAGGATGCAAAGGGCAAACCGGCCAAGCCGGCCAAGAAGTGATCAAGGACACACCCCATGATCGAAATACCCATTTACAATCAGGCCGGACAGGAAATCGAGAAGTTTCAGCTCGATGAAGCCGCGCTCGGCGGCGAGGTGAACCTGCCGATTCTCAAGCAGGCGCTGGTGATGTATCACACCAACAAGCGACAGGGCACGGTTCGCACCTTGGCCCGTGGCGAGGTGTCGGGTTCCACCCGAAAGATCTATCGCCAGAAGGGCACCGGTAACGCGCGCATGGGCACGATTCGCCAGCCGGTTCGCGTCGGCGGCGGCCACGCCAAGCAGAAGCGCCCAAAGGACTGGCGTCTGGCAATGCCCAAGAAGATGCGACTGGTCGCCAAAAAGAGCGCGATTCTCGCGAAGATCCGGAGCAACGATATTCGCGTGGTGGACGACATCCGAATCGAGCAGCCCAAGACGAAGCTGGTGGCGGCCATGCTCAAAGCGCTGGGCATTGACCGAGGTTGCCTTGTGGCGCTGCCGTCGCACGACAGCATGGTTGAGCGGAGTGCCCGCAACATCGAGAAAGCCGAACTGACCACGGTCGCGCAACTCAATGCGTGGGATATTCTTCGCAAGAAGACCCTACTGACAACCAAGGCCGGTTTGCAGCAGATGATTTCCTAGAGAGGATTGAGAAATGGAAGCGACAACCGTCATCATCCGGCCGCTGATCACCGAGAAGAGCGCTCGGCAGCAGCATTCGCAGAACACCTATTCCTTCGAGGTCCATCCCGATGCATTGAAGAAGGACATCAAGGAAGCCGTCGAGAAGCTGTATTCGGTGAAGGTCGCCGACGTCCGCACGCTGGTTCGCAAAGGCAAACCCCGGCGCACGCGATATCGCGTGGTGCAGACCAAGACCTGGAAGCGGGCCATTGTCCGTCTCCAGGATTCCCGGATCGACCTGTTCTAAGTCACTCAGAGCGGAAGCGAGCAACGCCATGCCGATCAAGTCATACAAGCCAACCTCTGCGGGCCGCCGAGCCGGTACCGTCCTGGACTACAAGGCGGAACTGACAAAGTTCACCCCGGAAAAGTCGCTGTTACGCCCGCAGACTCGCGCCAATGGTCGAAACAACCAAGGCATTATCTGCACCAAGCACAAGGGCGGCGGAAACAAGCGCATGTACCGCCTGATCGATTTCCGTCGCCGCAAGGATGGCGTGCTGGCCAC
>CAYSSA010000054.1:2028-3934 GCA_964433485.1 uncultured Tepidisphaeraceae bacterium | reverse complement strand
AAGCGGTGGAATACGATCCGAATCGCTCCTGCTTCATCGCCCTGATCAAATACGCGGACGGCGAGAAGGCGTATATTCTGGCGCCCAAGGGGATCAAGGTGGGTCGGACCGTGCAGAGCGGCGTTGACGCTCCGCCGGAGATCGGGAACTGCCTGCCCCTGGCGAACATTCCGGCCGGTCTGGAAATTCACAACATCGAGATGAATCCCGGCCAGGGCGGCAAGCTGGTTCGTTCCGCCGGCGGCGTGGCCAGACTTGGCGCAAAAGAAGGCGAGTGGTCGGTGGTGATTCTGCCTTCGGGCGAAATGCGGCGCATTCGTTCGGCCTGCCGCGCGACGATCGGGCAGCTCGGCAACATCGACTGGATCAACGTCAGCATCGGCAAGGCCGGTCGGCAGCGGCATCGCGGCAAGCGTCCGCATACGCGGGCCAAGGCGATGAATCCGATCGACCATCCGCTGGGCGGCGGCGAAGGCCGGTCCAACGGCGGGCGGCATCCGGTCAGCCGTACCGGCGTGTTCGCCAAGGGCGGCATCACCCGCAGTTCGCGCAAGGCCAGCGAGAAGCTGATTCTGCGCCGTCGCAAGTTCGGCAAGCATCAGCAGCGTCCGCAGACGGTAAGCGTGTAGGACAAGAGTGGACAGTTGGTAGTTGTCAGATGAGGACGGCTACCAGGTTCAGATTGACAATCGGCAGCAGGCAACTGGTGGATTATGAGCAGAAGCGCAAAGAAAGGCCCGTATGTCGACGAGAGGCTCTATCAGCGGGTGGCTCGTCTGAACGAGACCCGCAGGAAAGAGCGACTGAAGACCTGGAAGAGGTCCTGTACGATCATTCCGGAATTCGTCGGCCATACTTTTGAGGTGCACAACGGCAACAAGTTTCTGCCGGTGTTCGTAACGGAGGACATGGTCGGGCACAAGCTTGGCGAGTTCGCGCCGACGCGGGTATTCCGCGGGCACAGCGGACGCAAGACCGACGCCGTGACCGGACAGCCGGCGGCGGCGAAGTGACGGCGCCCGTGGCCGGAGACGGTCGGGCAAGGATGAGATAGGAGCCAACATGGCTGTGTATTCGGCAAAACATCGGTTCGCTCGCATCGCCCCGCGGAAGGCGCGGCTGGTGATGGACACGATCCGAGGACGAAAGGTGAACGACGCGCTGGCGATTCTTCGGTTTTCCAAGAAGCGAGCCGCGGTCATGATCGACAAGGTGGTTCGCTCGGCGATCGCCAATGCGACGGAGAAGGAGGCGGTGGCCGACGATCTGGTGGTCAAGGCGTGCTGGGTTGATCCCGGTCCGATCATCAAGCGGTTTCAGCCAAAGGACCGCGGCAAGGCATATTCGATTCAGAAGAAGACCAGCCACCTGGTCGTGGAGTTGGAGGTTCGGGCATAACCGGCCGGACGATTTACGAAGGTAGCCTCATATGGGTCAGAAAGTAAATCCCCTTGGTTTCCGCATCGGCATCACCGAAGACTGGAAGTCGCGCTGGTACGCGCCGAAGCAAGCGTTCGGCGAGTTTCTCGGCGAGGACTTCCGGATTCGCAAGTACATCGACGAAAAGCTGAACCGCAAACCGCCGTTCGCGGCGGTGGCGGATGTGCTGATCGAGCGGACGCGCGAGGAAGTGAAGATCACATTGCGGACCGCGCGGCCTGGACTGGTCATCGGACCCAAGGGCGCCGAGGTTGACAAGCTGCGCGAGGAACTGGAGGACCTGATCAAGCGCAAGGTTGGTCCGGTGAATGTGATTGAGATCAAGAATCCCGATCTGAACGCCCAGCTTGTGGCCGAGGCGATCAGCGAGCAGCTTAAGAAACGGGCGGCGTTCCGCCGCGTGTTGAAGCAGCGCACCGACGCGACCATGCAGGCCGGCGCCAAGGGCATTCGCATCAGCGTCTCC
>CAYSSA010000054.1:832-1998 GCA_964433485.1 uncultured Tepidisphaeraceae bacterium | reverse complement strand
GGCGCGGAAATCGCCCGCTGCGAGAAGACGGCCGCGGGTGCGATTCCGCTGCAGACGCTGCAGGCGAACGTGGACTATGGCTATGCCATTGCGTTCACCACGTACGGCGCGATCGGCATCAAGTGCTGGATCTACCGCGGCATGTACGGCGACGACAGCATGGTGGCCGACACGGACGTTCGTCCGGGCGGCCCGCCGCGTCGCGGGCGCAGGTAATCGGCGAATGGAAACAGGCAACTGGCAACTGATGAATGAACGGACAGGTGTACCATGGCAATGATGCCCAAACGGGTGAAGTTCCGGAAAAGCCAGCGAGGCAAGATGAAGGGCAACGCGCAGCGCGGGAACTTCGTCGCCTTCGGCGAATACGGCTTGCAGAGCCTGGAGTCCGGGTGGATCGCGGCCAAGCAGATTGAGGCCGGCCGCGTTGCGGTCAGCCACTTCATCCACCGCGAGGGCCGTGTGTTCATCCGGATTTTCCCGAGCAAGCCGATCTCGGCCAAGCCGTTGGAGGTTCGTATGGGCAGCGGCAAGGGCGAACCTGAGTTTTGGGCCGCGGTGGTCAAGCCCGGCACGATTCTCATGGAGATCGCCGGTGTTGACGAGCCGACCGCGAAGCGGGCAATGGCTCGCGTGGCCCACAAGATGCCGGTGAAGTGCCGGTTCGTGGCGCGGCGGCACAAGGTTGCGTAAGGAACCCCACGATCAAGCGAGGAACGGACGGCAATCATGAAGGCCAAGGAATACAGAGAGAAGGAATCGGACGCGATCACGCTCGAATTGGCTGAGCAGAAGAAGAAGCTGTTCGAGCTGCGGACGCAGGCGGTGACGGAGAAGCTGGAGAACCCCGGCCTTTTGAAGAAGACGCGCCGGGAAATCGCACGGATCCGGACGATCCTCCGCGAGCGCGAGCTGGCGGCGAAGAAGGCTGCTGCGAAGTAACCTCAATAGGACGGCGGTTGTGAAGGCCGCCTGAAGCAGACATGGCAGAGACCAACAGTGCAACGGAGAAACGGGCCCTGCTGCGGACGCTGGTTGGCACGGTGGCGTCCGACAAGGCCCACAAGACGATCAAGGTCGTTGTCGCCTTCCAGACCCGGCACGCCAAGTACGGAAAGTACCTTCAAAGGCGTACCGTTCTGCAGGCCCACGACGAGAACAACGAG
>CAYSSA010000054.1:0-697 GCA_964433485.1 uncultured Tepidisphaeraceae bacterium | reverse complement strand
CGGAAAGGCGCCGGAGGCCAGGTAATCGCGGCCAGGGCCGCCGCGGCGGACCTGGATCGCAAGTCTGGAGACATCAATGATTCAGCAACAGACATATGTGGATATTGCCGACAACACCGGCGCCAAGCAGGGGATGTGCATCAAGGTGCTGCGCGGCTCGTCCAGCCGGGGAAAGTACAAGCGGAAGGTGGCGCACGTCGGCGACATTATCATCTGCTCGGTGAAAAAGGCGATTCCGGCGGGCGAGGTCAAGCAGGGTGAGGTGGTTCGGTGCGTGGTGGTGCGGACGAAGCATGTGACTCGGCGGGCAGATGGCAGCTATGTCCGGTTTGACCGCAACGCCTGCGTCATCATCGACAAGGAAAACAATCCGCGGGGCACGCGCATTTTCGGCGCCGTGGCCCGTGAGCTGAGAGAGAAGAACTTCATGAAGATTGTTTCGCTGGCGAGCGAAGTGGTTTGAAGGAGAAGTTGATAGTTGGTGGTTGCCGGTTGAAAGGTGCCGTGGGCACTGGCCGCTTGCAGCCAGCAACTACCGACGAGCGTGGAACAACATCAACTACCGACTATCAACTATCAACTACTATGGCACGACACATTAGAACTGGCGATATGGTGATGGTGATCGCGGGCCGCGACAAGGGTCGTACCGGGCAGGTGCTGCGCGTGCTGCCGAAGAAGGATCGCGTGGTGGTGC
>CAYSSA010000053.1:20962-22133 GCA_964433485.1 uncultured Tepidisphaeraceae bacterium | reverse complement strand
CTCCCACCAGGTGGCGATGGTTTGTCCTCGGGGAACTTTCGGTTCGGACACGAAATGAACGCTGCCGTCCACCGAAGCATAGTACGAGCCGTTGTTGTGCGTATGGTCCAGAGGGTCTTCGTTGGAGTGCCCGCTATCCATGTTGGTCTGGTTCAGATAGCTCGGGTCTTCCTGCACGATGACCGGGCAGGTGTTGAAGTAGATCCATTGTCCGGTGCCGGCGTACTTGTTCTGGAACCTGGCGACGTTCTTGATCTTGGTGACTTTGGCGCCGGCGAAGGACTTGAACGTGCAGTAGTCAAAACGCTCGTTGGATCCGCCGCCCGCGCCGACCGTTCCCGCGCCGGCGCTGGGGCAGCGATAGACTTCCTTGTTCTTGACGTATTTGAAGACGGTGCCTTCGGTGGGAGCATTGGTCAGGGGCGGCGTGCCGCCGGGGGCGGGAACGCCCTTGGGGCCCTTGAGCCAGCAACGTTTCCATTCCTCAGCCTGCTGATAGTCGTTCTCGCTGCCGGGCAGATAGCCTTTGTTATCGTTGGAGAACATCAGGAATCCCTGCATCAGTGTCTTGAGATTCGACTGGCATTTGACCGCGTTGGCCCGCTCCTTTGCCTTGCCCAGCACCGGGAGGAGGATGCTGATGAGCAAGGCGATGATGCCGATGACCACCAGCAGTTCGACCAACGTAAAGGCTCGGGATCGCGATGATTTGAAGTTTCCTGGCGACATGTATGCTGCTCCAATTGAACGTCGATTTGCAACAGACGTGAACTTGCGCCTCCGAACACATCGCGTGAAGGCGCCTTTCGCGAGAACGCTTATGCGATCTAAATGAAGTATACTCACTTTCCCGTCCGGTGAACAGGTTTTTTGCATGCTTTTTCCTGTCGGGGAGACACGGTATGCTGCCCCCATGCGAATCCTTGTACTGTGTCTGTTCGTACTCTCCGCTGTCGGCGCATCGGCTCAATCACACTGGCCCGGTTTCCGCGGCCCCGACGGCCAGGGAACGGCGGAAGGCGCCGGCTATCCGCTTGAGTGGGCAGAGAACCGGAACATCGCCTGGAAAGCCGCCATCCATGGCAAAGCATGGTCGTCGCCAGTGATCTGGGATCGGCAGATCTGGCTAACCACGGCCACCGATGAGGGCCATTCGCTACGGGCCATCTGC
>CAYSSA010000053.1:18516-20952 GCA_964433485.1 uncultured Tepidisphaeraceae bacterium | reverse complement strand
AGATGGACGGAAGCTTTCGGTCATTTGCGTTGACCTCGATTCGGGCAAAATCGTTCGCGATGAGGTCCTATTCAATATCGAAGTACCGCAGTACTGCATTCCTTTCAATTCCTACGCCTCGCCGACACCGGTGATCGAGGCCGGGCGCGTGTATGTCACCTGGGGTTCGCCCGGCACGGCGTGTCTGGATACCGCCACAGGCAAGGCGCTGTGGACTCGCACGGATTTCGTCTGCAACCACTTTCGCGGCGCCGGTTCTTCGCCGCTGTTGTGGAAGGGCATGCTCATCATGCATTTCGACGGCAGCGACCGCCAATACGTCGTGGCTCTGGACAAACAAACCGGCAAGACGCTTTGGCAGGTCAACCGCTCGGTGGACTACAAGGACATTGGCCCGGATGGCAAACCCGAACGCGACGGCGACTGGCGCAAGGGATTCTCGACGCCTCGGGTGCTGGAACAGGGCGACCACCCATTGTTATTGAGCCTTGGGTCCAAGTGTTTCTATGCATATGACCCATCGGACGGCCGGGAGATATGGAAGCTTCCAAAGCACGACTCGCATTCGGGCAGCGTCACGCCGGTTTTTGGACGAGGGCTGATTTTCTACTGTACGGGCCTGGGCGTGCAGGAACTGCGGGCGGTCAAACCCTCGGGCGAAGTGGTGTGGAAATCGACCCGCAATGCGCCGGGCCGGGCTTCGCCGCTGCTTGTCGACGACCTGCTGTACATGGTGGACGACAACGGCGTGGCCAGTTGCGTCGAGGCCGATACCGGCGCCGACGTCTGGCGCCAGCGTCTCAAAGGCAACTTCTCGGCATCGCCGATCCTGGCCGGGGAGCGGATCTACCTGTTTAACCAGGATGGTCTGGCTTATGTACTGCGGCGAGGTCGGGAACTGAAGATTCTTGCCCAGAACACACTCCCCGACGGATGCCTGGCCAGCCCCGCCGCCGTCAACGGGGCGTTGTATGTAAGAACCAGGACGAGTCTATATCGGATTGAGCAGGCAAAATGATGACGCTGAGGTGACCATGGGCTTCGGGACGACTGCCCCGATGAGGTAGGATGACTGGCAACTGGCGACCAACTCCTTAGAATCCGACGCATGATCATAACGATCGACGGACCCGCCGGAACAGGGAAGTCCACGGCAGCACGGACCGTGGCGCAGCGTCTGGGTTTTGATTTTCTGGACACGGGCGCGATGTACCGTGCGGTGGGATTCGCCGCCCTTCGCCGCAACGCGGATATGAATGACGCCCGGGAACTGGCGTACATCGCGGGATTGTGCCGAATTGAATTTGACTGGAACCTGCAACCGCCGGGGGTCATCCTCAATGGCGAGCGGGTGGACCATCGCCTTCGCGGAGCTGAGCCGACCTCGGCCGCCTCGCACGTTGCCAAAGTGCCGGCCGTGCGGACGTTGATGGTGGAACAGCAGCGGCGCATCGGGCTGTCGCGCCCGAATCTGGTGACCGAAGGCCGCGACCAGGGTTCGGTGGTGTTCCCGCATGCGGAGCTGAAGTTCTATCTGGATGCGGCGGCGGAGGTTCGTGCGGACCGTCGCACCAAAGAACTTCGGGCGCGCGGCGAGAACCCGGACTACCACGAGATTCTGCGGCAGATCAAGGAGCGGGATTACCGCGATTCCCACCGTGAAGTCGGTCCGCTGACGATTCCTCCGGACGCGGAACTGATCGACACCAACGGGCTGACGATTGAGGACGTTGTCAGCCGCATCATCGCGCGCGCCGGTGCGGTTGCGGAGCGCAAGCCATGAGCGAGGCGATACAGGATAATGCTCCGGAGGCGGCCGACGAGTCTCCCGCCAACTCCGTAGTGTATGGCGTGTCGCGCATCATCGCCATGCCGCTGGTCAAGCTGTTCCTGGGCTTCAAGACCTGGGGGGCTAGCAACGTGCCCCGCAAGGGCGGGCTGCTATTGGTCTGCTCGCACCAGAGCCACCTTGATCCGGTGCTCTACGCCGTCAACCTCAAGCGTCAAATCCACTTTTTCGCCAAGATCGAGTTGTTCCGGAATCGCTGGTTTGGCGCTTTCATTCGCGCCCTGCACGCGTTTCCGGTCCGGCGCGGCGAAGCCGACGTGGGCGCCATGAAGGAGGCCATCCGCCGCGTGAAGGCGGGAGCCGCGCTGATCGTGTTTCCCGAGGGCACACGTTCGCTCGATGGGACGATCAAACGGCTCGAACCCGGCTTTGGACTGATGGCCCGGCGGGCGGGAGTGCCCGTGATTCCCGCAGTCATCGAAGGCTCGTGCAAGGTGCTGCCAAAAGGATCGAAATTCCCCCGCCTGCAACGCGTCCAGGTGATGTACGGCAGGCCGCTCGCCGTGGAGGGCCTGAAACCGGCCGAAATCGTGGCGCTGACGGACTCGACGCTGCGGTCGCTGCAGGCGGAGTTGCGCAAGCGCATG
>CAYSSA010000053.1:7149-18494 GCA_964433485.1 uncultured Tepidisphaeraceae bacterium | reverse complement strand
GATCAGCTCATCCAGTTCATCGACGAGTTTTCCGAAATGCTCCAGCGCCGTGGCGACAGCGGCGGGCTTTTCCATGTCCACGCCCGCGCCGCGGAGCAGGTCCAGCGGCCACTTGGAGCAGCCCCCCTTGAGGAAACCGAGATAGTCATCGAGTTCGCGCCGGCCGCCGTTGAGCACCCGTTGCGACAGGGCGATGGCCGCTGAAAGTCCGGTGGCGTATTTGTAAACGTAAAAAGCCCGATAGAAGTGCGGGATGCGCAGGCATTCCAGTTCCAGTTCGCCGTCAATGGAAAATTCCGGGCCGAAATAGGCGTCCAGCAGCTTGCGGTATTCGACGCGCAGCGACTGGACAGTCAGCGGTTCGCCCGCCTCCACCTGGGCGTGGATCGTTTTCTCGAATTCGGCGAACATGGTCTGTCGAATGATGGTGCTGCGGATGGCGTCGATCTGCCGGTTGATCAGGCAGGCCCGCTCCCGGGCACTGCGCACCCGGCGCATCAGATGGTGGAACAAAAGCTGTTCGTTGAACGTGCTGGCCACCTCGGCCACGAAGATGGTGTATTGCCAGTACTGGTAGGGCTGATAGCGAGCCGAATACCAGGAGTGCATCGAGTGGCCGGCCTCGTGCGCCAACGTGAAAACGTGGTCCAGGACGTCCGGCTGGTAGTTCATGAGGATATAGGGTTTGCCGTCGTAGCCACCGGAGGAGAATGCGCCCGACTGCTTGCCGCGGTTGGGATAACGGTCGGCCCAGCGGGCCTCGCGCAGGCCCTCTCCAAGTACGGCCGTGTATTCCGCGCCGAGCGGTTCGAGCGAGTCCAGCACGGCGTCGACGGCCTGGTCCCAGGTATGCCGCTGGTCATAATCCGACAGAATCGGCACATAGGTGTCGTAGTGGTGGATGTGTTTGAGTTTCATTTTTCGCCGGCGGAGATCGAAGTAGCGATGGACGGCCGGCAGATGCTTGCGTACGGCGGCGATGAGGGCGTCGTAGACGCCGAGCGGCACGTTGTCGTGAAACAGGGCGGCTTCCCGGGCCGACGGATACCCACGAGCCCGCGCCTGGCAGACATCGGTCTGAACCGATCCGTTGAGAGTGGCCGCGATGGTGTTCTTGTGGGCGTCGTATTGGGCGTAGTACTTGTGGAAGGCTTCGGCGCGGACCTCACGGCAGGGCGAGTGCAGCAGCGCCGAGAACGATGAATGCCCCAACTCGATGAGCTGTTGCTTCTCATTGCGGACCATACCCCATTTCAGGTCGGCGTCGTTGAGCTGGCGGAACGCCTGGCTTGATGCCAGCGTCACCGGCGTCTGCATGGCCAGCAGCCGCTCCTCGCCGGCCGACAGCGTGTGCGGGCGATAGCGCAGGATGCGCTCCAGGGCGAGTCTCCACGGCTCAAGCGCAGGCGCACGAAGCAGTCTCTTCATCGTGGCCGGGGGAATCGCCAGAATCTCCGGCCGAATCCAGCTTGCCGCCTCGGCGGCGCGCGTGGCCGAGTGCTGGTAGCGGCCTTTCATCCTCTGGGCGTCGCTGTCGCCCTGATCCTCGGCCGCTCGCAACGAGGCGTAGTTGCCGATTCGCTCGCCCTCGCGGTCGATGTCGGCGTCGAATTGCAGACACTCGGCCAATAATGCCGCGCTTCGGCCCAGTTTGCCCTTGAACCGAGCGAACCCGTCGATGCGCTGCGACCAGGCCGCGAATGCCTTCTCCCACTGGGCATCGGAGGCGAACAGGCTGCCCAGATCCCATGTATCGCCGGGATGGACGTGCTTGCGGGGTTGCAGCGTGATGGCCCTGGCCGGTGAGGATCGTTTGCTCATGGATGCGAGCTATACCCGGTCAGGGGCGAGCATGGCAAGGGAGGGCACGAGAGCGACGGGAAGCAATAACACGATGGATGAACACGGACTCACACGGATAGAGAGACATCCCATCTTCATGATCAAACCACAGCCATGAGACGGATTCACGTTGTCGCGCGGCAAACATGGTCGGAATAGGCATAGAAAACCAAACGACCGCACGTTCGGTCAAGGTACGTCGGATTTCCCGTCAGACCAATCGCGGATCAATATCGAGTCCCCGTATTGCCGGCTATGGGATCAATCCTTCTGTTTGTTCACCCCGAGTTCTTTGGCGATCTCGCTCTCGAGCTGATCGAGCTTTCCGAGTTCGACCTTTTCGGACGCGACCAGGTCGGCCTGAATCATGCGGTCGATCTCTTCGTCACTGACGGCGCTGGTGCTTTCGCCGGAGGCGCTGATGGCGCCCTGCTCCATGGAGTCCATAAAGACGGCCATGCGCTCTTCCATGCTGCCGGCCTGAGCGACGGCCTTTTCCCACTGAGCCTGCGTCTTGGCCAGGTCCATTTCGCCGAAGATCTTGCCGATCTCACCTGCCATGACGTTCATGGACTCGGCGAAGGTCCGCGATGCCTCGGCCTGGGCGTGTATGAGCATGGCGTTCTTGATGGCCAGCAGTTGGCGCTCCAGCATTTTCTTCACCGTGGCGGTTTTCTTGAGCGCGCCGCGGATGAACTGGTATTGCTGCTCGTCGCCGATCTTCTTGGCGTGCTGGGCGTTCTTGATGAAGTCCTCAGAGAACTTCTGCTGCTGCTGGATCGACTTTTCGATGGCCCGCAGGCCCTGGCGGACTTTCATCTGCTGCTCGATGCGACGCTCTTCTTTGCTTTTGAACAAGCCCATGGTTGGTTGCCATTTGTTAGTTGCCAGTCCGACTTGCCTACTGTTCACTTTGCGTCTTGCATTTGATCCGCTCACTGCTCCGGCGCTGCCCGCTGGCGAACGGCCCGCTCTGCCTGCTCCAGCGCCTCGTCCTGTTTCATCGCGCCGCGGTCCATCTCGTTCCAGAGGTCCATGATCTCCGATCCGGCATCCTTGAGTTGCATGCCGGCGATGGCCCGCTTGTCGGATTCAGCGCCGAGGTCCAGGATCTGGTCGAGCCGCTCCTGGTACATCTCCTCGTTGATGCTGTCATCCTCGATCCACTGGTTGATGCGGGCGACATCCTTGTCCGTGACGTTCAACCGACCCAACGCCTTGCCCTTCTCGCTGTTCTCCTTGACCATGCGGAGGCGGCTCAGGGTCATCAGTTCCTTGGTTCGCAGGTTCAGCTCGCGAGCAACCATGAGTTGCTCCTGCGTCTTCATCTGAAACTGCTGGGCCAGCGCCTTGCGCAACTCCGGCGACTTCTGCGCAGCCCCCTGCTCGAACAATTTCTTCTTGTCGATGGCAATCTGCTCGACCTTCTTAAAAAGGCGGTCACGCTGCTTTTCGGTGAGAATCTCCTCCTTGCGAATCTCCTGACGGTTGAGCTCGCTGAGCGATTTCTGCTTCTTGCCGAATATTCTGTCGAGAAGGGCCATTTTGCGTCCTGATGGTGGGCGTCACCCATTCGTCTCCCGCATCCGCTGAAGCGGACGCTGGATCATCCCAACTCCGCCTGGCGTTCCTTTGACTTGGCCGGCGACTCGGACACAGGCGGCGGCTCGACCGCGAAAGCCGGCGACCTGTCGGGCGTGGCCTTGGCCGCAGGAGCTTTCTCGGCCGGGACAGCCTGCGCTTTCTCCGGATTCATCTCCTTTTCCAGTTCCTCAAATAAAGCCTGTTCCTCCTCGCTCATGCCGGATGGACCTGTCGCGGCCACCGAACCGGCCACCTCGTAGCTTGCCTGCAACTCGGCCATCACTTCCTCGGCCTTGGCCGCGTCTTCCGCGAGTTCTTCCGAATCGGGCAGCTTGGCCGACGAGCCTTGCTGCACCAGTTCCAGGTTGTGCAGGTGGGTGCTGACGACGTTGATCTGCTGGTTGAGCATCCCCAGGACCTGCTGGCGGCGCTCCAGATCCTTGCGAAGCTGGAGCAGTTGGCTGGTCAGGCGCTTCTTGGTCAATGTGCTCGTGGTGTTCTTGAACTCCTCCTTGAGCTGGCTTTCCTGGGTTTCCAGGGCGGCCATTTCCTCGAACGCCTGGTCGCGCTGCTGGCTGAGCGACGCACGTCGCTCCGACAACAGCGTGATTTTCTTCTCGGTCTCGCCCCTCATGGAGAAGAGCGACTTCAGCCGTTCGATAAATGGCATGTCCGAACCTCCGTTGCGCGCGGGCGAACCCAAACCCGAGCCTTCACGAAACAGCAACAGCGACCCATCGAGTTTCCTTGCCGACAGGCCGTGTTCCTTAGCATACAACTTAACCTCGTTCTCGACCATCGCCAGCGGCAAATCCGTTCGCTGGGCAATTCTGGCGGAACTGATCCCGCCCGACAACAACTCCACCCGGGCCTTGTCAATCGCCTCACGAATCCGCTGACTCTTCTGCGACTGATCCTCGGGATCGAGCAGGCCGAGCAGTTCCTCCTCGCCGGGCGGCCCTGTGACGCGCCACCCCCCCGAAGCAGACGGCTCGGCCATGATGGCGATCTGCTGGCCTCGTTGCTCGGCCAGATCGCGGGCGGCATCGGTGAAACCACTTGTGGAAACCAGCACCACCGTCTGCGGCACGCCGTGGAACTTGTGCAGCCTGTCCATTGCGGCCTTGACCTCGCCGACATCGGCCGGACGCGGTTCGCGGCCATCCAGAAGATCCTGCCAGGGCGAAAGGCACAGGACCTTGATGTCGCCGACGATGCTCCAGAACAGGAAGAACCGGCGTTTTCGCAGCGTCACCGACACTTCACGTCCCAGGGGCATTTTCCCCTGCACAGCATAGTCGTGGATGCCCTTTTGCATCATGAGCCGCTTCAGGTCCACTTCCCTGTCCGACGGAACCACATCGCGTCCGAGCATAATGGCGTGCTTGCGTCCGCTGGTGGTCTGAACTCGCAGGCGCTGGTCGCCCAGCAGCTTCTGGATGTGTTCAACCATCTGCTTTTCGCGTTCACGATGCCAGGTTGGATCAGCCGGACCGTTCATGCGTGTCTCTCATCCTTCCAGTGAAGCACCAGCCACAAAGCCGACAGGGCCAGGAGGGTCCACACCCAACCGGCAACAGTCAAGACCATGTAAAAAAAGAGCATGGGATCTCCCGGCGATTCTGGCGCTATGCAACGCCTCCCGGCAACGGTCCGAGCGTCGCGCCGCACTGCATACAGAATTTGTCGCCCGGCTCAGGCCAGCCGCCGCACTGCGGGCACCGCAACACCCATTCCACTAGCTGTACGCCGCAGTTCATGCAGAACTGATCGGTTGGCCCTGTCGGCCGCCGACACGATGGACACACTGAGCCCCGTGAGATGGGAATCGGCGGCGGCTCCGATGCCGCTGCGCGACCGGGCAGCGGCGGGGGCGTTCGCCTCGCCTCGTCCAGCCCTTCCAGAAACTCCTGGGCTGATTGATATCGCTTGTCGAGCCGGGCGTAGGACCGGCGAAAGACCTCGTCCAACTGGCGAGGCGACCGGGAGTTGAGATCGCTCGGAAGGTCCGTCCCGGCGGGGCGCTCACCCGTCAACATCTCGTACAGCATCACGCCACAGGCATAGATGTCGGCCCGGCCGTCCACATCCTCGCCGCTGCGCTGCTCGGGAGACATGTAGTCGATCGTGCCGGCGATTTTCTTTGCATCTTCACCATGAGCGTCAACCGAGAAAGCGATCGACTGCTGCCCGGCCAGGTTCGCGGCCTTGCCCAAGCCGAAATCCGTAACCTTGATGACGCCCTCGACGTCGTATCCTTCCTTTCGCGCGCGTTCATGAACCAGTACATTCTCGGGCTTGATGTCGCGATGCACCACTCCGTTCTCGTGGGCATGTCGGAGCCCCTGGAGAACCTGTCGCAATATCTCAACCGCCTCGTCGGGCGTCAGTGTCTGCTCGTCGATGAGCTTTCGCAGATCGGTTCCCGGAACATATTCCATAATCAGATACGGTGGATCGGCGTAGGGATCGAAGCCAAGCGCCCGGACGATATTCGGGTGCTGCAGGCCATGAACGGCCGAGCCTTCCTTCTGCAAACTTCGGATGTAACCCGGCTCGATCGGGATCTTAATGGCGACGAACTGGTCCGCCCAGACATGGTGGCGCGCCCGCCAGACCTCGCCGAACGCCCCGGCGCCAAGTCGATCCTCAAGCACATACTCACTGATTCTTTGGCCAACCTGCGGCATCTGTCCTCCCTTGAATCAGCCTTCCATCTTCTCCGCAATCCAGTCGCACGCAAACACATTATACACCGCCGCGAAAAGCACGCCGACAGCCACCGCCGTCCACGCGCCCGTCCCCTGGAACTTCCAGCCGAACAGCCAGAGCAGGATGACAAACTCCAGCAACGTATATCCCAGCACCAGCAGGCCTCCCGCCAGGTTGCTGCCCAGGCTGGCCACCTTGCTGATGATGAAGAACGTCGCCCAGGGCACCAGCAGCACGATCATGACCCAGCCCATGATCTTCCCCGTGCCGTTGACGAGCATCGTCTTGGTGGCCTCGTCCATCCTCCACCAGGAAATGGCCGCCGCCACCACCGCGAGCGTCACCAGCCCGCTGATTACCTTTCCGGCCGTGGTCTTCAAGAAATCCATCGCGGGCATTGTACAAAAAAACGTGAGTGCAACCCCTATAAATCACGGCGAATCTTATCAGCGTCGCCTTTGGCTGCCCAGGTCGAATCCAAACACCGCCCTCCCGTTGCCCCGACATGCGCAGCGAACATTCCAGCCATGTTGCGCTTCAAGGCATGAAGCCTCGATCCGGTCAGCGCCGTATCCTGCGAAATCCGCCAGCCAGACAGGCGGGCGAGAATCAAGCGAAGCCCTTTCGCGTGATCAGCACGAATCCCTGATGTCTTCCCTGAATTGCAAAATTTCTCAAGGCCCTTGTGTCTGAACGACTTGATCATCGCCACAAAGCCTTGTAACCCGACAGGTTACGGGTATCGAGGAACATCCTTCCAGTTTCCGGCGGTGCCGCGACCTCCGTTCCACGCTGTCTTCATCACGCTGTATGTACGATTGACCAGTCGGAAACCAACGGAGACCCAGCCATGTATCGCATGACCTCATTGATTGTCGCATTCCTTGCTCTCGCCGGCCTTGCATTCGCCGAACCCCCCAAACAGGAAGTGATCCAGGGGCTTTACGAAGGCGCGTCGAAAGACGCCAAAGGCGAACACAAACTTGAGGTCCGCGTGGTGGCTGCCGACAAGGGCGCGTACAAGGTGCTGATTCGAGAACCTCTGCCGGACGGGAAAGTTGCCAAGACGACGCTCACCGCCAAACCCGAGGGCGATGTCGTCCGCATCTCCGGCAAGTCCGGAGACGCGGAATGGTCCGGTGTATATGCCGACGGCGCGTTCAAGGGAACCTGCGGGACCGGCGGCGCATTCGAGTTCAAACGCGTTACCCGCACCCCTCCGACACTCGGCGCTCAGCCCCCGGCCGGCGCTATTGTGTTGCTCGACGGCAAGAATTTCGAGGAAATGGTCAAGAAGCCGCTGAAGGACGGATCGGAACAGCAGTGGAAGGTGGCCGACGACGGCGGCGTGCTGATCCCCAAAGGTGGCATGACCTCCAAGCGGCAATTCGCCGGCAGCGTCAGGATCCACGTGGAATTCAAGACCCCTCTGATGCCCGCGGCTGTCGATCAGGCTCGCGGCAACAGCGGTGTGTTCCTCCCCAATGGCCAGGAAATCCAGGTGCTGGATTCATTCGGCGCCCCAAGCTACACCGGCGGCGGATGCGGCGGCCTGTATCGCTACAAAGACCCCGACGCTTTCGATGAGTTTTCGCTGGCCTCGCTCCCGCCGCTACAGTGGCAGACGTATGACATCGAATACCGGGTCGAGCAGAAGGACGGCAAGCCCACCGGCAAGCCAAAACTGACCGTGCTGCACAACGGCATCAAAATCCACGATAACCTGACGCTAAACAAAGACGCGCGGCCGGGAAATCTGAATTTCCAGGACCACAATAATCCCGTGGAGTATCGTAATATCTGGGTGTTGCCCCTGGATGAGAGGTAGATTGCGGCCTTGCCCAGGTTCCACCAGTCGGTATCCCGTGTCGAATCCGTGCATACTCTTGAAGTCCCGGGACATCGGGGCGATGATTTCACGGTGATGAGAACCCTACCCCCATCAAGTGTCATTTCAGCGGCCGTCGCTGCCATCGCGATGGACAACACGATCGCTTCAGGAGCCGAGGTGAACGCGCTGCTGGAGCATATTCGCAGCAAGGACGACAAGGTACGTTCTCAGGCGTGGCAGGGTGCGGCCGGTGTCGGCGCGCCTGCTATTGCGCCACTGGCCGCCTTACTGGTGGATGCCGAAGTCGAGGTTGGCCGGGCGGCCAGGCACGCCATCGAAAGGATCGTCCACCATGCCGGCCGGCCCGGCGCGGCCGATGAGGCCCATGCTGTCGAGCGAGAGCTTATCGCGTTGCTGAAGCAGGAATCGCCGGCTGTCCGCCGTCTGGGGCTGTGGATGCTCTCGGAAATCGGCGGGGACAACTGCGTGCAGACTGTGGCCGGGCTGCTGGCCGATCCACAGGTGCGAGATGACGCCCGATGCGCGTTGCAGCGAATTCCCGGCCAGAAGTCGATCGAGGCATTGAGTGATGCGATGGCGAGAGTGTCCGAGGACTTCCGGTTCGCCATCGCGGAATCGCTGCGCAAGCGAGGGCAGGCCGTTGACGGCTACCCCTCGAAAAAGCTATTGCCCACGCCGGTCGCGCAACAGAAGGCCGCGGCATTGCCCTCGACGAAGTAGTCCTTTTGGGAAACACATCATGACACGCGGGATTCACCACAAGATCACACGTCGCCGGTTTACACACGCCTCGGCAGCAATTGGCGGGCTTACGCTGGTTCCGTCGGGCGTGCTTGCGCAGGCAGGCCGGCCGGGCGCAAACGAGCGCTTCGTCGTCGGCCACATTGGGGTGGGGGGCATGGGCAACGTACACCTGGGCAACATGTTGCAGTTCCAGAAGGAGGGCAAGGTTCGCATCGCCGCTGTCTGCGATGTGGACGAAAGGCGTCTGCAGGAAGCGGCCAGAAAAGCCGGCGAGGGTGTTGACGCCTATCGCGACTATCGACACATCCTCCAGCGCAAGGACATCGATGCCGTATTGATCGGCACGCCCGATCACTGGCACGGCGTGCAGACCGTCCACGCCTGTGAATGCGGCAAGCATGTCTACGTGGAAAAGCCGTCGTCGGTCACCATCGAAGAAGGCCGGGCCATGGTGGCCGCAGCGCGTGCCAACAAGGTGGCCGTGCAGGTTGGCGCCCAGGGTCGCACCGGCAAGGGCGCCTGGCAAACCTGCCGCGCCATACGCAACGGCATCGTGGGAACGGTTCGCCGTGTCGAGTGCTGGCACTATGCAAACCCGGTGGATGTCAACCCCGTCCCTGATTGCGATCCGCCGGCGTCGCTGGACTGGGACATGTGGCTCGGCCCGCTGCCGTGGCGGCCGTACAACCCGCGCTACTGCCCCGGCGTGTTCCGCTGGTTCCTCGAAAGCGGCGGCGGACAGATTCGCGACCGCGGAGCGCACCAGTTCAGCACCATTCTCTGGTGTATGAACGCCGACAGCCAGACCTCCTTCACCGTCGACGCCAAAGGCACGCCACCCACCAAGGGCCTCTGGGATTGCCCGGTGGACATGGAAGTCGTATACGAATTCAAGAACCCCGACTGGACGCTGGTTTGGGGCCAACCCGGCAACAAGGTTGGCAAAACCGAGTTTGGCCAGACGTTCAAGGGCGACAAGGGGCAACTGGTGCTGGAATGGGAAGGCGCCTACCGCGGCGCCGAGCCCGAAGCCGTGAACTTCAAGCTGCCACCCGGCGGGCAGGAAGTCTATCGCACCGATGAGTACGCGGATTTCAACATGAACCACAAGGCTGACTGGTTCAAATCCATCCGCGAGGGCCACCTCCGCCCGGCCGTGGACATCGAAATCGCCCATCGCACGGCCACGCTCTGCATTCTGGCGAACATTTCTTACATCCTCGGTCGCAAGCTGACCTGGGACGGCGACAAGCAGCAGGTTGTCGGTGACGATCAGGCCAACCGCCTGCTGGCCCGTCCGCAGCGGTATCCGTATGTGTTGTAATCATGCCATTTCTGGGAATGGGGCGAGTATGTTTCGCGGACACTCAATCTGGCGGCCGGGTGAGCAGCCTGGCTGGCGCGCAACCGTAAGCGGTCGTACTTCATAGGGTTATGCGAACCATGCGCAGCGTTGCCATTTCAACCATCGTTCTTCTTCTCTGCTCGACCAGCCCGGCTGAGACGATTGCGCACTGGCCGCTCGATCGGACTGAGCAGGCACTCGCCGTTCATGAGGGAGTCGGCATCGCCAAGCGTATCGGCAGTGCGGCGTCGACCTTCAGTGACGAGGTGCCCGGTCCGTTCATCTACGATCCTCTGACGCGCAAGTCTCGCGCCAATGCCGCCAGCGCGGTCTTTGCCGGGGCCGCCAGTCGAAGCGATGCTTTGTCGGCTGACTTCGACTTCACCAAGGCCGGTCTGGATGGGGCGAGTGTGACGATCGAGTGCTTCGTCAAGCCCGATGACAGTGCCCGTGGCGATGCCTGGCTCGTGGGCAAGACGCGCAAGACCGACGCCGGGGCGGAGTTGTCGGTCGAGTGGCACGAGCTGCGCCAGCACAACCAGACCTGGCACGGCGGCGCCTACGCCGCGCCCGGCGCTGCTCCGGCAAGGCTGACGGTGGGTCACTACAGTTCCTCCACACGGCTGGCGAAGGACAACCTCGGGCGGCGACACATTGCGGTAGTTTACGATGCACAGGCACGCACTCTCACCTGCTGGGTTGACTATCACCTGCGAGAGATCACCCGAGGAGTCAAGCCCGCGGTTTGGGACAATGGGCCGTTTCTGATCGGCGGCCGGCCCGATCGCTGGGGTGTCTCCGGCAAGATCGACGAAGTACGCGTGGTACGCGGGGCATTGGGTCCGGCCCAGTTCCTGCGGGCAAGGACGGACTCCATCAGCGGCGTTTCATTCGTGTCGGATCAGCAGGTTGTTCCTCGCGACGCCGGATGCCTCGATGCCAAAGAGCACTTTGGAGCCGCCGGTGACGGCCAGACCGACGACACAGCCGCGCTGAACACCGCTTTCGCGGCCTTGGCGAATAAGGTGCCGCTGGCGTACAACACCCTCATTCTCCCGCCTGGAACCTACCTGGTCAGCGGGCCGCTTCACTGTTCGCGTTTTATCGACGTCAAGGGGGCCGGTCCCGACCGCACGACCATCCGCCTCAAGGATGGGACGTTCACCAACCCTGCCAAACCGCAGCCGGTGCTGCGCATGAGCAGCACGCGCGGTGATCCGGGCTCCCACCAATGGGTCAACGGCAGCAGCATCTCGATCTATCTCG
>CAYSSA010000053.1:3903-7093 GCA_964433485.1 uncultured Tepidisphaeraceae bacterium | reverse complement strand
GGAATATCACTCCAACAACCTCGGACGACTGGAGAATGTTGTGCTCAAGAGCGGCGACGGAGCCGGAGTGATGGGACTGGACTTGACGCACCACGATGTTGGCCCGGCGCTTGTCAAACATGTACGCATCGAAGGTTTTGATGTCGGCGTCGCGATTCGCTATCAGGAATACAGCATGACGCTGGAACATCTCACGTTGCGGGGCCAGCGCGTCGTGGGCATTCGCAACCAGGGGAACATCCTGGCGATTCGAGGCCTGGAATCGGTCAACCGTGTTTCGGCGCTGGCGTGCGAGGGAGCCAACTCGATGGCGACACTCATCGATTCCGCCCTGACCGGCGGCGACAAGGACCAGCCCGCGATTTCGTCCGAGGGAGGGCTGTACTGCCTGCGAGTCCAGACCGCTGGCTATGGCAGCGCCATCGCCAAGCGAGCGCTGGTCCGGCAGAAGCCCGCCGAATGGAAACAAAGCATGGTCGCCGGACCAAATCTGGTGGAATATGTGGGTGATCAGACCGTGACGGGCCACGGTTCGCCGGCCGGGGCGCTCAAGCTACCCATCGAGGAAACCCCACAACCCGTTGTCCCGCCGCCAGACCAGTGGATCAGCGTTCTGAAGTTCGCAGACAGGAAATCCGGTGACGACTGGAGCCCGGCGGTGCAGGCAGCCATCGAGAGCGGGGCCAGGGTGGTCTATTTTCCGCGAAGCACAGCGTTTGAGTTCCTTTCGCCCATCCGCCTGCATGGCCGGATTGAACGCATGGTGGGCTTTGGCGGCGAATTGAACTGGTCGCCCAAAGTGTGGAAGCGCATTCCCAAAGCCGAGCAGACCGACGCCGCTTCCGCGCCGCCTCCACTGCTGATCTTCGACGATCCAGACCCGTCGCGTGTCGTCGTGCTTGATCGTCTCGGATGCGCGCACCTGCGCCACGAGTCGCCGGCAACGCTGGTACTTCGCAGCAGCTCGCCCAGCCGCTACAGCACCGGCGCCGGCGGCGGCAAGCTCTTTGCCGAGGATGTGGGTGGCGCGGACTGGCACTTTGACCATCCGCAGCGAGTCTGGGTGCGCCAGTGGAATCCCGAGAGCCATGCTGCCGGCCCCTGCATCCACAGCCGTGGTGCGACGATCTGGGCGCTGGGGTTCAAGACTGAGTACGAAAGTCAGAAGCTTCTTGCGGAAGCCGGCGCCGTCACCGAGATACTGGGAGCGTTCATCTACCCGATTGGCAAGATCCCTCCGGAGCGTCCGATCTTTGAGAACCGCGACTCGCGAATCACCCTCGTATACGGGGCGAGCGTCTACCAGTCGAACCACAAGGTTCACATCCGGGATACGCGCGGCGCTTTGGTTCGCGAGACGGGCAATGACGCCCTGAAGTGGGCCGGCTCTCGCGCTCGGATGGACCTTTACACCAGCGATGCCCGGTGAGTGAATGGATACGTTTCTCGCCTTCAGTTGTATTAGAGGGTGGTGTGGGCGAGGCTCTGTTTAACAAGGATGTCGGCCATGAACTCCGGACCATTTGCATGCGCGGTGTGGCGTTATACGTTTGCTCTTGTCGCCATGCTGGCAATCATCTGCCCGGCTCCGGCCTGGGCCGGTCCCAAACGACAGCCGACCAAAGAGGAACTCGAAGGGTGGCCACTGGAGGTCAAGGGCTTTGTGCCGGTCCAGGCCGGTGAGCACCCGCGGCTACTCTTTCGCAAGTCCGATCTGACCGGAATTCGCGAGCGGGCCAAGACACCGGAGGGCCAGGCCATTCTCAAACGGCTTCGCCGGCAGCTCGACGGTTCCAATGGCGAATCGATGCCGAAGCTCACCGCCCCGCCCAGAAACAAAGGGCAGGATGGGGAGAGTGGCGAGGCCGGCTACTACAGCATCTCACACATCGCGGGGTTTGGCCTGCTCTACCAGATCACCGGGGAGAAAAAGTACGCCGACCTTGGCAGACAGTGCATGGAGAAGGCGCTTGAGGGCGTGCCCAACTTCGATCCTCGCTACGGTTTCAAGAACCCCAACGGAGCCCTTCGTGCCGGACCGAGCCTTGGCTGGACGGCGGTTGGTTACGACCTCTGCTACGATGGATGGGACGAGGGCTTCCGCCTCAAGGTTGCCAAAGCGATCGCCGAGTACAATCCGGGCAAAGACATGAGCCTTCCTGAACTGGCCACGGGCCAGCGTCAACACCCCGGCTCCAATCATTGGGGCATGATCGTCGGCGGCGGGGCGATGGCGCTTCTGGCGGTGATGAACGATCCGGGCGTGGATATGACCAAGCTCAGGCCGCTAATGGAGGCCGCTGAACGCTGCATGAAGATCAACCTGACCCAGGGATTTGGCGATGGTGGTTTTTTCCCCGAGGGCGATGGTACCGGCTCGATGTCCAGCCACATTATTTTTCTCTCGGCACTGCAAGCATGGAAGACGGCCGCCGGCAGAGATTTCTATACGCCGAAGACAAACGCCCAGTGGACGGCGCTACGGTGGTTTCATCTGACAGCCCTTGGTGGCGATCCGGCGAACCTCCGCGCCGGTTTTCCTGAGCGAGGCGCGTATCCGCACAACATCTGGACCCGCGACAGCCTGTCGGGCGGCAACTACTTCGGAATCGGCTTCGGAGTCGCGAGTCCGGAGCAGAAGGCGGCCATGCTCTGGTTCTACAACCACGCCGGGCTCAGGGCCGCCGATGAGAAGGGCGGCTTCGGCCTGGACGCCCCCAGCCCATATCCGCATCACTCGGTGCTTTCGTTTGTCAATTGGCCGGTGGGTATGCAGGAAAAGAACCCGCAGGGGATCATTCCCAATGCCTTCCGGGACAGTTCGCACAAGTTCTACGCCTGGCGAAACCGTTGGCAGGACCGGGACGATGTCATCATTTCGATCCTGACCCACTCGACCAAGGGCAACTATGGATGCAAGGCCGAGAATACGCTGACCATTCAGACGGGAGGCAAAGACAGCAAGTGGGGCAGGATCAGCGGCGGCTTCACCGGTCCGTTCGAGCCCAAGGCGGATGGCTCGACGATCCTGGTGACCGGCGATGGATCTGGTCTGGCGATCGATTTCTCCAGAGCCAGCGGGGCCGACGCGATGCTGGTGATGACCGGCCCGGGAGCGACCGGCGGAACCGCGTTCGAGGCCGGCGGCACCAAGTTCAGCTTCCTGTTTCTGGGCAAGGGCGATTTCCCA
>CAYSSA010000053.1:0-3773 GCA_964433485.1 uncultured Tepidisphaeraceae bacterium | reverse complement strand
CGGTCGGCGTTGGGCCTTCCAGCCAGCGACGGTGATCTCGTCGTGGACGCCGCAGTCAAATCGCAAGGGCGCTTCGAGGCCCGGCGGCCTCGGCTGCTTGGGGTTGGCGAAGCGGTCGGTGTCGGACACCCCGGTGAGCAGGTTGTTCTCGATGACGGCGCCGTAGCTTTCCTTGTTGCGCACCAGCGGCCGGGCCGGACCCTGACACTCGATGATGTTGTCGCGAATTGTGATCGTCTTGAAATCACAATCCTTGTTGAAACCAAACAGGCCGTCCGTGCGCGGAGTGGCGGTGGGGCGGGCGATGATGTGGTTGTTGCGGACCTCCAGGTTGTTGTAGGGTTCGTTGATCCAGATCACGCCGCGACCGGGATTGCTCACAAGATTGTTGTGGAACCTGGCCGGCCCTTTCGCGGCGACGTTGCCGAAGCCGGAGATAAGGTTGCCATGGTCCTTTTTCGGATCAAAGTCGAACAGGTTGTGATCGATCTCCGCGCCGTTGCGGACGAACTCAATCGAGTAACTGTCGCGGAAGTAGTTGTGGTGAATATGGAAGGTGCGGCCACTGGCCGGCACCGCCCCGCCGGCATGCTTGGGTATCGAGACCGTGCCGTGAAGGACGTTGTGGTCGATCTCGACGTCTTCATCGTTCTCGAACGGCATCTCGATCGAGAAATTCGCCTCGATGGTGTTGTGGTGGATGCGGCAGCGCTTGCCCTGACGGACTTTGATGCCATAGAACTCGCGGGCTTTGTCTTCCAGCGTGCGGACAAAGCGGTTGTGGGCGATTTCGCAGTCGGCCATCCAGATGGCGAAGATCGCTCCGCCAGTGATGCCTCCCTTGACGCCCTTCTGGCCGCGTTCCCAGCGCCCGCCGGCGTCGATGAATTCACAGTCATGGATCTTCGCGCCCTGCATGAGAAACGTGCGCACGCCGGACCAGAGACAATCCCGCACGCGCAGGTGATGCAGATGTAAATCCTTGTTGTCCCATCCGAAGATGGCTCCATGGAGTTGCGAGCCGCGCAGAGTCAGATCGGAGATGGTGATGTTCGCGGCTTTGTCCCTCAGGCGGACGAGATAAGCGCTGGTGTCGAGGCCGTCACGCTTCATCTCCGGATCCGGCAGCGATTTGGTTGAGGGCTTCCACGACGAGGCGTGGGTCAGCACCGTTTGCTCCATGCCGGCCCCCTTCAGGGTCATGCCGCGTTTGAGTTCCAGTGGCGATGTCAGTTCATAAGTCCCCGCGGCAATCTCGATGGTTGCCCCTTCAGCACCCTCGCCCACGGCCGCGGCCAGCGCGGCGACATTGTTGACGGAGATCGCTTGGACGACACCCGGAAGCAACGGGATGATGACGCACGCGAAGACAATCGCTCGTTGAATTGGAGGCATGACGCACCCTTGCGGTTGATGATATTTGGCTACACGAACCACATGCACTTGTTGTATGATCCGACGGAAAGGGAACGGAATGCGAAGCGGCATACGACATCTTCATCGATGCAATCAGCCGGCGTTTTGCGGGTCATTGATAGGCTGGAGCGGCCTTTTTCTGTCCTGCGCATTGACCTCATCGGCATGGGCGGGGCTGGAGGTCATCTCCCTGGGAAAGACATACCAGCCCGACTCTCGGCGGATCGCCATTCAGCAGACGGCGGGCGACATCGGCGGCAGCACCAGTGTCCGCAATGTTGACGCCAAGCATCTGGAGTGGAAAACACAAGGCTATTTCCAGCGCAACCGGGACATTGGCCAGGTCTTCACGACTGAGAGGGGTTTCAGGCTCGACGCGATCGTTCTGCGCACGGGCGGATCCGACGCGGCCGTGCTTGCGGGAACGCCAGGCGCCAAGGTCTTCGTACAATTCTATGAGGTCATCGGCGAACCGCAAATCAACGACAACGGCACACCCGGCGGCGCCAAGGCAAAGCACGGCTTTTCAACCAATCACCGCTGCGACGACTTCATCGAGGGTGTAACGTACAGGCCGCTCGGCATTGTCCGGGGCGGCAGGTTTCCCGATATTCCGCCGACGCAAGACATGAACGGCATACCCGCCGGTGGCCAAGACGCCGCCGGCAAGCGGCACTACCTGCGGTGGCGATTTGACGGCGACGACCGGCATACATTCGAGTCCGGAAAACGCTACGCCTTCATGATCGGTTTGGAGGAACCCGGTCCCGAACGCGGCTTCACGCTTTCCAATTCAAACAAAGCCGCGGTGGATGCCCCGCCCGCAATCGCCGACCAACATGACCGCTATCACGGCGGCTGGGCCTTGCGCCGCGAGGGCGATGGTTCACTGCCTCCCGCCATGTCGCCGGGCCAAACCGCCCCCGCCGACCCAGCGGTCAGATCCAGACTCGTTGGGCAATCCCTCTTCGCCCCCGGCGACGCCCGCTATCGGCTTAAGCCCACCACCGATGGCTACCCCGACGTGGACACCTACCGCGATCTGGAGTTCTATCTTGAGGTTTCCTGGTGATAATCGTCCCTGATGTTCCGCCGCCGTCAGAATTCCACTGGCCCGGAGGCAGTCGTTGCGGATAGCGCGACCTTGTTGGAGAAATCATGATGCATTGCTTCTTCCTGCTTGCCGTGATGTTTGCGACCTTGACCGCACAAGCCGCCGACCAGCCCGCCTGGCCCAAGCCCTGGCTTGGTGTTCATGTCATGGTCGGCAGTGATCGTGTTCTGAACGATCTCCTCGATCAGGCCCCCAAGCTGGCGGCCATTGGCGTCAATGCCCTGATCGTTGAAGTCAACTACAGCTTCGACTATCGCTCTCACCCCGAACTGGCCGGCCGCAACGGTGTCACCAAAGCCGGCGCGGCCAAGCTGGCCGAAATCTGCCGCAAGAACAAGATCCGGCTAATCCCCCAGTTTAACTGCCTTGGCCACCAGTCCTGGGCCGGCAACACCGCGGCGTTGCTGACCAAACACCCCGAATTTGACGAGACTCCCGGCCAATATCCCGGCAACAAGGGCATCTACTGCCGAAGCTGGTGTCCACTGCACCGGGAGGTCAATCCGATCATCTTCGACTTGATGGATGAACTGATCGAAGCATTCTCGGCCGACGCGTTTCATGTCGGCATGGACGAGGTGTTCCTGATCGGTTCCGAGCATTGCACACGCTGCAAGGGCAAGGACAAGGGTGAACTATTCGCCAAAGCCGTCAACGACTACCACGGCCATCTCGTCGGCAGGCGCAAGCTGGAAATGCTCATGTGGGCCGACCGCCTGCTGGATGCGGCCGCGACGGGCGACGGGGAATGGGAAGCGTCCAAGAACGGCACGCACAAAGCCGTCGACCTGATCCCCAAGGACATCGTCATGTGCGACTGGCACTACGGCAAGAAAAAGGAATACCGCTCGGTGCCGCTGCTGCTGGGCAAGGGCTTCCGCGTCTGGCCAGCCGGCTGGGACAAGCCCGACGCCACTCTGGCGCTGGCGCGCTTCGCCCGCGAGCAGAAGCACGAGCAGATGATGGGCCACCTGGCAACGACCTGGGGTAAGGCCAAGACCAATGCGCTGGCCGACTTCGAGCCGCTGAAGGCTGTGGCGGAAGAGTATCACAAGTAGAGCCGCGCCCCGCCGGCAGTGCGGTGCCTTGCCTCCGCCCGGCTTCGCACTATTTTCCCGGATCGCTCACGCGTCCCATGAACAGCACACCGCCGCTCCGGGTGTCACGGATCATGAACACGAATGGATGATCCGCTCGAAAGACACTAGCCGGCGGCCGCGCTTCCGATCCGAGCCGAGTCACG
>CAYSSA010000052.1:19406-22205 GCA_964433485.1 uncultured Tepidisphaeraceae bacterium | reverse complement strand
CAGAGGAAGCTTTGCGGGAGACTGAAACGGGGACGCACGTAGTAAATAACGTATATCTACGCCACCAGAGGAAGCTTTGCGGGGACAAACCTGGAACACTGCACACGATTGACCTTTCGTTTTTCCTCCCGCCGTCGCCGGCCACATCCTCACCGCCCACTATCAACCATCAACCACACCCAGACCGCGCTGCGCACAGGTGTTGCGCTCCGGGAAGATTCCCAATACTTCCCGGCACACCCATCCGGCAGCAAACCGCTTTCGCGCTGCGCCACGTTGCCCAAATGATGTTCCCACCGCGCAACTCGCCCATATATACCGAAGGACTCGCCTTCCCGGCCCGCGATCGCCGTTCGCCCTGCTCGTCGTTCGCCGGTCACACCCAAGGCGGCCGGGACTGTTGCGGAAGCCAAGGTAACCCTGCGCTCGGCCATTGCGGGAGCGGCAAGCTTCAGTGCCAGGGATTTGAGTGTCTTAAGCCGAACATTCAAAACGGGCTGACCACTTCCGGCGACGGATTCAATCCACTGTTGCCCTGCCTGCCACGAAGGGGCGAGCAGCCATCTTTCCACCAGCAGGTGCTTCTGGCAGATCTCCACGAGTGACTGGACGAGTGACTGGACGAGCGTCGATACAGCAGTCCTGTCTTCCACCATGGTGCAACCTCCTTCCTGCCATCCAGTAGACCGTCGGGCAAACAGCGTTGGCAACTCGGCCGCGGCACGAATTGTTACCGGCAATTGACATTGTCATGTTAAAGTCAAATACAACACGTTGATCTTCCTGATACCCCCCAGTGCCGAGAAAATACACTGCCTTGATGCGCCTATCTTCGGTATCGTTCGAGAGTTGAAACGGCCCTCCGCCGGCTCCCATGTCGGCAGAGAGCGAAGTCCTCGTCCCGACCGCTCAGTTCTCGCTCGTAAACCAGCGATTTCGGCGTTCTTCCACAAGATTTGGCGTACTGGTATTGGGTGCCGGGTTTGGCCCCGCATCCGGCGACTCGCCTGACGCAGGTTCCTGTTTACGCTGCGATGCCGCGCGTTCACGCTCGATCTGTCGTCTGACCCGACGCAGGGCACGCCTGGGCGAAACCTTCCCGTGGGCGACGGCCATGAGACCGGGCAGGTGCCAGTCCATTTGCCAGAAACTCGCGGTGGTCTGGTGTTCCAGTGCCGCACCGGGCGGGCGCCGACCAGCCAGGGGAATGGCCGTGCGGTATGCCACTCGTCCATCCGCCCAGCAGAACTCGAAATTGCCGAACACCAGACCCCAGTTGACCAGGCTGATGTACTCGGAAACCGCCGCCCTTCGCTTTCGCGGGACATTGACGGGCGCGTAGGTGCAGAACCAGAGAAACTCACCGTCATTCGTGCAGCGGGCCGTCCACTCCCAGACACCGTTGTCGCCACGCAGCATTCCGGTGATCGCATCCTGGTCATACCGCTCGAAGGCCCACCCTCGGCGGACCATATACCGCCGCACGGTCGCCATCACCCGTGCCACCAGTTCGGATGTCGTCTCGGCCATGATCTGCTCCTTTCGGTACGGCTTCCGTCGTGTCATCCATTGCAGCTATCTGCCGTAAAGCTGACACAGGCCAGCGCATCATCGCAACCGGCCCATGCCAGCAGAATCTCCCACTTGTCCGTGTTCATTCCCTCATGTATCTCCGCCTGATACGCGGTCGCTGGGCGTTCTCCTCGGCTTGCGGGAAGAGTTGCAGATGAACAACCACATCCTCCAGGACCAGCGCTGACCCGTTCATCCCGCCCGTTGCCAGCGGCCAGATCGTGTGAGGAACCCAGGATCGGGACGATGTACACCCCTCGCCCCTGGGGCTTCTCCGGACGGACGGATCGGGCACGGTCGGCAATGACGGCATTCATATACGGCCTTTCTGCGGCGATGCCGCTGATCTTCCGAGGGTCGAAACAGCCCTCCGCCGGCCCCTGTTCCGGCAGAGGGCAAAGTAGACCTATGCCTGCTGCGTGGGCCGCCACCAGCGCGGCGGCCGGTGGCATCGTTCAACGGTGATCACCTTCGAGTCGGCGAGGATCACCGCCAACCGCCGGGACTTCGTCAGCTTGAGGCTGCAATCCCGCTCGATGTCGGAGGCCACACTGTCGCCGAGGAAATACCCACGGCAGCCGGAACCCGCGTCATACTCCCGCCCCAGGTTGATCACCTCTTCAACTGCCTGAAAGGAGATGGCTCGATTCTTTGCACGGTGACTGGCGTGCTTTGAAAACTCGAAGGCGACGATGTTCATGACTGTCTCCAAGAAACCAGAAGTTGTCCTCGACGCTGGGGCAGAGTATGCCAGCCCCCACTGACGGCCCCCGGTCAGTGCTCCCAAAGAAATCTGTGGACGCGATTCATGGCCCGGATATAGTGCGGACAACATAAGGAGAACCCGAACCCGGGAGGAACGATGGCCGTTGACTACTCGCGCATCCACCGCCTGCTGAAGATTCTCATGCTGATTCAGGGCGAGAAGGGGTGGACCGCCAAACGGCTGGCCGTGGAATGTCAGACCACCGAGCGGAACATCTATCGCGACATGAAGATGCTCGAAGGGGCGGGCGTCCCGTATTTCTTCGACAAGGAGACCAACGGCTATATTGTTCGCCGGGATTTCTTCATGCCGGCTGTGGAGATGACGCTGGACGAGTCGCTGGCCCTGCTCGCCCTGGCCGAGCGGATCGGGGGCGATGAACAAGTGCCATTTACCCGGCCCGCGGCCAGGGCCATCAGCAAGATCCGCTGCAATCTGCCGCAGCCCGTGCAGCGGGAACT
>CAYSSA010000052.1:17674-19396 GCA_964433485.1 uncultured Tepidisphaeraceae bacterium | reverse complement strand
AAGAAGGCCGAGGATCACATCGCCATCCGCCTGGCGGCCATCAACCCGCCGGAGGGTACCGAGGACGTGTACGAAACGGTGCGGACGGCCCTGGTCCGTCGGCAGGTCTTGAGCTGCAAGTATGATGCCGTCAGCGGCAATCATCCGCCGGGCGAGGTGTTCCTGTTCAAGCCCTACACGCTGCTCTTCAATCAGCGGGCCTGGTACACCATCGGCCATCATGGCGGGCGAAATGCCGTGCGCTGCCTGAAGCTCAACCGGTTTGCTGAATGCAGGCTGACCGAGCAGACTTATGCGATTCCCAAGAGTTTCAGCGTGCCCCGGCACCTGGGCAACGCCTGGCGGATGATCCGAGGTGAGAGGAGTTACGAAGTGGAGTTGTGGTTCGACCCGGAGTTTGCCGAGACCGTGGCCGACACCCACTGGCACAAGACACAGGAGGTCCTGTGGCAGGAGGATGGTTCGATCATCTTTCGGTGTACCGTGGACGGGCTGGAGGAGATCGTCTGGTGGATCCTGAGCATGGGACCGCATTGTGTGGTGCGCAAGCCACTTGAGCTGGCGCGGCGGGTGCGGGAACTTGCCGCCGGTATGCTCGCCCAGTATGAGAAGCTGGAGGAGATATCAGACAGGAGTGCGAAGAACGCGGGAAAGGCCGCGGGCCGGTGAACGCGGCCCGCAACCGGCATGGAGGCCACTATGGACATGACACGCAGAACGCTGCAGCTTTCGCGGAACCGTGCCCGGCGCTGGGCGCTGCTCTGCGCGGTCCGCTTGCTGAGACGGTCGGTGGCCAACGGCCGACCGATCAGCCTGCCGAACCTGGTGCGGCTCTACCGACGTCGCGGGTCGGATGCGATGCCCATGCTGCTGGGTGGGCCGCCGGATGTTCTGTGGCTGGAGGAGTTCTATCGGTCGGAGCAGCCGTTTCGGGAGACGAACTGGCGGCGGTGGTGCAGAGCGGTGAGCTCGACGGCGAGAAGGGCGAATTGATGAAAAGAATCGAGGTTGCGCCTCTGGTGCCAGAGAACGAAACGGCGGAGGGAAGAGTTGGCGAAACTGATTGGCCGGCTTTTCGTCCATGATATGACGTTCGAAGGCGTCGAACACCGATCACGCGGCGGATTTGCTACCATCGGCGACCCGTCGTCTGGGTTCTTCGTTGTGATCGAGTGGCAAGCGACAATTATTCTTACCCATCAGCGACAATAATAATTCCCCATGACTCTGGGGGCTCTTTCTGCCGCGTATGCTGCTGCTGTCGAGCGTAGCGGGACAGAAGCACATGCGGAAGAAAGCACCCCCGTGGTCATGCGGGTTTTAAATTGTCGTCGAGGGCGGATTTTAATTGTCGCTGGACATGCGTATTCCCCCAAAGCCACCACCCGGATTTGAACCGGGAACCACCGGTTTACAAAACCGGTGCTCTGCCAGTTGAGCTATGGTGGCGCTGCCTTACTCCCGGATTTCAACCCAAAACGGTTTCGTTTGCAACTGGCGCGCATGGGTCAGTTTCCGGAACGGGGCTTGCATTTGCAACCGGCCGGCGTCACATTGACGGCCGGACCATGACCGAAGGCAACGCTCAGATTCGCACCAGGCCTCACTGTTCGCGTGCCGACGCAATGGCCGTGCTGGCTCGACTGCGGCAGCACGGATTTACGGCCTATTTCGCCGGCGGGTGCGTGCGGGATGAGTTGATGGGGCGCGAACCCAAGGACT
>CAYSSA010000052.1:0-17625 GCA_964433485.1 uncultured Tepidisphaeraceae bacterium | reverse complement strand
CAGGCTGTCGGGCAGGCGTTTGGCGTCATTCTGGTGCGACATGGCGATAGTGTCGTGGAAGTGGCCACATTCCGGTCCGACGGCAACTACGGCGACGGCCGACGGCCCGACAGCGTGAGCTTTGCCTCGGCCCAAGAGGACGCCCAGCGCAGGGATTTCACGATCAACGGGCTGTTTCTCGATCCCCTGGACGGCGACCGCGTCATTGATTTTGTGAATGGTCTGGCGGATCTGCGGTCGAAGGTGCTGCGGGCGATCGGATCGCCCGAGCGGCGTTTCGCCGAGGACCACCTGCGGTTGCTGCGCGCGGTGCGGTTCGCCGCGAGATTTGACCTGGTGGTTGAGCCCGCGACGGCGGCCGCGATTGCGCGAGACGCGGCGCTGCTCAAGCGCATCAGTCCCGAGCGCATCGCGGATGAACTGCGGTTGGCGCTGACTCCGCCCACGCGCACGCGTGCCTGGCGGCTGTTGTGGGAATACGGACTCGGCCGGACGGCGTTTCGATCGCCACCATTTCCACCGCCGGCCGCCGAGCCGGGATTCTTTTTTGCGCGCGTCGCTCCGAAGGAGTCGGTGACGTTTGGTCTGGCTCTGGCCGCGGGGGCGATGGAGTTGCATCTGGCCGCCGGCGGCAGTGTTCACGAGGTGGTCCGGCGCAAGTGTCTTCAGGGGATGGCGCAAAGCCTGCGGCAGTGCCTGAAGATCAGCAACGATGAATGCGATGACATGCTGGCCACACTGGAGTCGCTCGGCCCGCTGCTCGGCGAGCCGTTCCCCGGCGTGGCGTCGCTCAAGCGGTTCATGGCCTTGCCGACGGCCGGCAACACTCGCCGGCTTCTGGAGGCGCTGGGCCGGATAGACGAGCATCGTGTTCGTGTCGCGGATCGCGGTCCGCGACGGGTGGAGTTGGAAGGGGTGGACTGCGCGCCGTTGCCGCTGCTGACCGGCGACGATCTCCTGGCGGCCGGTTTGTCGCCGGGACCGGCCTTCAAGCGGATTCTGCAGACCGTTTACGATGCCCAGCTCGAGGCCCGCATCGAAAGCAAGGCGGCCGGGCTGTCGATGGCCCTCGCCCTTGCCGGACACGAGCAAGCGGATCATCCCGGTCAAGGATGAGGCGACCACCCAGCGGCGAAGAGCGGGGTCGGCTGGTTCCGACGCCCGATCAGCACCAGACACGGTGCGATCGGGAACCGGCAAGTCTGAACCAAACCGACCCGGCTCGGCCATCACGGCTTGCGAATTCAAACGGCTACACCAGCGCCAGTTCCAGATCCTTCTTCGGCTCGCGGCCGATGAGTTTGAGGTCGAACTTTTCCTTCAGGAATTGCCAGACGTTGCGGGTCATGAAGGCCGGCGGGTTCGGGCCAATGGTGATTCCTTTCACGCCCAGCGACAGCAGCGTCAGCAATACCGCAATCGCCTTCTGCTCGAACCAGGAAATCACCAGCGTCAGCGGCAGGTCGTTCACGCCGCAGTTGAATGCCTTGGCCAGCGCCACGGCCACGGCAATCGCGCCATAGGCGTCGTTGCACTGGCCCATGTCCAGCAGGCGCGGCAGCCCCAGCAGCGTGCCGTAGTCATAGTTGCGGATGCGATACTTGCCGCAGCCAAGGGTGAGGATGAACGAGTCAGCCGGGGTAGCCTCGGCGTATTCGTTGAAATAGTTGCGCGATTGCTCGGCGCCATCACAGCCGCCGATGACGAAGAAGCGGCTGACTTTGCCTTCCTTAACGGCCTGCACGATGGCGGCGGCCTGGTCGAGGATCACCGTGCGATGGAAGCCGACCGTGCTGGTACGCACCAGGTTCTTAGTCAGCGGGGCACACTGCTTCGCCTTTTCGATCACGGCGGCGAAATTGCCATCGGTGATGCGCTTGCCGCCGGGCACGGCCGTGAAACGCGTGGTGAACACGCGGTCGGCATAACTGGGCTTGGGGATAAGAATGCAGTTGGTCGTCGCGACGATTGGGCCGGAAAACGCTTCGAATTCGCCGTACTGGTTCTGCCAGGCCGATCCGTAGTGTCCGCCGAGGTTCGGATGCTCGCGCAGCTTGGGGTACATATGCGCCGGCAGCATTTCGCCATGGGTGTAGACCTTGATGTTGGTGCCTTCGAGCTGTTGGAGCAATTCCCAGAGGTCCACCATGTCATGGCCGGTGACGAGGATGCCCGGACCGTCCATGGTGCCTTCACGAACGACTGTGGGCGAAGGTTTGCCGAACTTCTCGATATGGCCTTCGTCCAGCATTTCCATGACCCGCAGGTTTTTTCGTCCGAGTTCCATGGCGGTCTCGACCGGCGTCATCAGGTCGGGGTTCCCGTTGGTCATCGTCGAGAACAGCGCCTCTTCGATGAATGCCGACACTGACTCATCGTGTTTGCCCAACCGGCGTGCGTGGCTGGCATAGGCCGCCATGCCCTTGAGGCCGTACTCGATCATCTCCTGGAGGCACTGCACGTCTGCGTCCTTGCCGCAGATACCGGCCATCCCCGAACACCCGACGCCGCCACGAGCCTGTTCACACTGATTGCAGAACATGAGAGAAATCCTTTCTTGGTTTGCCAATGTTGGCGAGCGGGATTATGTCCATGTGCAAGAATGGTTTCCTTGATCTGGATCAATTCCGCCATTTTTCCTATAAGAGGGCATGAGCGTTGATTGCGCAACCATTCTGGCGGGGTGCCGATTCTTCGGCCAAGTGACCGGGTTGAGCCTGGACCGCATTCTGCAAATCGCGGTGTTAAAAGACTTTACGAAGGCTCAGACCATCTTTCGGCAGGGCGAGGCCTGTCCGGGCGTCTATGTGGTCGGTTCGGGACTGGTGCGGGTGTATAAGCTGGCGCCCAACGGCAGAGAGCATGTTTTGCACCTCGTTGCCCCGGGCGGGACGTTTGCGGAGGTGGCTGCCATCGGGCAATTCCCCTGTCCGGCGTTTGCCGAGGCGTTGGAGGACACTCGATGCGTGTTGCTGCCGACCGTGCAGTTCACACAGGCTTTGCGGGAGGACCATCAGCTCTGCCTGCAACTGCTCGGCAGCTTTGCCGGCTGGGTGCGGCACCTGGTGTCGCTGGTTGAGGATATCGCCTTGCGCGATGCATTGGGCAGGCTCGCGAGGTATCTCCTGACGACGGCCGACCCGGCCACAAATCTGGTGCAACTGCCGTCGCTGAAGAAGCATCTTGCGAGTCATTTGAATCTGACAAGCGAGACTCTCTCTCGGACGCTGCGACGAATGATGGACATGGGTTTGATTGAAGAGCACCCGATGGACCTTCGAATATTGGATCGGGAGCGACTCGATGCGGCGGCGCAGGGTGCCTGGCCCGTCGTATAAGCGCCGGCGGGATCACGGTTTGGCCAGAATCACGCAAACCAGTTCCTTGTCATTGCGCCAGAACATGCACCGGTTGGCAAACGCCGGATGAGACCACACGACCTTGCGGCCTGAATCGGAATTGGTCGGCTCAAGGATCGTTGCCCGCGAGATTTCCTCGTATTTCTCGGGAGTGATGCGGGCGACAAGAAGCTGCCCGGAGTCATTGGCCACGAAGAAACGGTCGCCGTTGGGAATGAAAAAGGCGCACGGATAGGCCGAATCGCCAAGCTCGCCCGTGGTGGGCTGAAACGTCTCCCAGAGACGTTCTCCGGTCTTGAGGTCGAGGCAGCGGAACTCGGCCCGCTTGCAGACCCCGAACAAACGGTTCTCCTTTATGATCACCGTGGACATCATGTTGTGCAGCCCCTCGGTCTTGCGCGATCCGGGCCGGCCGCCCCGCTGCCAGACCATGCCTGCGGCCGGCTTGTCGGCCGCCAACTCGACCAGCATCGCCCCGTTCTGTTCGGCGGCCACAAAGAGGTAGTGGTCGTGGACCACAGGCTGCCAGATGCATGTTCCGTATCGCACCGGACCGAAGGGAATGGTCCAGTAGATCTGGCCGGTCTCGGGATTGAGCGAATTCAGCGACTCGGGAATCCACTGGATAAGCTGTTTCGCGCCCCCGGCCGAGATGAGAATGGGCGGACTGTAACCCGGTTCCTTGGAACCAAGCGCCTGCCAGAGAAGTTTGCCGGTGCGCTTGTCATAGGCCTTGAGGCTGTTGGTCTTGTCGCCTGTGTAGACAAACAGACGATCTCCATCAACAAGCGGGTGAGCGGCACATCCCCAGATCGGGGCCTCCTGGGTCACAACGCGAGTCTCCCAGAAGACCTTGCCGGTCTCGACGTCGAGGCATTTGAGGTGGCCTTCGGCTCCCAGTGTATACAGGCGGTCGGACTCCACGGTTGGCGTGGTGCGCGGACCGGAGGAGTAGGAAATGGCGTAGCGAACGGGGTATTCGTGTGCCCAGACTTGCTTGCCGGTAGCCGCGTCGAGGCACAGTACACGTTCCAGTCCGTCCTGCGTATGCCGGCCCCAGGGATCGCTGTTGCGCTGACTGCCCTCGGGTAGTTGGCGGTCCATGACATAGAGTCGTCCGGCGGCAATGGCCGGACCGGCATAACCCGTGCCGATGGGAACCCGCCATTTGTACTTCACATCCTGTTGGGCAACCTTGTCCACAATACCGGTTTCCCGCCAGACTCCGTCCCGCTGCGGTCCAAGCCATTGCGGCCAGTCGTCGGCCAGTGCGGAAAGTGTACACAGGGCGCCGATGCACAGGGCCAGGATCGGCGAGCGGCCCGAGCATTCCCATGAGCGTTCCTTTGCCACGGGTGCCGTTCCCCGCGCCGACACCGGGGTGCTTCCGGAAGCGAAAGGTGTCTGTGAACATGGTGCGATTTGGCAGTTCATACTACTCCATCTACCGGGGTCCGATGATGGCGCTGCGGGCGACTGTTCCGGTTCGGTTGTCCGGGCCACTGTATGTCAGGTACACTCTCCCTGCGAATTCACAATGTCGGCTCATTTCATATGCAAAAAGGAGGAACCATGAGGATCTTAGGAATGGCACTGTGTGTTGTCGGATTTACCCTGGGCGTGATGGCTGGTGAATATCATGTGGCCACCAGCGGAAACGATGCCAATCCTGGAACGTCGGCCGCGCCGTTTCGGACGATTCAGAAGGCGGCGGACACGGCCCAGCCGGGCGATGTGATCACCATCCATCAGGGTATTTACCGCGAGCGGGTCAATCCGCCGCGCGGGGGCGAATCGGACGCGAAACGCATCGTCTACCAGGCCGCCCCGGGCGAGACGGCCGAGATCCGCGGCTCGGAGGTGGTGCGCAACTGGGCGAAGGTGCAGGATGACACCTGGAAGGTGACGCTGCCCAATACCTTCTTCGGCGGCTTTAATCCCTACTCCGACCTGATTCGCGGCGACTGGTTTGACCGTCGCGGGCGCGATCACCACACGGGCGCGGTCTATCTCAATGGCGAGTGGCTTACCGAGGCGGCCAGACTCGACGATGTGCTCAAGCCCGTTGGCGCCACGCCGCTCTGGTTCGGACAGGTGGACAACGAAAGCACGACCCTATGGGCTCAGTTCAAGGCGACCAATCCCAACGAGCAAACGGTCGAGATCAATGTGCGGCGGACGGTGTTCTATCCGGACAAGCCCGGCCGCAATTTCATCACCGTGCGCGGACTGACGCTGCGGCATGCAGCCACCCCATGGGCTCCGCCGACCGCCGAACAGATCGGGCTTCTGGGCACGCACTGGAGCAAAGGGTGGATCATCGAGAACAACATTGTCAGTCATTCCGTCTGCTCGGGCATAGCCCTGGGCAAGCACGGCGATGAGTTCGACAACACTTCCGCCAACACCGCCGAGGGATATGTGAAGACCATCGAGCGCGGCGTGAAGGCCGGCTGGAACAAGGACGCCATCGGGCATCACATTGTTCGCAACAACACCGTGTCGCACTGCGAACAGGCCGGAATCGTCGGCAGTCTCGGCCCGATCTTCTGCACGGTGACCGGCAACACCATCCACGATGTTCATGTGCGGCGGCTGTTTGGCGGTGCGGAGATGGCGGGCATCAAGTTCCATGCCGCCATCGACACGGAGATCAGCGGCAACCACATCTATCGCACCTGTCGCGGCCTGTGGCTGGACTGGATGGCCCAGGGCACGCGCGTCTCCGGAAATCTCTTCCACGATAATCTCGGCGAGGATGTGTTCATGGAGGTGAACCACGGTCCGTTCCTGCTGGACAATAACATCATGCTGTCCAAGACAAGCGTGCTGAACTGGTCGGAAGGCGGCGCCTATGCGCACAATCTTTTCGCCGGGCGCATTGTGCTGCGGCCGGAGCTCAAACGCGACACGCCCTATCATCCCGCGCACAGCACGGTCGTTGCCGGCCTGCGCAACACGGTCGGTGGCGACGACCGCTATTACAACAACCTCTTTGTCGGCGGCGATGGACTGGCGGCTTACGACGGCGCAAAGATGCCGTCCTTCATGGCCGGCAACGTGTACCTCAACGGGGCCAAGCCGTCGAGTCAGGAGAAGGATGCCGTTGTCTGGTCCGAGGCGGGCCCGGCTATTAAGGTGGTCCAGAAACCCGACGGCTGGTATCTGGAGGCCAAGCTCGATAAGGAATGGGCCGGCCAGTCCAGGCGCAAACTGGTAACCACCGAACTTCTCGGCAAGGCGGCGATTCCCAAGGTCGCATATGAGCGACCGGATGGTTCACCCATTCGCGTCATCACGGACTATCTCGGAAAGCCGCGTAACGACGCCAACCCGACGCCGGGCCCACTGGAGAACCTCGGCGCGGGCGAAGTGTCGGTGAAAGTGCGGTAGCCGATCTCCGATCGAACGTGTCGCTGGGCGGCAATGGCGCCTGCCGTCTGAATCCGGTCTCGGCCGCAGAGAGTGAGCCGGCGAGGATTGCAGTGCCTGCCGTTGAGCCCCCAACGGCGCTCGGCCGCGATCGGTGATCTTGGCTAGAGATCCTGCATCGCTTGCGTGATGTCCGCGGCAAACGCATCTACGTCTTCGGGCGTCGTGTCCCAGGCGCACATCAGACGGCAGCCCCCGTGGCCGATGAAAGTGAAGAAGAGCCACCCCTTGTCCTGGAGGCGCTGCCGCGCAACCGGGGGCATGGAGACGAACACGGCATTGGCCTCGCGCGGGAACATCACGCGGATGCCCGGAATGGCGGTGATGGCCTTCTCCAGCCTCTCGGCCATGGCGTTGGCGTGTTGGGCGTTTCGGAGCCAGGCGCCACTCTGCAACAAACCGGCCCACGGGGCAGCGAGGAAGCGCATCTTCGAGCACAATTGCCCGGCCTGCTTGCAGCGGTCGTCAAACTCATGGGCCAGCGCAGTGTTGAAGCTCACGGCTTCGCCGACGGCCAAGCCGTTCTTGGCGCCGCCAAAGGAGAGAACATCCACTCCGGCCTCCCAGGTGATCTGCCGCGGCTTGCAGCCCAGCGACGCGATGGCGTTGGCCAGCCGCGCCCCGTCCATGTGGGTGTAGAGTCCTCCTTTGCGCGAAACGTGCGAGATGGCCTTGACCTGCTCCGGCGTGTAGACCGTGCCCACCTCGGTGGCATTGGTGATCGAGACCATGCGCGGTTTGGGGAAGTGGATGTCCGTGCGCCGGGCCACGAGTTGCTCAATCGCCTGGGGTGTGAGGCGTCCGTCGGGCGTATCGAGCGTGAGGATCTTGACCCCGTTGGAAAAGAACTCCGGCGCGCCGCATTCATCGGTCTCCAGATGCGACACTTCATGGCAAATGGCCGAGTGGTGGCTCTGACAGAGCGAGGAAACGGCCAGCGCGTTGGCGCTGGTGCCGTTGAAGACGAAGTAGACCTCGCACTGGGCCTCGAAAATCTCCCGCATCATGTCGGCGGCTTTGGCCGTCCATTGATCGTCGCCGTAGGAGCGAACGTGGCCCTGGTTGGCTTCGGCCAGAGCGGCCCAGGCTTCGGGACAGATGCCGGCGCAGTTGTCGGAAGCGAATTGGCGTGGTCGCATGGTCATAGGTTTGCGTTTATATTACAAAGCGACATGAAATTCGACGCCGCCAGTGTGATCTACTGTATTGACCTCATAGGCACGGCGAGTTTCGCCTTCTCGGGGGCACTTCGCGTGTTGGATCGCAAGCCGGACATTGTTGGGATGATCATTCTGGCCGGCGCAACGGCCGTGGGCGGCTCCACCATTCGCGATGTGGTGCTCGGGCGGGAGGTCATGTTCCTGCGCGACATCAACTATCCGCTGGTAATCCTGCTCAGCGCTGCCGTCACCTTCTGCTTCCCCAACTACCTGCGCAAACGCGAACGGTTCTTTATGTTCAGCGACGCCCTGGGCATGGGCACTTTTGCGGCTCTGACCGCCCAGGCCGCCTGGAACACGCCGGGAATGAACTGGTTGTCCGTTCTCATGGTGGCGACCTTCTGCGCCTGTGCCGGGGGCGTCATTCGCGATGTCATCGCCCAGAAGCGGACGCTTGTGCTGACGAACGAACTGTATGTGACGCCGATGATCCTGGGGGCGGCCGGCCTGATGCTGGCGCGAGTCGCCAACGCCGGCAACATGGCGGGCCTGTTCGTGGCCATGTTCATCACCATCGGCGTGCGGCTGCTGGCGATTATCTTCGATTGGCGGCTGCCGCGGGTGCTGGTGTCGATCGAAGAGCCCGGACCGGCGGCGGCGGTCAATCCGAAGGAATAGTCGGTTCATTGCCTGGCGTAGCGGCGCCAATACACGTTGGTGAGCCACCTGAACCTTGTCCCACCACACAGTTGCTCTGCCGCAGGGCTTGGATTGCTTCGCGGCTTCGCTGATCTCAATAGTTGCATACGGATCTCGGATGGTCCCGCGATGCTTCGTAGCCGGCCGCTTGCAATCGCCGCGCTTCCGGCCAGAATGCCCCCAGGCTCCGTAGCAACGGGGCGCAGGAGTGACCGATTTCGAAAGGAGCCGTCATGCTTCACCTGTCCGCGTTCGCCGATGAAATTTCCCCCAACCTCGACGAGCAGATCCGAGTCTGCCGCGAAAGCGGCGTGACTCATTTCGAACTGCGGGGCGTTTATGGCAAGAACGTCATGGATTTTGACGAGGTGCTGCGAAAAGAGATCAAGACAAAGCTTGCCGACAATGGTCTGGGGGTCATCAGCATCGGCAGCCCCATCGGCAAGGTGAAGATAAACGAATCCTGGGATGCCCACTTCGACCGATTCAAGAGGGCGGTCGAGCTGGCCGAATATTTCTCCTCGCCGCTGATCCGCATCTTCTCCTATTACGCGCCTGATCCCGCGCAGGATGTCCGCGCGCATCGTGACGAAGTCATGCGCCGAATGCGGGCCAAGGTGGAGTACATCCGGAATCGACCGGTCTCGCTGGTCCATGAGAACGAAAAGGAGATCTATGGGGACAAAGGCGAACACTGCCTGGATTTGATGCGGACGATCAACGACCCGAAACTCCGCTGCGCGTTCGATTTCGCGAACTTTGTCCAGGTGGGAGAGGATCCGGCGGTCAACTGGCCGATGCTCAAGCCCTATACGACGCACATTCACATCAAGGACGCGGTCATGGGCACGGGACAGGTTGTGCTCACGGGCAAGGGTGACGGCAAGATCGAACCGATTCTGGTGGACGCCTACAAGTCGGGGTATCGAGGGTTCGTGACTCTTGAGCCGCACTTGCGCGTGGCGGGGCATTCGCACGGCGAAACCGGACCGGACCTGTTCAAGCTGGCGGCCGACACGCTGAGGCAACTGCTGGGCCGCAACGGCATTGAACTGGCCCGGTCATGACAGATGGCATCGCATGAATCCTCCGCCGCGAAACCCGGTTTCGCTTCCGCCGCCGCGGCGGCCGTCGTGGTCGGCGCGGATTCGGTTGCTGTTGATCGCCGCGGCATTTCCGCTGGCGTCCGGTTTGGCGCTCTACGGATGGCGGGCCGGACTGTCGGTGGCCCTGTTGTTGCTGTGCGCGGCGTGGGCCGGCGCGATCTGGCGAAAAATCGGGCCGCGCGGAGCAGGCGTCACCAATGCGCACCTGATCGCGTTTTCGCTGTTGCTGGCGCTCATGCTGCCGCCACACCTTCTGGCCGGCCTGCCACAGAACGACGCGAAGATCCAGAACTGGCTGGGATGGACAATCGTGCCCTCGGCGGCGTTGCTGCTGGCCGCCCTGCTCTGGTTGACGGGGCACCGGGGGAGCAAGCGTGTCCACCCCCTGACGCTGACGTTCCTGATCATCGCCGCGCTGTTCCATCCCGGCCTGCTACCACATCTGGTGCTGCACCGGAGCCATGTCGTCACAGGCGACCTTGCCGACGCGGCAGCGGCCCGCCTCGCGACCGAGGAGCCGTGGATTCGCCAGACGGAAGTCGGCAATGGCCATGACGCACTGCGTTTTGAGTCAATTGCAAGTCGCCGGTTGTCGGACCACACAAGCGGTCGGCGCACGGAAGGCGAGTGGTTGTCGCTCGATGGACTTATCCGAAGCGCCATGCCTCCGCTTGAGGACATGGTGATCGGCGGACACCCAGCGGCCATGGGCACTTCATCGGCAATCGCGGTGCTGGTCGGCGGGTTGTTTCTTGTCCATCGCCGCGTCATTCCCGCCGGTGTGCCGCTGCTGGTGCTGCTGACGGCCTACCTCTGCTTCTTCATCCTGCCGGTGCCCGTGGTAGTGACTCAGCAAGGGCCGGTGTGGCGCCCGCTTGTGGCGCCGCGGGCGCACGAGGACATCGGAGCGGTCATTACCTTCGCCAACTATGAGTTGATGGCTTCCCCATTGCTGTTCATGGGGTTCTTTCTGGCGCCGATGCACGGCATCTGCCCACGAGCGCGTCCGGCCCGCACCCGCTACGCATTCCTGCTGGGAATCATGGCGGCCGCGGCGCAGATTTACATTTCGGTCTCCTTCGGCGCCTACATCGCCCTGGCGCTGGTCAACCTGCTTGCTCCGACGCTCGAAGGAAGGCGAGAATGAGACTCAGTCGCCGTCGTGGCCTTCGTTCACTCTGGGCATCTCCCACGCCGGCGGCTTGAGGCCCGCCGCCCATTGTTTCCACTGCGACTGGAGTTCCTTCAGTTTGTCAGGATGCGCATCGCTCAGATCCCGCGCCTCGCCCGGATCCGACTCGACATTGAACAGGCCTTTGCCCAGTTCGGCATTGTCGGTCCACTTCCATGCGCCCTTGCGAATGCCTACTCGGTCTCCGTAGCGCCAATAGAGCGCGTCGTGCGGCGAGGCATTGCTGTCGCCGGAAAGAAACGGCAACAGGTCGACGCCGTCGAACCCGTCAGCCTTCGCACCGGCCGCCGCAAGCGCTGTGGGCACGACGTCCAAGGCCGAGACCAATCCGTCGAATCGCCGCGGCTTGACTCGGCCGGGCCATGACACCGCAAACGGCACTCTCACCCCGCCTTCGAAGACGCATCCCTTGCCGCGGCGCAGGTGTCCGTTGTGAGACCCGTTTTCGCCCCCCGTGCCGCCGTTATCGGAAAGGAACACCACCAGGGTCTTTTCCGAAATGCCGCAGGCGCGCAGTTTCTCCACAATTCGCCCCACGGCGTCATCCATGGCGCTGATCATTGCCAGCATGGTGCGCCGGCCCATGTCGGGCACGTGCTTGAATCGCTCGAGATAGTTCTCCGGAGGAGCTTCGTAGGGGCTGTGAACCGCATTAAAAGAAGTGTAGAGGAAGAACGACTCATGCCGATGCCGCTCGATGAACGCTTCGGCTTCTTTGCCCAGCGTATCCGTAAGGTATTCGGTATCTTCCACCTGCCGCTCGTCGCGGAACAGAGGCGTGCGATTCCTCTTGAACTTGCCCCAATATGAACGGGATCCGGTGATGAATCCGAAGAACTCGTCGAACCCCCGGGCCATGGGTCTGAGCGGACCGGCCGCGCCGAGGTGCCATTTGCCGACCATCCCCGTGGCGTAGCCGGCCGACCGCAGTCGCTCGGCCAATGTCGGCACATCAGCCGAAAGCCCTGGAGTCAGAGATTTGTCCTTGACCGGGCTGACATTGAACTCAAAGCCGCTGCGTTGAGGGTAAATACCCGTCAACAGCCCCGCCCGTGAAGGACTGCAAACCGGAGCGCAAACATAACCCGCGGAGAACCACGCTCCGGATCTGGCCAGCGCGTCGATGTTCGGCGTTCTGACGTCGTTATCGGCGCCGGCGCTATAGCCGACGTCGCCGAAGCCGAGATCATCGGCGACGATCAACACGATATTGGGAGCGTCGGTGCGAACCGGAGTGGTTCGTTTCGGCGCCGAGACGCGGCGAATGCGTCTTCGCCCCCATCGCCACCAAGCCGCTCCCCCAGCCGCCAACGCCGCCGCGCCAACAAGAAGACCCATGAACTGTCGTCGCTTCATGGGTCATATGCTATCAGCAGCATGCACGCCGGCCAACCAGGAAGGGTGCCGGGCCGGGTATCACATCCGTCCAAACCGCCCGGTGCTCGGCCGACCGATCAGGTTCATGATGCGCTTCTCCATCGGCGGGTGGGTCATGAACAACTCGGCGGCGGAAGCCATCGGGTTGAACGGCTCGACGATGAACATCGAGTTATAGGCCGGATTGGCCTCCAGCGGGATTCCCTTCGCATAGCGCTCCAGTTTCTCCAGGGCGCTGGCGAGATACAGCGGGTTGCCGCAGATTTCCGCGCCGCCGGTGTCGGCGGCATATTCGCGCTGGCGGCTGATGGCCATTTGAATGAGGCCGGCGGCAATGGGACCAAGTATCAGGAACAGCAGGCCGGCGATTGGGTGGCCGCCGCCTTCGCGGTCGTCACTGGATCGCCCGCCGGCGAACATGAACATGTAGCCGAGATAGCTGATGGCGCCGGCCACGGTGGCCGCAATGGTCTGGATGAGAATATCGCGATGGCGGACATGAGCCAGTTCGTGGGCCATGACGCCCGCGACTTCGTTCTCGTCGAGAATCCGCAGCAGGCCTTCGGTGGCACAGACGGCCGCGTTGCGCGGATTCCGACCGGTGGCGAATGCGTTCGGGGCCTCGTGAGGCGCGATGTACACGCGTGGCATGGGCAGCCCCGCTCGCTGGGCCAGGCGGGCAACGAGTCTGTGCAAGGGGTGCTCCGGGCCGACTTCCTGAGCGCCCATGGACATCAACGCGATCTTGTCACTGAAGAAGTATCCGACAAAATTCATCACTCCGGCCATGATGAGGGCATAAACCAGCCCCTGCTGGCCGCCGATGGCATAGCCACCCGCCAGCACCAGACCCGTGAGGACGAAAAAGAGAAAACCGGTCTTGAGGGTGTTAATGAACATAGTCTACTCCTTTCGTGTTGCTCCTTTCTTTACAACAGATAGTACGCTGGAACAGGCCCGGCGCGCTTAGAAATCGGTGTGAATTTTTCACTCGACACGCTTCTCTAAATGTAGTATTTACAACACCTTGCTGAGAACATGTGCGGCTCCGCCACATTTCTTCTCTTGCACCAGGGTTAGGTATTCTTGCCTCGGCATGCCGACAGGCGAAAGGTCCACCGCCTGACCCTGCCGGGTGTGTTTGGCCTCCTGGACTCGTCATGGGTTCATCGCCACGGAAAATGAGGATGAACTGCGAGGGTATGTCCAAGCGCCATAACCCGTCGCTGCTCCCGGCCAAAGCGAGCATGACATTGCACGGTGAGGACTTCGCCGCGAGAAGGGCCGTTGACACCGTCCGGGCTCAGTTGGTCCACAAATGAACTGCTGACGCCTGCTGACCTACCCGATCCGCTCCCTGCCATTCATGTAGGGGCGCAACACTTCGGGGACGGTGATGGATCCATCCTCATTCTGGTAGTTTTCCCAGATGGGGATGAGTATTCTCGGGCTGGCCACGACCGTGTTGTTGAGCGTGTGGCAGAAGCGCATCTTTCCATCGGCGCCCTTGTAGCGCAGATTCAGCCGGCGGGCCTGGAACTCGTACAGGCGCGACGCCGAGTGGGTTTCGCCGTAGCCGCTGTCGGGCCTGCCGGGTTCCTGGCGCGAGGGCATCCAGGTCTCGATGTCCTGCATCGAGGCGTTCTTGACGCCGATGTCGCCGGTGCAGCACTGGATCACGCGATAGGGCAGCCCCAGGCGCTGCAGAAGCGTCTCGGAGTACTTCCGCATCGTCTCGTGCCAGCGTTTGGATTCCTCGACATCGTTGCGGCAGATAACGACCTGCTCGCATTTTTCAAACTGATGCACCCGATACAAGCCGGCCGTGTCTTTGCCATACGTTCCCGCCTCGCGGCGGAAACACGTCGAGACGGCCGTATACTTGCGCGGCAGGCTCGCCTCGTCCAACACCTCGTCGATGTGATATGCGGTGAGGGAAACTTCGGCCGTGCCGGTCAGGAACCGCTCGTCGTCACCGGTTTCACTCGGCTCACCCACGCGATAGGCCTGTTCGCGTCCGGCCGGGAAAAAACCCGTCCCGCGCATGGCGGGTTCGCGCACCAGCACGGGCACGGACAGCGGCGTAAACCCGTTCTCGTGAATCATCATGTCCATGGCCATGCGTAGAACGGCCGCCTGCATCTCGGCGCCGACGCCGACCAGGAAATATGATCGCGAGCCCGCGAGGGTCACGCCACGCTTGAAATCCAGCAATCCGAGCTTCTCGCCGAGTTCAATATGTGACTTGGGCTTGAAGGTGAACTTGCGCGGCTCGCCGTGCTTGTAGAGCACGATGTTGTCGGCCGCATCCTTGCCCACCGGCACATCGGTGTCAGCGGGCTGCGGCACGCGCAGCGCCAACAATTCAAGTTCGGCATCCAGCGCCTTCATGCGCTCTTCCGCGGCCTTGACGCTGCTCTTGAGCTGGCCCACGCGGGCGATGGCGGCCTGCTTGGCGGCCGGATCCTTCAGCCGCCCGATCTCGCCCGAGGCGGCGTTCTGCTCGGCCCGGAATTTCTCGAACTCCTGCTGGGCGGCCACGCGATCCTTGTCCTTCTGAAGGATGGCGTCGATATCGATGACGACGTTCTTGTGCTGAGCACCGAGGCGATACTTGTCGGGGTTTTCGCGGAGATCCTTGAGATCAATCATGTCTGCTGTCCTTGCTTGAGTGCAGTCGGCGGGCCGTGCCCGCCACCTGGGTGGGGCAGTTTTATCAGATCGGCCGACAGCGTCCAGTAATGCCGTGCCGGCGTGCGACATTCGGCTGGAATCGCCGGAGACAAACTGAGCAAAGACGGTGACTTAGCCACGCATGAACAATGATGCATATGGGTTGACAGCCACCCATGGCGGCAGCCCCCTGGAGTCCTGGGATCGCCGGCTCAACAAGCAACACCGCTGGCGTTGCCGACCGATTCTCCGTGATTCGCCTCAACCGCAACAGTCCACGGCCGTCGTTGTCAATCATGGGCTGTCGGCGGGCCATTCCAAGCGAAAATGAAAAAAGGCCCACATTGCTTGGTGGGCCTTGTGTTTGCGGTTGTGCTTGCTGAATCAGTCTTCCTCTTCCTCTTCGGCCCGCTTGGACCAGCGATGGTCGAGCATGTAGAGGTGGGCCGGGTTGTCGCCGAACTGTTCGGCGAGGGTCACGAGTTCGTCGGCCCAGGCTTCCTCTTCGACCTGTTCGCTGACGAGCCACTGCAGAGACACCGCCAGCGCGTGGTCCTTCTTCGCCAGGGCCAGTTCGTAGAGGGCAATGACATCCTTGCTGGTGTTCTTCTCCATGTCGCGGACGGCCCTGATGGCTTCGACGGGTGATTTCCAGTGGTTCTTCGGGGCCGGGAGTTCACAGAGTTCGACGGTTCCGCCGCGTTCTTCGAGGTGGGCCAGCAGGCGTTCGGCATGCTCGGTTTCCTCGCCCGACTGCTTCTTGAAGAAGGCGGCGAATCCGTGGAGATTCAGCCGCTTGAAATAACAGGCGACGGCGCGGTAGGCGTGCGCGTTGCTCTGCTCGTGGGCAATCTGAGTGTTGATGGCTTTTTCGATTTCCTTTGCAATCACGGGTTCTCCTTGGTTGAGGTAGAGGCAATCATAGGCGATCGCGTTGCCGGGGCCAACTGTCGCGACGCCGGCGTTTCAACATCCTTCGTCGCCCGACGTTTCTATTTTGGGGGCCCGTTGATCGATGGATTCCCGGCGGGCCGAGAGGAGCGACATGATTCGCACGAGTATTATCGCCATCTTGATTGCGGTTATCGCCCATGGCGCTGGCGCCCTGCCGCCGGCGCAAGGCCCGGTCGGTGGATTCGCTGTGCAGAGCCTGTCCGCGACGGACTTGGATCCGGCGGCGTTCACACAATGGGTGGACGGTCTGGAGTCGCCGATGACCGAGAAGAACGGTCCGCGCCATGTCGTGTGGACGAAGACGGCGGCCCCGGAGTGGAACGGCGCGGAGTTCGGACAGAGCAAGCAGGCCGGGCCGAGACACCTGCGGATCGGCCTGGCCCGGCCCGTCGTGATTGGCTCGGTACTGGCGCGCGGGGGCGGGCGATTGAGTGTGCTGCGAAGCGGAGCGGTCTATCCCGGCGATCCGGCCGATGAGAGCCAGTGGGTGGCGGCGGAGCGCGTTTCGGGCTCTATGGTCGGCGCGGTTGAGGCCGCCCGGGAGGAATACGCCCTGTGGCTGTTGCCGCCGGGAACCGCCACTCGAGCCCTGCGATTCACGCACGTCGCCGATGTGGCTGACAAGTCCTACGCCGGTTGGCTCGGCGGGGCATATGTGTTGCCGCAGCGCGTGGCCAACCTCGGACCGCTGGCCATGGTCGCCGCCAGCGCTCGCGACGAGGCGGCGGGCAAACTGATCGACGGCGGCAACAACGGCACCTGGCAAGTCTGGGACAACGGCAAGGAAGGCGCCGTGCAGCCCATAGCCGAGCGGCCGGAGTGGGTGATGCTCACCTGGTCGGGTCCGGTGAGGCTGTGCGGGCTCAATGTTCTCTGGGCCGGATTCTCCGCTTGCGAGGTTCAGGTCTACGACGGCCCGGGTGATCGCCACCCGCGCCAAGCTCAGGCTGGCGACTGGAAGAGCCTGCGACGGTTTGACAACATCGAGAACCAGTACCCGCGCGCACTGGGTGTGAATTGGCTGGACTTCGGGCAGATTGTCACCACACGGGCCATTCGCGTCCGGCTGACGGAGGTTGCCAAAGAAGGTCATCCGCACCTTAAGGGCAACACGCGCGACGGAAGACGCGTCTGGCTGGGCGAGTTGATGGCGCTGACGCCGCTGGAGGATGCGGAGCTGGCAAGCATCCTGCCCAAAGCCGAAGGTCCGGATCATCCGCCGATTCCCATTCGCTTCACGCTTAAGCAGCCCGGTCTGGTGACGCTGGTGATTGATGATGCCGAAGGCAAACGTGTGCGGAATCTCGTATCACAAACTGCATTCCCGGCCGGGGACAACACCGTCTGGTGGGATGGCCTGGACGATCTTGGTCGCGACGTTGACGCCGCCCGCCATGGGCTTTACCACGTGCCGGGGCAGTTTGTGAAACCCGGCGAATACCGCGTGCGCGGGCTGACGTACCGACAGATCGACCTGCGCTACGAGTTTTCCGTCTATAGCGCCGGCAAGCCGGTGTGGGAAACGGCCGACGGAACCGGTTGCTGGACGACGAACCACACGCCGCCGTGCGGCATACTTTATGTTCCGGCCGGGCGATCTCCCACGGGCAAGGCGATGGTGTACATCGGCAGCTATGTGGCCGAGGGCGGACATGGTCTGGCGTGGGTGGACC
>CAYSSA010000051.1:8750-22240 GCA_964433485.1 uncultured Tepidisphaeraceae bacterium | reverse complement strand
TGCCGCGCGCCGGTGGGGGATTTGCGGACCGCGTCGCGCACGCCGCGGGCAATACCCACCGAGTCCAGCCCGACTTCACACAACTGCTGTTGCCGAGTCGCATGGGCCACCAGCCGATCAGGCATCCCCAGCCGCGTGATGCGATCCGTGGGCAGTCCCCGGCCCACGGCGTACTCCAGCACTGCCGAACCAAAGCCGTTTAGCAGCGAATGATCCTCGAGCGTCACCACCGCCGCGCCTGTCAACAACGCATGCTCGATCAGGCGACCGTCGAGCGGTTTGCAGAACCGCGCATCCACCACCCCCGTCGATATTCCGTCATCGCCCAGGCTCTCGGCGGCCTCCAGGGCGCTGGCGGTCAGCGCGCCATAGCTGATGATGATGGCATCCCGGCCTTCGCGAAGCAGACGCCCTTTCCCGAGTTCCCAATCGCCGGTCGCCGCGCGGCGCAACGGCTCGTCGATCACCTCGTGCAGGTTCCGTGCCGGAACGACATCGCGCGGATAGCGGATCGCGCACGGCGTGTCCAGACTCAGAGCCAGGCGCATCGCCCTTTCGAGTTCGGCCTCGTCGCTCGGCGCCATCAGCACCATCCCAGGCAATGGTCGCAGAAACGCCTGATCCATGAACCCATGGTGCACCGGACCGTCATCCCCCACATAACCAGCCCTGTCCATTGCCAGAATCACCGGCAGACGGTTCAGGGCGACCTCCTGCCAAATCTGGTCGAATGCCCGTTGGATAAATGTGGAGTATATCGCAACTATCGGCCGCTGCCCGGCCTTGCACATTCCGGCCGCCATTCCCACGAGATGACTTTCGCAGATCCCCGCATCGTGAAACCGATCGGGAAAAACACGCTCGAACCTGGACAATCCCGTCCCATCCGGCATGGCCGCCGTCATCGCCACAATGCGCTGGTCGGACTCGGCCAGCCTGACGCAGCAATCGGCGAACGCGGTGGTCCAGCTCCTGCCCCCGGACTTTTTCAGTTCGAGCTGCTCACCGTTGACTTCAAAACCCGGAGGGCTGTGGAACTTGGTCGGTTCCTCACGGGCCGCCTCATATCCCTTGCCCTTGACTGTCTTCACATGCAGCAGGATCGGGTGGTCAAACTCCCTGATTTCACCCAGCGTCTGGATCAGACCCGGAATGTCGTGCCCGTCGATCGGCCCGAGGTACTTGAGATTCATCGACTCGAACACCTGTCCGGGCCACAACCCCGTCTTGACGCCTTCCTTGAGGTGATACAACAAGTTCTCGATCGGCTTGCCCACGGTCTGCGGCAGATTCTCCAGCAGGCGGTGAGCAAACTGCTTGGCTTCCTGGTAAGTGGAACTGATGCGGACGCGCTCGAGATACGTCGCCAACGCGCCCTGCGGCTTGCTGATGCCCATGCCGTTGTCGTTCAGCACCACAAGCAACTGCCGGCGCATCATGCCTGCCGCATTCAGACCCTCGAACGCCATTCCGTTGACGATCGAGGCATCCCCCACGACCGCCACGACATGGTTCCGCCGCCCGAACGCCGCGTCGGCTCGAGCCATGCCGACGGCCGTGCTGATTGCCGTCCCGGCGTGTCCAACCGCAAACAGATCGTAAGGCGATTCTTCCGGCAGCGGGAAGCCACTGACCGCACCCCGTTTTCTAAGGTTCTCAAACGAGGCCGTTCGCCCGGTGAGCGTCTTGTGAACGTAACACTGATGTCCGACATCAAACAGCAACCGGTCGGGGCCTTGGGGATATGGCCCAAAGTCGTAGGCGTAGTGCAGCGCAATGACCAGCTCGGCCACTCCCAGGTTCGACGCCAGGTGACCGCCGTTGCGGGATACGGCATTGAATATTTTCTGCCTACACTCGCCGGCCAGCACCGCCAACTCGTCCATTGAGAGCTTCTTGACGTCCTGGGGCGACTGTATGCGATCAATCAACAGCATTCGTTGCAATCCTTGGACTGATGGGAATTTATAACCCGTTACGCATGGGGCGTCCATGGCCGCCTCAGCGTGCGCAACCAGCACGGGCAAGCTTGGTCTGGCATTTGTTCGCATGCATTGCCCCGTTCAGGGCATGCATCGCACCGGGGGATTGGCTGGCGGACAAATCGATGGACACGCCATAAGTCCATTTTTTAAAAAGACTTTCGACAATTGTCCAGTAAGACCCTAACCTCCGCCCACTCGGGTCTGTCTGATTAGGTGATGCCAGCAACTCATTGAGACCGATGAAAACTGGCATAGAATGCTACCAGACAAGAAAAGGAGCGTCGTTATGAAAAAGACAGCCTTCATCGCGTTGATCGCCCTTATGTTGATGCCCGTGGCGGCTTATGCCGATGCCTGGGGATTCGGATTCAGCTACAGCAGCGGCGGAGGTTACGGATTCGCCGGCTCTTACTACAACGGCTATTGTGCCCCGCGATACGCGGTTGCCCCGGTGTACAGCTATTATCCGACTTACACCTATGTCGCGCCGGTTTATTCCGCTCCGGTCTATGTCGCCCCGGCGCCCGTCTACGTGGCTCCCACTTACTACTACGGCTATGGCGGATACTTCGGTGGCTACTACGGCGGATACCGGTCTCCCTACTACGGCGGCGGACATGGCGGATATCGTCCGGCTCCCTACGGTGGACATGGTTCGTATCGTGGCCGGTAAGCAGAGCTTTCCAAGCCAGCTTTCCAAGGGCATCCCGATGCGGGATGCCCTTTTGGTTTTCCCGCGTGCCGCCGAGTGGTTTCGGGCCTTTGCCGTCGGGAGATACTCTCTGAGCCGTACCTGCACTCGGATTCGATCGGGACGTCCAACGCCCATGATGTTGCCGAGCTGCCGAAGTCTCGGCGGGTGTCCGCGGCATTTGCGTGCCGACACGCACTGGGGATAATCCATTCCGCACGGATGATTGGACCGCCTGATTGGGCGACCGACGGAAAGTGAACCCTATGAGACGCGTTGCCGTATTTTTTGATCGTGACAACACCCTCATCGCCAGCGATGGCTATCTCGGAGATCCGAACAAAGTGGTTCTCATTGAAGGCGCCGCCGAGGCCATCGCCAAGTGCCGGCAGTACGGATTCAAAGTGGTCACGGTCTCCAACCAGTCGGGCGTTGCCCGCGGCCTGTTTACCGAGGCTGATGTTCGAGCCGTCAACACACGGATGGACGAACTATTGCGCGGCAAGAACCCCAACGCGATCATCGACCGTCACGAGTATTGCCCGTTTCATCCCGAGGCGCCCATCGAGCAATATCGCCAGGACAGCGACCTCCGAAAACCCAAACCCGGAATGCTGCTGAAGTCGGCCGAGGAGCTCAAACTCGACCTGACTCGCTGCTGGCTTGTGGGCGATGCGCCTCGTGATATCGAGGCCGGAAAGGCCGCCGGGTGCCGAACCATCCTCTTCACCGCCCCCGGCCTTCCGGCCTCGCCGGAAGCGTCAAAGTCGCCGACCGTCCAGCCCGACTTCACCGCCAACTCGCTCCAGGAGGTCGTCGGCATCATCGCACGGGAGGTCTTCATCAAGTCTGCGCCAAAGCAGCCGACGACACCCGCCAGGCAAGACATGCCGGCCGAAGATGCCGTCCCAACCGATTCCGGAGCGGCTGGTTCGGCTCCCAAGCCGCCGGAACCGGTCGCGCGGACCGTGGCCAGGTTGCAGCCGCCGACCCAGACGGCAATGGTCTCCACATCGCGCCCCGAACAACTGCTCGAACAGATCCTCGCCGAGCTCAAGCGACAGGGCGGCGGCGGCATCGAATTCTCCATCAGCAAACTTCTGGCCGGCGCCGTTCAGGCCGTGGCACTGGCTACCCTGCTGTTGGCATTCGTCAATCGCAATGATCCAGGCGTACAGCCGACGCTGCTCTTTGCCATCGCCCTGCAATTGCTGACCATCGCCCTGCTCATTATGGGACGGCAACGGTGACGCGGTTATCGGACTCGACACTGACCGCGCCTTGTGGGACAATCCCGGCATTGTGCAACTGACCATCAGTCTCGAACAACCCCAAAAGAAGCTGGCTTTGTTCGGCGCGGCCGACCGGCATCTGAAAATGCTGCGCGAATCCTTCGGTGTACACATCTTTGGTCGCGAAGACGAGGTACATATCACCGGGGACAAAGACCAGATTGCCAAAGTGGTGGCGGTACTGGACCAGATGCAACGTAAGTTGCGTCACCAGGAATGGTTAAGCGTGGAGGACGTTTCGTTGGCGTTGAAAATGGTGGCGGTGGCCAGCGAGCGTCACGACCCGGACGAGATCGATGTCTATGCCCGCGGGCACGCGGTGCGCCCAAAGACTTCTGGACAAAAGACTTACATCGAAGGCATGCTGAGAAACGATCTGTGTTTTTGCATCGGACCGGCAGGAACGGGCAAGACCTATCTTGCCGTGGCGCTGGCTGCCAGTTTGCTTAAACACGGCAAAGTCAAGAGGTTAGTGCTCGCAAGGCCGGCGGTTGAGGCCGGTGAACGCTTGGGGTTCTTGCCCGGCGACTTGCAGGCCAAAGTGAATCCATACCTTCGGCCGTTGTTCGATGCGCTCCATGACATGATGGACTTCGAGCAGGTGAAACGGTTCATGGTCAACGACGTGATTGAGGTGATCCCGCTGGCATTTATGCGTGGACGAACGCTTAACGAATCTGTAATAATACTGGATGAGGCTCAGAACACGACACCGGGGCAGATGCTGATGTTCTTGACCCGGCTGGGACACGACTCGAAGATGATTGTCACCGGTGATCCAAGCCAGGTGGATCTGCCGGACAAGCAACCGAGCGGACTGGTGGACGCAATGAACCGTCTGCGCGGAATAAAGGGCATTGCGATGGTGGAGCTGGATCGCAGCGACATTGTCCGGCATCGCCTGGTGCAGAACATCGTCAATGCCTACGAGCGGCCGGAGTAGACGCGGTTGAGAGCTCGCCGCCGGGCACGCCGGCTGGGGCATCGGGACCGCGGCGTCAGGATGTGGAACCGTATGTTTCCGTTTCGACGAATCAAGCCGCGGCGACAGCAGGTCAGGGAGAGCCGGCCTGATCTTGCGCCGGTGTGGCAGTCGATCGGCACGCCGCAGATCACCTGGGCGTTGGGGGTGGCACTGGGGTTTGTGCTCCTGGCTATGGCGATCACGCTGCTGCGCGAGCGGATGGTGCGCGTGCGTCCGGAGCAGTTTGTGACCGAGGATGTGACGGCGCGGGTGGAGTTCTTTTCGATCGATCCGCAGCGGGTCAACGAGGCGCGGCAGCAGGCGCGGGAGTCGTGCCCGAGCGTTTACAGGGTGAATCCGAAGTGCTTTGACCAGATCCAGCGGATTCTGATGGCACTGCCCGAGGATGCGACGAGGCGAACGCCGGAACAGTTGCCCAAGGAATTGGCGCTGGACAGCGGCACGATCACCGCCCTGAAGAAGCTGGCCGCCGACAAGACCGAGATGGACGAGTACAGGAAATGGGTGCAGAGCTACATCGGGTTGCTGACGGACTGGCGGGACAAAGGCGTGCTGGTGATCCTGCCGGATGCGCAGCGCGACAAGGACCTGGCGGCGCCCGAACGGAAGCTGGTGACGCTGGTCGGACCGGCGCAGATCACCATCGACCTTCTGCGGACCTATCCCTATGAGCCGGGAAAGAAGTTGCCGGAGGCGAGGCGAGAGGAGTTGCTGAAGATTGTGGGGCCGCTGGCCGGACAGTGTTTCCTGGCGCCGCTCTCGGCGAGCGTGATGGCGTTTACGGTGGACACGATGCCCGCGACCCATGACTACGACAAGGCGGCCACCGAAGAGGCGCGCAACGCGGCGGAGAAGAACGCCTACCTGGGTTCGGCCCGACGGCATTTCACGGAGAATGCGGTTCTGGTGGAACGGGGTTCGGTGGTGACGCCGGAGCAGTGGAAGCTGCTCGTGGCCGAACAGGCCGCCTACATAGACCATCTGGCATCGCAGCGACCCTGGATGCGGGCAATGGCCTTTGCGGGAATGGCCGGGGTGATCGTGCTGCTGGCACTGGCGATGTCGGCATATGTGGCGGCGTTTGCCCCGAAGATCGTAAGGAACAAGTACCGATCCATCTCGCTGGCGGGCTTGCTGCTGATTACGCTGCTGGTGGCCCAACTGACCGCGATCAGCACGTATCCGCTGCTGATCTACGCGACGGCGACGACGCTGGTGGTGGCGATGATTCTGGCGATTTCCTACGATCAGCGTTTTGCGCTGGGCATCGCGGTGCTGCACGCGGCCCTGGTGACGACGGCCGTGGGGCAGGGCATCGGTTTTTTCCTGGTGCTTGCCGTGGGAGCGCTGACGACGACCTTCATGCTCGACGAGGTGCGGCGGCGAAGCAAGCTGGTGGAGGTGGGGGCGCTGGCTGCCGCGGCGATGTCGTTGGCGGCTGTGGCTGTTTGCGCCATGGATGCGCCGCCCCTGGAGGTGATTGTGCGAAACGGTCTGCAGGTGGCGGCGGCCGGGCTGGGGGCCGGGTTCGTTGTCATGGGGATACTGCCGCTGATTGAGAGAGCTTTCCGTGTGACGACGAGCATGACCCTGCTGGAACTGGCCGACGCCAGCCACCCGCTTCTGCGGCGGCTGCAACTGGAGGCGCCGGGAACCTACAGTCACAGCCTGCAGGTGGCGACGCTGGCGGAGTCGGCGGCCGAGGCCATTGGCGCCAATTCTCTGCTGTGCCGGGTGGGCAGCTACTACCACGACATCGGCAAGCTGCACAAGCCGGACTACTTCTGCGAGAACCAGTTCGGCGGCCCGAACCGTCACATCAACCTCACGCCCACGGTCTCGCTGCTGGTGATCGTGGGACATGTGAAGGACGGTCTGGAGATGGCGCGCGAGTATCGCCTGCCGCAGGGAATACAGCAGATCATCGCCCAGCACCATGGGACGACGCTGGTGGAGTTTTTCTATCACAAGGCCTGCACGAACGGTCAGGTGCGCGACGACCAGATCGACGAGACGCAGTTCCGCTATCCCGGCCCCAAGCCGCGAACGCGCGAGGCGGCGATTGTGATGATGGCCGACATTGTTGAAAGCGCCAGCCGGGCGATGACCGACCCGGCCGCCCATCGCGTGGAGACACTGGTGCATGAACTGGTGATGAAGCGGCTGCTGGACGGGCAGTTTGACGAATGTGACCTGACCTTCGCGGAATTGGAGCAGGTGGAGCAGTCGCTGGTGAAGACGGTTCTGAGCCTGTATCACGGCCGACTGCCGTACCCAACGACCAAACCCGGCGCGCAACCGCAGCCCCAATCGGCGGCGAGGTCAGCGTGACAAATCATGGTCCAAGAAGGATCGCCAAGTCGCACGATAATGGCATGCAAAGAGAATCTGGAATCACTGATGGTCAGGGATACGAGCAGATGAGCCGGCGCAGCCTCTGCGAATGACGTGGACCGTGGCTTGGTGACCAGGTCGGCCGCATGGCCGGAGAGATGTTGCCAGGCTGGCCGGACCATTGACAGGCCGATTACATGCGGAAGAGGTCCTTCAGGATTTGCCTGCGATAACTGAAGATCCGTCGCAGGTCGCGCCGAACGAAAAGAGTGTCCACGAGCCAGCCGCCCGCCACGGCGTATTCAACTCGGTCCAGGCAAAGAGTTCCTCCGTTATCCTCTTCGAAGAGATGTTCGTGAATCCACAGCCGATAGGGACCATGCATCTGCTCATCCACAAAACGCATGGGGGGCTCCCACGCACTGATGCGTGTGCGCCATCGCAACGGGATGCCGTGCAGCCTGATGCGGTAGTCGATCAGGCATCCGGGCCGCATCTCGATGGGCGATGGCGTCATGATCCTGAAGTGGAGATATGCCGGAGTAAGCCTGTTGAGATTCAACGCATCCGCGAAGAAGGGAAAGACCTCCGCTCGGGGTCGCGGCAGCCATAGCGAGGCTGACAACAGGGTCGTACCCGTTGCAGTCCGCGTGAACTCGATCTGGTCGGTATTCGGCTTGGTCATCGCATTGCCTCGCTGGCGATCCCTTGGAGCATGCCGTTGAACACGAACGAGTGAAGGGGAAGCACGGCGTACCAATAGGCCAGACCGAGAAGTCCGCGTGGGCGGAATCTTGCAATCTGGATAAGTCGGGTCCGGGCATCCGGGGCGGGTTCCAAGCGGAACTCCAACACCGCTTCGCCGGGGAGTTTCATCTCGGCACGCAGGGTCAATCGGCGAGGCGAGTCAATATCGGTCACCCGCCAGAAATCCAATGCATCGCCGTAACGGAGTTGCCTAGGATGGCGCCGGCCGCGCCGAAGTCCCGGACCTCCGATCAGATGATCCATGGCGCCTCGCAATCGCCAGAGCCAGTCGGCGGCATAGTACCCATGGCCGCCGCCGACCTTGCAGATGGCCGAGAACAACGCTTCCGGAGAAGCCGCGACATCGAGGCTGCGCTGGTCAACGAAGACCTTGCCGCCGGCCCAGTCGGGATCGCCGGCGACCACGCCGGCATCGCTCCAGGCGGTCTCCACTTCTTCATTGTGAAGCTTGCCAAGTGCGGCCGAGATGGAGAGGCGAACTCCCAACAGGGTCTGGGGCATCAACTGATGGGCAAGGTCGTTTCGGCAGACTACGCGGTTGCGCAGTCCTTCTCCGAGCGGCCGGGCGATTCTGTAGCTGAGAGGCGTGACCAGGTGGATCCAGAGAGAACTGAGCCGGGGTGTGAGCAGTGGCACGGGCACAATCCACCGGGGACGAAGACCCATCTCGGCCGCGGCGATATCCATCAGCTGGCGGTAGGTCACGACTTCCGGGCCACCGATATCCAGTGTCTGCCCGACTGTACGGGGTTCTGACAGACAGGCGACGAGGTAATGCAGCACATTGCGGATTGCGATGGGTTGGCACTCTGTCTGAACCCAGCGGGGCGTGATCATGATGGGCAATCGTTCCACCAGATACCGCAGGATCTCGAACGAAGCCGAGCCCGAGCCGATGATCATCGCGGCGCGCAGGGTTGTTACCGGCACCCCGGCCGACGCCAGGCAGTTTTCGACTTCGCGGCGGGAACTCAGATGTTCACTGAGCCGGTCGCCCAGTTCTCCCAATCCGCCCAGGTAGATGATGCGCTGCACGCCCGCTCGACGGGCCGCATCGGCGAATGTGCCGGCCAGTCGCCGATCGCGCTCGGCGTAGTCTGGTCCGGTCGCTTCCATGGAGTGGACAAGGTAGTAGGCGACTTCACAGCCACGGAGCTGTTGAGCAAGGTGGGCGCCGTCATTCAGATTCGACTCGGTTACTTCGACACCGGGGCGCGATCGCCATGGCCGGGAATCGAGCTTGCGGCCATCACGAACCAGACAGCGCAACGTATGTCCGGCATCCAGCAGTCGCGGGGCCAGGCGGCCGCCGACATATCCCGTTGCGCCAGTCAGGCCAATCAGCATGACAATTCCTCACGACTAGCCACGCCTCTTGCGAAAGCGTGCGGTTCACACGGGCACTTCATGACCGGCATATGCCGGGCATGGCGGATTCGCGGGGTGGCCTGTGATCTCGACCAATCAGCGGCCTGGCAATCATCGAGCCCAATTCTAGCCCGAGTTAACACTGCCTCAACGAGAATCTGTCACGGTCACTGGTTAACCAGCAAACAGGTAAACCAGAACTTGAAATGACAACCGTATACCGGACCATACCACAATGTTCAGTGTGACGTGGGTTCCGTGCCCGCACGGGCGGACTGCCCGGGCTATTAGCGCAACAGAGCACGAAACCCGGCCTGTTCGAGATGATGGTCCGCGGTCAGCGCGTCGGTCATATTGTGTTCCTGCATGACCACAAAGGAAATGCAGTCCGTCAGCCCCCATTCCTTGTCTGCCCGCGATGCGAATAGCGCAATTCCGCGATCCATCAGAGCGGTGGAGGCGGGGCTGATCATGATGTTCTTGTCGTTACGGATCGCTTCGACGATTTGCAGGCCAAGGTCCCGGGCCAAGCCGCTGGTCAATGCATGAGAACTTCCAGCAGAACATACTCGGTGGTCACCGAGCCGTGCCTGTGGTCCTTGCGCATCTCCACTGCGAGGCGGTGGCACTCATCTTCGCTGTTGACCAGCGCGAGGACGAAGAACGTGTCGAGAAACGCCAGGTTCATCGCTTGGGCGCGCCGTTGACGTAATGCTTGTGATTCAGAGCGAAGTCATGAGGCACTGCAAGTGGGCGCGCCATGGCCGCTATCCTGTCGAGGGCGCTCTGTCCGGCGGGCACCTCGACGACCACGCGAACCGTGGCATTCGCCGGCAGATTCTCCGGAACAGAATCGTCCAGGACGAGCTGCTTCCCGACAAAATGCGCATTGAGTACCGTCATCGCGAGATGTTATACCCCGCGGCCTCGAAGTGGGCAGCGCCCAGGTTTCCGGGCAAGACCGCCGCGCCACCGGGATGGTCGTGAGACTGATCCTGGCGCTCACGGTTCGGTCACAAGGCCGGCCGCGAATGGAGCATGGCACAGATCACAGCGACTGGAAATGACGACAACAAGCCCCGCCTCCGTTGTATGTCCGTTGGCGCCGATGCGTCAACCCAGGAACAGGTCGCGCGAGGCGAAGTTGGGGTCGCAGGTGAGATTGACGCCGAGGCGGCGCAGACCGGTTTCGTCGCCGGGGGTCGGCATGTGGGTCATGTGCATCTCGCACCCGTTCAGGCGTTTGAGCTGTTCCATGGCCAGGGCGGCCGTGGGGTTGGTCGTCGAGGCGATGGACAGGGCGATCAGGGTCTCGTCGAGGTCCAGGCTGACCGACCTGCGGCGCAGCACATCCTGTTTGAGATAGGCAATCGACTGGATGATATTGGGCGAGAGCAGGTGCGACTTGTCGGGAATGCCGGCGAAATCCTTGGCGGCGTTGAGGACGAGGCTCGAAGCGGCGTGCAGCAGCGGCGAGTTGACCCCGACCACGAGCCGGCCATCCGGCAGTTCGAGCGCGGCGCCACAGAAGACGTTCTTGTTGCCCTTGGCGTCGGCGCGATGGGTCTTGGCCGCCTCGGCCGCGTTCCGGGCGGCCAGCACGGGCTTTGGGCTTTCCGCCTTGGCGCCCAGTTCCTCCATGAGCACCTCAATGCGTTCGACGGTGCCCTGGTCGCACAGGCCCATGGCGTATTCGCAGGCATGGCGGAAATAGCGTCGGCCGATCTCCTGCGTTGCGGCCTGCTGAACGCGGGCGTCGTTGACAATGGCGAAGCCGGCCCGGTTGACACCCATATCGGTCGGCGAGCGATAGAGATCGCGCTGGCCGGTGATGCGCTCGAGAATCGTGCGCAGGACGGGAAAGGTCTCGACATCTCGGTTGTAGTTGATTGTTTTTTCTCCGTAGGCGTCGAGATGGAAAGGGTCGATCAGGTTGAAGTCGCGGATGTCGGCGGTGGCCGCCTCGTAGGCGACGTTGACGGGATGTCGCAGCGGCAGGTTCCAGATGGGGAACGTCTCGAACTTGGCGTAACCGGCCTTCCCGCCGTTTTGATACTCGTGAAACACCTGGGAGAGGCAGGTGGCCATTTTCCCGCTGTTGGGTCCTGGTCCCGTCACCACAACCAGGGGGCGTGTGGTCTGGATGAACGGATTGGCCCCGTAGCCCTTGTCGCTGATGATGAGGTCGAGGTTGGAGGGATAGCCTTCGATGGGTCGATGAAAATAAGTGCGAATGCCGCGTCGTTCGAGCTTGGTCTGAAACACGGTGGCGGCGGGCTGGCCAGTGTAACGGGTGATGACCACGGCGGTGACATCCAGCCCGCGGTCGCGCAGGTCGTCGATGAGTTTGAAGGCGTCGGCGTCGTAGCTGATGCCGAAATCGCCGCGGATGCGTTTTCGCTCGATGTCGCCGGCGTAGATGCAGAGAATGATGTCGGCCTCGTTCTTCATCTTCTGCAACAGGCGGATTTTCACATTGGGGTCGTAGCCGGGAAGCACGCGTGCCGCGTGGAGATCGAACAGCAGCTTCCCTCCGAACTCGAGGTAGAGTTTGCCGTCGAACTGGGCCACCCGTTGCAGAATGGCCCGGCTCTGCTGGTCCACATGGAGGTCGTTGTCGAAACCGGCGGCATCGGTCGGCCAAAGCTGGCCCTGATGCGTCGCCAGGGCTGTTTCCGGCGCATGAGCGGGATTGGTCATGGCTCACAGTGCATGAAGGAACGGCGTCTTGGCCAGTGATGGGGGAATCAGCCGCCGGCGTTGTCACCGAGGTTTCGGAGAGCCCGGCGGGCGATCACGATGAGGACGGCAACCACCGCGAGCGTTGCCACAACAGACACTGCGATGCCGGCGCTGTCGGCGGGCCTTGCGGGGTTGAACTGCTGGAGCCCGGCGAAAGTCACCACCACGGCCGCAGTCCGCGGCGCCAGGCCCATCAACGTGCCCAGCAGATAGGGTCCGAGGGGAACCCGGATGGATGCCAAAAGGTAGTTGGTGAGCGAGAACGGAGAACTGGGCGGAATTCGCAACAGCGTGACGATTCCCAGCGTGCGCCAGAAGCCCCGTCCAACCAGGGCGCGATGCACCGCCTTCCACCTGGCACGGGATTCGATCTCAAGAGTGACGCGGTCGCCGCAGACGGCCGCGCCGAACAGATGCGCCACGGCGGCAGCCCCGGTGAAAGCCGCCAGTGCCAGCGGGGTTCCCAGCCAGGCGCCCCAGGCCCATCCGGCCAATGCGGAAAAGGACCATGTGGGAACGATGGCAAAGCCCCCCAGAGGCCAGAAGGCCAGAACGTACAGGACGGCCCCGAGCCACCCCTGGGACTTGAGCCAGGGCGCGGAGCGGTGAATCGTGGCGACGACCAGAAGGGAACCCAGCGCCGGGAGAGTAACCGATACGGCCGCCAGCAGACCCGCCGGGCCGAGCCGGCGCAACGTCGCGCGCCAGTTCCGCGGTGGCGGCTGATTGGGCGGGGCATCCGGCATTGGCGTCACTTCTATCACACGGGGCGCGGTTCTGCCACGTTTCGCCTCCGGCTCGCACTATCCTCGGCAGGACGGCCGACGTGGGCGTCCGGCACGGAATGTCGCCCCGCAGATTTTGCCGCAACGGCGGATAGAATCCGCGACATGGGCCTGGTGAATGATCGGTGCATCTGCCTGCGCAAGGTCGAATACAGCGAAACCTCGCAGGTGCTCACGCTCTTCTCGCGGGGGCACGGACTGCTGCGCGTGATCGCCAAGGGGGCGCACCGGGTGAACAAGAACGGATCGAGCAAGTTTGGCGGCGGAATCGACCTGCTCGATGTCGGAGATGCCACCTTCACCGATCGCCTGGACAAGGATCTGGCCACGCTCACCGAATGGAAGTTGCGCGACGGCCATCGGCCGCTCCGATCGACGCTTCGCGGACTGTATCTCGGATTCTACGCGGCGGAACTGGCCGGCCTGTTGTTCGAGCAGCGGGACGCCCATCCCGGCGTTTTCGATCAGCTGGAGTCGCTGCCGGAGCAGCTTGCGTCACCGCGAACGGAGCAGGCGTTTGTCGCTTTTGAACTGAATCTT
>CAYSSA010000051.1:3659-8740 GCA_964433485.1 uncultured Tepidisphaeraceae bacterium | reverse complement strand
GGGCTTCCTGCCGGAATTCGGACGATGCGTTTCGTGCGCGGCGGAAATCGGCTCTCAGCCGGGAATCACTTCGTATTCGGTCAGCGAAGGCGGCGTGCTGTGCCGGAACTGTGAGCCGGCATTCCCGTCGCGGAGCCCCATCGACGGCCGGCTGCTCGGCATTCTGCGCATGCTGGCGCGCATGCAGGAGAGCGGCTTGCCTGTATCTCGGCTGCCGCTGCTGACGCGACACCAGACGGACCCTATCAACCGCCTGCTGGCGAGCCACATCCAGCACCTGACCGGCCGCGGATTGCGCGTGCGGGCGTATGTGATGTAGAATGCGGGTAATCGCGAGTGTCGCGGGCGGGCTATTCGCTATCATTGGCGCGGCGCACCTTGATGACGGCAACAGGGCACTCGTTTGCCGCCTGAATGATCTTCTCGGCCTGCGATTCGTAGAACTTCTCGGCGCTTTGACGAACCACCGCCGATTCATCTCTAACGCAGAACACCTGCGGGCATACATCCTCGCAAAGGCCGCAGATTATGCAGCCTTCGGTGATGCCCACGTGGGTAACGGGATTGGGTTTTTGAGTCGTGTCGGACATATTGCGAGGATTATAACCACGTCGCGGGGCATTGTGGACCGGGCTGGTCTCGGTTATCACCCCCGGACCCGGCCAATCCAGGCCGTGAACGGAGTCGAGCTCGCATGGAACTGCTCAAACAGCTATTCGCGATGGCCAAGGGCCAGCCCGAGGCATGGCAGAAGATGATCGAGATGGTGGGCGGCATGCCCACGCTCTATGTGGTGTTGTTCATGGTGATCTTCGCCGAGACGGGACTGGTGGTGACGCCGTTTCTTCCGGGGGATTCGCTGCTGTTCGCGTTGGGCGCGCTCGGACCAAGGGTGGGAGTGGACCTGCCGCTGATTTCCGCGCTGCTGATTGTGGCCGCCGTGCTTGGCGACGCCGCGAACTACTGGATCGGGGCCAAGCTCGGTCCGGCGGTGTTCAGGAGGGAGGACTCCTGGCTGCTGAACAAGAAGCACCTGGCGCAAGCCCACGAATTTTACGAGAAGTACGGCGGCAAGACGATCATCATCGCTCGATTCGTGCCGATTGTGCGGACGTTCGCTCCGTTTGTGGCGGGCATCGGCAAGATGAGCTATGCGAGGTTCTTCATTTACAATGTGATCGGGGCCATCGCCTGGGTTCTGGTGTGCGTTGTCGCCGGTTTCTACTTCGGCCGGATCGCCCTGGTGCAAAAGCATTTTGAACTGGTCGTGGTAATGGTCGTCATCATCTCGATGATGCCCATGATCGTCGAGGTGATCCGGGCCAGGACGAAGAAGCGGTAGCGTATGTCCGGTATTCGGAAAGCCGCCACGGCACGATTTGAGCCATTCGCCGCTGGGTCATTCTCGTAATTCGGAGAATCACTTCCGTCCTGCATGCTGTTTGTGGAATAGAAACAGCCTTCCAATTCCCGGCCGCCGAGCAATCCGGCGGCATGACCCACGTTCACGGTCGCCCAGGGCCGATAACGAACAGTCCGCGACCGGAGTCAGTATCGCATATTCGCCTTCGTCGATTAGAATCGCTCTCATGTCCAGCAGCTTGATTGATCTTGTCGCCCGTCTGCCCGAGACGCGGATCGCACTCGTGGGCGATCTCATGCTCGACCGGTATATCTTCGGCAACGCCGAACGGCTCAGCCCTGAAGCGCCAGTGCCGGTGCTGCATTTCCAGAACGAGGAGTATCGCCTGGGCGGGGCGGGGTCGGTGCTGGCGGATCTGGCGGCGCTGAAGGCGCGCGTGCGGGTGATCGGCGTGCTGGGCAGGGACGACGCGGCGAGCGAAGTTCGCCGGCGCATGCTGGCATGCCATGCCGACATTGGCGGCGTGGTCGAATGTGCCGACCGTCCAACTGTCGTGAAGATGCGGCTGGTGGGATCGGCCCAGCATCGACATCCGCAGCAGATGCTGCGCGTGGACATCGAGAAGCACTCGCCCATTGATGATGCGGCGGCCGGGCAGGTGATCGCCGCGGTTGCGGCCGCGCTGAGCGAGGCGCAGGTGTTGTGCCTGGAGGACTATCACAAGGGCGTGCTGACGATTCCCGTGACCCGCCGGATCATCGAAATGGCCCGGGACCGGGGAGTGCCGGTGATCGTGGATCCGGCCAATTTGTCCGACTACTCCAAGTATTTCGGGGCGACTGCGCTGAAGCTGAACCGCACCGAGGCCGAGCGGGCGACCGGATTGCCCGTGCGCGGGCCGGAACATTATGCGCCTGCCGCCGAATGGCTGTTGAAGCACCTGGAGCTCGAAGCGGTCATCCTGACGCTGGACAAGCACGGGGCGTATCTGGCGACATCGGATGGGCACCGGCGAATGCTGGCGACGCGGTCGCGGCAGGTATTCGACGTCACCGGCGCGGGCGATATGGTTCTGGCGATGCTGGCGGTGGCGAGAGCGGCCGGAGCAAACTGGTCCGACGCGGTGGCGCTGGGCAACATCGCGGGCGGGCTGGAGGTGGAGAAGTTCGGCTGCGTGCCGATCACGCCGGAGGAGATCGTCCACGACCTGCTGGCCGAGCATCGCGAGCGCGTGGGCAAGCAGCGGACGCTGGAGCAGTTGCTGCCCGAATTGCAACGACATCGGGCTGCGGGCCGGCGGATCGTGTTCACCAACGGATGCTTCGATATCGTACATTTGGGCCATGTGGAGTACTTCCGTTTCGCCAAGCGACAGGGCGATGTCCTGGTGGTGGCGGTGAACAGCGATCGGTCGATACAGAAGCTCAAGGGCCCCAAACGGCCGATCATCCCCGAGGATGATCGCATTTCCGTGCTCGAGGAACTGGAGAGCATCGACTACGTGATCAGGTTCGACGATGACACGCCGATTCCGCTGTTGGAGCGAATCAAGCCGGATGTGCTGGTGAAGGGCGCTGACTACACGAAAGAACAGGTGGTGGGCTGGCAGGTGGTTGAATCCTACGGCGGTTCGATCGCGCTGGCCCCGCTGATTGACGGACGAAGCACCTCGCAGGTCATCGCGAGGATATTGGAGGCGTACAAGTAGCGCGCGGCGGCTACTGGCGGAAGGTTGATGAAAGCTTCCGTCAAGTCATTGACGAACCGACGCTGGCAACTGCGGGCGAGGTGTATTGCTCGGTTCCGGCGCGGCAGCCGAGCGAGGCTTGAAACAAGCCGAAGGCCCGCACCACAATATCTCGGGCACCGGTTTTCCGATACGCTGGGCGCTGAACTTACTTCTTCCACACCTTGGCCTTGAAGTCGTTCAGGGCGGCGCGGAGTTTGTCTTCGATCTCCCTGGTCATTTCCTTTTTCTCGGCCAGTTCGGCCCGCAAAGCGGCGGCGCTGGCGTCGACGTATTGCAGGAAGCTGTTCTGGAACTCCTGCACGCGGGCAACGGCAACATCGTCCAGGAAACCCTGCGTGCCGGCGAAAATAGCCATGACTTCCTGCTCGAAGGGCATCGGCTTGTACTGAACCTGTTTGAGCAGTTCGACCAGCCGGGCGCCGCGATCGAGCTGTTTCTGCGTGGCGGCGTCAAGGTCGGTGCCTAGCTGGGCGAAGGCTTCGAGTTCGCGATAGGCGGCCAAGTCCAGACGCAGCGAGCCGGCGATCTTCTTCATGGCTTTGGTCTGGGCGTTGCCGCCGACGCGGGAAACGGAAATGCCGACGTTAATGGCCGGGCGGACACCCGCAAAGAACAAGTCGGGTTCGAGGTAGATCTGACCGTCGGTAATAGAGATGACGTTGGTCGGGATGTAGGCCGACACTTCGCCTTCCTGGGTTTCGATGATGGGCAGGGCGGTGAGCGAGCCGCCGCCGTGGGCGTCGGACAGCTTTACAGCGCGTTCGAGCAGGCGGCTGTGCAAGTAGAACACGTCGCCGGGGAAGGCTTCACGGCCGGGCGGACGACGCAACAGCAGCGAGAGTTGGCGATAGGCGGCGGCCTGCTTGCTCAGGTCGTCATAGATGCAGAGGGTGTGCTGGCCCTTCCACATGAAGTACTCGGCCATGGCGCAGCCGGCGTAGGGAGCGATGTATTGCAGAGGCGCCGGATCGGATGCGGAAGTGACGACGACCGTGGTGTATTCCATGGCGCCGTGTTTGCGGAGCACTTCGACGATGGCCGCCACGGATGATTCCTTCTGACCGATGGCGACGTAGAAGCACTTAACGCCGGTGCCCTTCTGGTTGAGGATGGTGTCGATGGCGATGGCGGTCTTGCCGGTCTTGCGGTCGCCGATGATCAGTTCGCGCTGGCCGCGGCCGATGGGGATCATCGAGTCGATGGCCTTGATGCCCGTCTGGAGAGGCTCCTTCACGGGTTGTCGCTCGGCGATACCGGGGGCGACGATGTCGAGCTTGCGGGTTTCGCTGGAAGCGATTGCCGGGCCGCCGTCCATGGGCTGGCCGAGCGGGTTGACCACGCGGCCGACGACGGCGTCGCCGACGGGGATTTCCAGCAGGCGACCGGTGGTTTTGACCGTGTCGCCTTCCTCGATCTCCAGGCAACTGCCGAAGATGACGGCGCCGATGGATTCTTCTTCGAGGTTGAACACCTGTCCCATGGCGCCGCCCTCGAATTCGAGCAGTTCGCCGGCCATCGCGCCGCGCAGGCCGTAGATCCGGGCGATGCCGTCGCCGACTTCGACGACGGTACCGACATTGGAGACTTCGAGCTGTTTCTCGAAGCCTTCGATTTCCTTCTTGAGGACGCTGGTGATTTCAGAGACGTTAATGGCCATGGAGTGCTCCGGGAATTTACGATTGTTGGTTGTTCGTTTTCGATCGTCTGTGTCGGTCACGGCGCCGCGGCCATGAGCTTGCGTTTCATCAGTTCGAGTTGTTTCTTGACGCTGCCATCAATGAGCTTGTCCTCCACTTGCAGGATCAGGCCGCCGATTATCCGCCCGTCCACCTTCTGATGGATCAGCGCGTTCTTATTGAGGGCGGCACTGATGCTCTGTCGCACTTCTTCGAGCATGGCAGGTTCAAGTGCGACGGCGACGGTGACATCAACTTTGATGTTGCCGAGCTTGCGGTCCAGCATCTCCTG
>CAYSSA010000051.1:0-3636 GCA_964433485.1 uncultured Tepidisphaeraceae bacterium | reverse complement strand
CAGTTCCACAACGATCCCCAGGCGGTTCTTGTGGTTCATCACCAGCAGCGTGTGGAGCAGCAGCACGTTAATGCGGCCGCCAAACGTGGTTTCGATGACCTTACGACGATCCGATTCGCTCACTGACGGATCCTTGAGGAACAGGCCGAACGTGCGGTTGTCCAGCACGATCTGCCGGATCGACGCCAGCTCACCGGCGATCTCCTGGTCGATGCCCTTGGCCGACGCCAGATCGAGCACGGCCTGTGCATAGAGATGGGCGGCGGATGCTTCCTTACCTTTGGAGGCCATGGTGTTTCTCCTGCCCGGCTAATTGGCTTTGGTGAGCTGCGCCAGCGATTGCCGCACCAGTTCGCGCTGATCGTCCACGTTGATCTGCCGCTGCAGAATCTGCTGGGCAATCGCCGTAGAGAGCTCGGCCGTCTTCTCGTAGATCTCGGTCAGAGCCTGCTTCTTGGCGGCCTCGATCTCGCGGGTGGAACGGACCTTGATCTCCTCGACCTCCTGCTGGGCGCGCATCTTGATGTCCGTGGCGATTTTCTCGCCCTGGGCGGTGGCCTGGGCGATCATCTCGCGGACTTTAGCTTCGGCGGTGGCCAGTTGCTGGTTGTACTCCTTGAGAGTGGCTTCGGCTCTGGCTCGTTGGGCTTCGGCGTCGGCGATGTTCTTGCGGATTCCTTCCTCGCGGGCCTTAAGTCCCGCCAGCACGTTCTTCCACGCGGTGGGATAAAGCACGGCCAGGAGGACGATGAAGATGATGACGACCCAGAGGGCTGCGTACCATGTCTGGGTGTCGGCGAGATCGGGCAACAGACCATAGGACTTGTGATCGCCGCCATGGGCGTCGGCCGCCGCGCCGTGGGCTTTTTCGACCCCAGGCGACGCGGTGGCGCCGTGACTGTCGGCGGCCCGTGAGATGCTTGCGGGCAACGCCGCCGCGCCGATTAGAGTTGCCAGAATCAGGAGTGTCTTGAGCATCGCGAATCCTTGCTGGAGTTTGAAGGGTCCGCGCCGGCTTGCCACCGGCGCGGACCTGAGTTCCGCGAATTACTGGAACTTGCCGACAATCTGGAGGCAGATGACCAGCGCGAAGAAGGTGAAACCTTCGATCAGTGCCGCGGCAATGATCATGTTGGTGCCGATGCGGCCGCCGGCTTCGGGCTGCCGGGCGATGCCTTCCATCGCCTGACCGGCCAGATGGCCGATGCCCTTGGCGGCGCCCATGGTGACCAGGCCGGCGCCCAGGCCGGCGCCGAGCAGGCCGAGGCCCTTTTCCGCGACCAGCACGGTTTCAGCAAGAAGATTGAGCATGACGTTCTCCATCCGGACATTGCCCGGAACTGTGCGCCGGCCGGTATGAATCCGGACATCGACGCGGGTTATGATTCTTCGCCGACCTTAAGTTGAAAGTGCCCCGGCGTCGGCTGCCTGAGCGAAGTTTGTTTCACCGTGTCGCACCAAATCAATGTTCCGGCGCCACGGCACTGGCGATGAACAGCGTTGTCAGGAATGTGAAAATATACGCCTGTAGGAACGACACGAACAATTCCAGAACGCGAATCAACAGACTCAACACGGTAACCGGCAGACCGATGCCAATCTGAGCGAATACTCCGGCAGTGAGGGGTATCAGCATCACCAGCGCCGCCAGCACGATATGACCGGCGATCATGTTGGCAAACAAGCGAATCATCAGCGCAAACGGCTTGATCACCGCGCCAACCAGTTCCAGGCACAGCAGAACTGCCCACATGAAGATGTCGGCAATCCACAGAACTGAAGGCTGTCCGGGGCCTGGCTTGAACGGATGCGGCGCGAAATTCCAGAGATAGAGCGGAACAGCCATTAAAGCGGCGGGGACCAGCCCCATGCCGGGCGCGTGTGCCTGGGCATGGCCGGGGTGATGGAGATCAGATGCATCGCCGTGTGCGGTGTGGCCCTGGGGTGCGTGACCCGCGGCCGGGGCTGGTTCCTCGTGGTGGGCGTGATGGCCGTAGGTTCCGTCCATCAGCGATCTAGCCACTTGAAAGATGCCATTGAAGTGAATGAAAAGGAACGCCAACGCCGCCAGCGCGCCGGTGGTTGTGAGCGTGCCCGTGGCAGTGCCGCCAATGTGCGACTGTTTGCCTGTCGCCAGGGTGATGAGTTCGGCAATCGGAATCTGGCCCAGCAGGTTGCAGAAAAGGATGAAGAAGAAGATTGTCCAGAGAAATGGCACGAATCGGTCGGTGTGTTCCTTGAGGGCCGGGCGGAAGACCTCCGCACGAAGGAACTCCATGATGGTCTCGAAGAAATTGCGCAGCCCGCTTGGGGCTTCGGGGCGGACTTTTCCAAAGATGACCGGAAACAGAGCAAGCATGATCGCGCCGGCGACGACAGCCATCAGCATCTGGTTGCTCACGATAATGGGCCCGATATGCAACGGCAGATCGTGACGTACAACGTGTGACAGCGGATCGCTGGAAGCCAGCCAGATCATTGTCGTTCCTTCCCTATCACTTTGTGCCGTCGGCGACGGGCGCCGACCGCACGGCCTTCACGCACATTACAACCAGCCCGCTGAGCGTCACCCAGAAGAACAACGCCAGCCAGAGCACGAACGACGTCGGCGGATGAAACGCCAAGATCGTCACCGCGGCCAATGCGACGCCGAGCATCATGTGCAAGAGCGTTGCCACCAGCGCCGCCTGTATCATCGCGGACTGCCGGGCCTGTCGCGCCAGAACCAGCGGCACCGAACCCGCAGAGCTGGACAGGGCGCAAGCCGCCGCTGCCAGCAGCATCCACTTCAACTGTTGTCCGGACCCAACGGCTTTGCATGCAAGCCAACCGGCGCCCGCAAACAGAACCAACAGCAGCGGATTGAGCCAGATCAGCCTGGGCATATCGAGCTAGTCCTTGTTCAACCGGATGGCCTGCTTGATCACCAGATACATCCCACCGGCTATTCCGATGCAGGTGCCGATGATCGCAGCCCGGGAGTTCCAGTTGTACTTCGCGTCGAGCCAATGCCCAACGAGATAGCCCAGTCCGACACCCACCGCCATTTCCAGCCCGAGGCCGGCAAACCTGCCCCACTGGCTGTCGGAAGATGTCGGCATTGTCAGGCCTCGCTTCGGGTCCGTGCCTTTTGTCACAATCTCATTCCCGCGCCGCTCAGAGAGCGGCGGCGAGTCGGGTAGGATAGTACGCGCTGCTCAGGTGGTCAAGAATGGTCAAACCGGTTTGAGTACCGGACCGCCGGAGGCTAGGATAGGCAAGTCGTTCGCCGGAGATGTTGAATGACCGAATCGGCCAAAGACCAACTCCTGATCGTTCGGATCGAGGGCATGCATTGCCACCGCTGCCAGGAGAAGATCAAGAAGTTCCTCCAGTTTGTGCCTGGGGTCCATGAGTGCGAGGTGGATTTCCCTTCAGCCCAGGCGTCGATCATCTTCAACCCCGCCGCTGTCAAGGTGCGCGAGCTCATCGACGCCATCACCGAGCTTGGCTATACGGCCGCAGGTTTCACAACTCAGGCAACTTAGTCGGCTTGGGACCAGCAACGACGCATCGCTTCCTTGGCAAACGCGCGGGCTCGGGTGCATGACAGAATCCGCGGGTCTCAGTTCACATAGGCCGGTCGGTTGCTCCAGT
>CAYSSA010000050.1:18479-22267 GCA_964433485.1 uncultured Tepidisphaeraceae bacterium | reverse complement strand
CCGCCGGCTGCGCCCGGATTGCGCCTGCGTCCGGCAGGCCCGCACAGCACCCAGGCCGCGCCCCGGCGGGATTACAGCGACCCAGCGCTGCACAGCTTGCCGCGCTCTTGCAGCGGTCGTCGCGATTCGTATAATGCAGGTCTCGTTGGATGACAGTCCGCGAGGCTTTGGCGGTGGCCGACTTTGCACGCCGCACAGCTATGAAGCGCCATTAGCTCAATTGGCAGAGCAGTTGACTCTTAATCAACGGGTTTTAGGTTCAAGTCCTAAATGGCGCACTGTTCCCCCGCCTTCGCCGGTGGGGGTTTTTGTTTGCCAATTCCCGCCAGTTACAGGGTTTACGCTCGTTTGGTTTACGGTAGGGGTTTCGCCAATGACCGCCTTACAATGCCCTAATCCAGCCTGTTGGTAGGTGACGCAAAAGGTGCGCCCAGCATCGGCCGGAGTGCCCGGATCGGTGCCCGTGGCCACGGCGGCGGCGGGTTGCACCCCCACGGCGGGCAACTTCTCAACGGCGGCGGCAAGGTCGAAGACGCCCATATCGGTGTACGTCCGCAGCGTCAACTTGGCGTCGGTGTGCCGGGCCAGGGCCATCGCGGTGCGGATCGGCACGCCAGCCCGGTTCAATCCCGTGATAAACTGCATGCGAAGCGCGTGCAGGTCGAAGCGCCGGCCTTGTTCATCCTCGAAGGGGATGCCAGCGGCGGCCAGGTACTTCTTGTGCTTCGGCATGGAGGGGATGGAACGGAAGACGGGATCGGAGTTCTCCGCGTCGCCGCGATGCTGGCGCAACAGTTCGGTCAAATCCTTGCGGATCGGCAGAGACTCGCCCCGTCTGGCCTTTGTGGACTGCGCCCGCAAGGCAACGTAGGCGCCCGGGATGGCGTCAAGATGCAAGTCGCCCCATTCCAGTTCCCGAAGTTCCTTCCGCCGCAAGCCCGTGGCCAGGATGAACCGATACACCAGCCCATGATCGGCTCGGGCCACGGCCAGCAGCCGGTTGATTTCGTCATCGGTGACCGCCCGCCGCTCCCGCCGCACATCGTTGGTTTCGTCGATCTTCTCCACCGTGGCCACGGGATTGCTGGCCATACGGCCGCGTTTAACGCACCATATACAGAACGTCCGCAGCGCCTCAAAATACTGATTCAGGGTGCCCGGCCCGACTGTTCTGTTCTCGCTTTGGGCATGATGCTCGACAACGGGCTTTTCCCGCCACCGACAGAACGAGTCAGCCGTGATATCGCCCAGCGTCTTCCACCCGTTGTCTTCGATCATCCGGCGCAAGCGCGCGCCCAGTGTGTGAACGTACAGCGGCGCCCGTCCCTTGGCCCGCGCATCGGCCAGCCAGTCCTCGATGTGTTCAAGGATCGGCCGCTTGCGGTGCTCGCCAAACGGATCAATCAGCCCCTGCTCGCCTTGGGCCTTCCGGCGTTCCATCCTTGCGCCCATTTGCAGACTGGCGGCCTTGTCGGTGTAGCCCTTGAACATTCTGGGCTTGCCGTTGATGTACACCTTGACGATCCAATATTTAGACGTAACCTGCTTAGCGCCGGGCGTATCCTTCGGCACCTTCTCGCCGTTCTCATTCACCCAACGGGTCCGCTTGAAGACGCTTGCCATGATTCACCTGCCTTTCGTTCACCTGCTCGCTGAAACGATTCTTACTTGCCCACTCTGTCCAGAACCATCTTGACCGTACCGGGCTTCCATTCGCATCCGCGCGTCGTCTTGTGCCCGGCCAGATTCAACGCCGCGGCAATGGTTGCAAGGCTTTCGCCAGCCTCACCGCGTCGCCGCATATCGGGAATAAGATCGCTCACGGCCCGCATGGCCTTCTCGCGGCGGTATCCAATCGCGGGATCGTGGCGCCGTTGGCGATTCTCGCCGGCACGGGCAGGGCCAGCCCAGCCGCCCTGGCGATTTCCGCCCGCAGTTCCGCAACAATGCCTGATGTCTTTCGCATGGGTTCACCTTACCTCGTCGGTCGATTCACTGGAAGCCATCCAACGCATAGCCTCGGCGATTTCCGGCTCGGCCGGCTCGGGCATCGGCGGCGGTGGCAACGGCTTCGGCGTTGCGGTCGCCACGGTGGGCGGAACGAGCTGGATGTTCAGCAATCGCTCCACCTCGACCCGGATGGCCTCGACGGCTTGCGGGGTGATGTTATGCCTCGCTGCCGTTTGCTGGATCGTCAACGCGCCCGGTGGGAGCATGTCGGCCGCAACCTGCCGTTCCCGGGCCGTCAGCCGGTCGATGGCCTCGAGCGCCTCGATTTCCGCGGCGGCGGCCAGGGTGGACTCGAGATACCGCATGGGTTCGCCTCATTCTGACGGTTCAAACGCTTCAGAAATCCCAATAGCTTGCACGCTGGCGGCCGATCCCATGGCGAGTCGGCCTGCTGATCGCCTCTGATTTCGACGCGCCAGGATTCGCCGTATTGGAAAAGCCGGGGCGGCAACGCACCGCCCCAGCCTCAGAAATACATAGTCTTGCCGTCGATTTGCGCGTCCCAATCCAGTCCAAGGGTACGCGACATCCTGGCAAAGGCGTCGCGCGATTCGCGCTCCAACTTCACCAGCGGGTTCATATGCACCGCGCCGGTGGGCACGGTCCTGGCCGATGAGTCCCTCCCGTTGAATCGCATCGGCGGCCCGGGTCGCGCGGTCGCGGGCTCGCAATGCTTCCGCCAGCAGGGCGATGCGGCCGGCGCTTCGGCAGCGGATCGGACTCGCCAGAATGCCGGCTATTGGCCTTGTCGGTCCGGTGTTCGGCCGTCAATATTCTGGTTCCACTCCAGATTAAGGTTCTTCCAAACGGCGATAAACTGGTTGCGCGCGTCGCGCTCCACTTTCAACAGCGGATGAATATGCCGCGCGCCCGTCGTTGTCGTCGTCGACGTCAGGCCTTCCTTCGCGATAGCTTCGCGGGCCTCATTGGCGCGGTCCAGCGCATCCAGCCCCACTCGCAGCAACGCCAGTCTTTCAGGACTCCGGGCACGGCGCGGGACAACAGCCGCCCACAAGGCGCGGGACTTCTTGGACAATCCCGGCGGCGGGGCAAACTTTGATTCTGTATCCACTGGAAGTTCTGAATCTACCATAAGTTGTCGTCGTTTCATGTTCCTAGTCGCTTTCTCCCCGGCGGCGGCCAGGGGGTAGGGGGGGTCGCTTTTCTAAGGCGCGTAAGCCGAACCGCGTGCGGCCCCTTTCGTGCGCCGACGATGAAAAACACGCGTTTCCGTCGCGCAATTAAAAGTTGAACCGCGCCGACGCGAAACCCGAGAACGCCGGCGCGGCTCGCGGTCAAGCTACTGTTGCACCAGTTCGCCGGCAGTCGGCGCATCGGCGGTCCATTTTGGCGTGACCGGCATGCCGGGCGACGTCGCGGGGGCCGCTGGCGCGGAAAGGATTTCGTTTTCCGTCGGCGTATCCCACAGGCGATTGTGGCGACGCCGAAGGTCAGCAAGCTGCGCCGGCGCGGCCTGGGCCAGTTGAAATTTCGCGCGGGCAGCCTGCGCGGCCTCGCTGACCTTCCGACTTTCCGGCTCCATGTCTCGCCCGGCGGAGGCCAGGGCCTTGCTCAGTTCGTCATGCGAGAACCGCCGATGAATTTCCTCGAGCGCGGAGTTTCGCTTGCGGTCAAACGCCTCGGCGGCCTGCTGCGCCCGCTGATGCGCAGCCCGCAGTGTTTCGGTGTCCTCCGCGGCGGCCGTCAACTCGGCTTCGCGGCGGAGCGCGGCCAGGTCGTTCTCGACGTCGGCAGGGCCGATGCCAAGCTCGGCGATG
>CAYSSA010000050.1:17103-18464 GCA_964433485.1 uncultured Tepidisphaeraceae bacterium | reverse complement strand
GGCGCTTTCCAGCCGCTGCGCGTCGGCGGCCGACAACTCGCTGCCGAAGGCCAGTTTTCCGACCAGCCTGCGGTAAACGCCGATGGCATCACCGTGCCGTTGAATAAACTTCGCTTTCAGTTTCTCGATGAACGTAGCCATATGATCACTTTCTGCCGGATTCAGCCGGCGGTTTTGGGGTGTTCCAGTCATGGTTGCCAGGGGGAGTCCATGGTTTCGGCTCCGCCATTCGCGGTCTGCCACATCACAAACGTGATGTTTGCACGCCGCGGATCGTCGCCGCACAGGCGGGCAGCAGCGTCGGCGCACTCGAAGACATCCGCCTTGCGCCGCAACTTGATTGGCCCCGTATACGCTGGCCGGCGGCCCTCTATCGAGTCTAAAGCCCTGTCGATCGCGGCGATTTTGTTGAAAATCTCATTCAAGCGTTGTTGATCGGTCATAATAGTCCTTTCCGGCAGTGGCCGGCGTTTGAATCTAGTTCCCACGGGGGCGCGCACGGTCGGCGGCCGCCAGTCGCAGCAGTTCGGCCGCCATGGCGTCGCCCAGCCTCGAAGGGCCTTCGGGTCGGTCTGGCATTAATTCGATCCGCCGACAGCGGATTCGCCATTGGCGAAGGGCGGACTTCAGAAATGATTCGCCAGTCATTGGGCATAATCCTCCCTGTACGTGGATTCTGGTTGTCCGAACACAACTACTTGGACACCCTCCCTCTCTTGGACAACCTTCCCCCCGGTTTCCTGCGGGAAATCGCTTGGTTGTCCAGGTTGGCCAGGTTTCACGCCTTTAGAGGCACTTGGACAACCAACTTGGCCACCCTGTTTTGGCAACCTCCAGAAATATGCTTTCGTGTACGGGCAGCGTTCTTTTCGGACTCCCAGCCGATCGGCCGCGCGGCGAACCGTGCGCCATGAGATATCGGCTTCTTTCGCCAGGGCGCGAACCGATTCGGGGGCGGGGTTTTCCTTGTCGCCGCAAGGCACGGGTCCGGCGGCCAGTAAATCCTTGAGCCAGGCCTCAGCCGCTTGTCTGGCCTCCGGCTCCGGCCCGCGATGTGTTTCTTCTGAAAGAATCTCGTCGGCGGTTTGCGTCACTGGTTCGGATTCAAACGCGATACTGCCGTCCACGATCGAATACGCCAGCCCGCCCACGTCGGGCGCGATATTGCACTTGCCGCAAAGCATAAGCCGGCGTCTCGGATTCGCGGGATCTTTCGCAACCATCCAGACCGATCGGGCAGCGCCGGCGAAGGCGATTGAACCGATCATCCGATGAACCGCGTTTGTGCCGCCGCCCTTGGAGAGATGAGTCACCATTAAAATCGCGATGCCTCGCCGCTCCGCAAATTGAGCCAGCGGCTT
>CAYSSA010000050.1:14851-17093 GCA_964433485.1 uncultured Tepidisphaeraceae bacterium | reverse complement strand
CCGCGGACTTCACCGTTGCGATGCTCATCTACTCCCCCAAGATGAGCGCTGATCGGGTCAATCACGATGGCGGCGAGATCGCCGATACGCTCGGATGCTTGCTCCAGTTGCGCGACATGAGCAATGGTGAAGCCAACTTCAGCCGTGGCGTTTTCACTTGCCACTCGAACGCAATCCAGAACGTGGATGCGACTGCAATCCGCGCCCATCGCCAGCAGTCGGGGCTTGATCGTGTCGGCCGCGCCGTCTTCAGCATTTGCGATGAGAACGTTTCCCAGGGGCGCATTCCCGCTCCCGTCTGGCCACGGCCAGCCGCGCGATATGGCGGTGGCGATGTACAGAGACAGCCAGCTTTTACCCGCTCCGGGTATCCCACCGATCAGCGCCAATTTGCCGCGGGCAAACCGATTCGGCCAGAGCCAGGAGATTCCTTCCGCCTCGACTTCCGCAAGGCATCGTGTCACAAGCCCGCCCAGCAATTCCGTGCGGTCCACAGACGTTGCCCCGCCAACCAGTCGCAGCAGTTCGGCCCGGATCGTCGCCGTGTCCTGGGCGTCGCGGGCTTCGATCCAATCCGCGATATCCTCGCCCTCGCCCAGCCCGGGCAGCCGCAGGATTCGCACCGTCGCCGGCGGCTTCAACTGCAAGAGAATGCGGCACACATCACGGCAGTACTTCTCTCCCGGCGCATCGGTGTCGGGGAACAACACCACGTCCCGGCCGGCCAGGGGCCGCCAGTCGCTTCGGTTTGCACTCTCCGCACCGTGGGCCGATGTAGTCGCCAGCAAGCCAAGCCCGGCCGCGGCGTCGGCGCACTTCTCGCCTTCTGCAACGACAACTGTTGCCGTGGGATTTCGTACAAGGGCCCGACAGTTGTACAGCGGAAGCTGTCCCGGCGGATCGCCGATCTTCCAGCCGTCCACGCCAGCCCGATGAACCGGGCGGAATTGCTTGCGGCCGTCGCCGGTGTCGAACCGGGCAACCCGCATGATTTCCCGGCCGTCGGCGTCGGCGTATATCCACGTTGCCGACAGGACGCCGCCTTCCACGGTCCGCGCAGCGGCCGCAATCGCCGCTTCGGCCGTCGGGAAAGTCCGCCTGTCCTTGTGGGCCTCGGCGTTTGCCGCCCGGATTCTGGACAACTCCCCGTTATCCCGTCGCCCATTGTCGCTGTTGCCGCCGTTGCCGTTCACGTTGTGGAGATACCAGCCGCCCTTCGCCGTCTTGAACGATCCGGCTTCGATCCGCTTGCAGCAGCAAACGTTGCCATCGGGCGACAGCGTACAGGCGTCGGCCTTACCGCATATAGGGCACGGGCTCGCTTTACTCACCCTGGTCCATCGCGATTTCGTGGTCATCGCTCACCCTCCACGCCCACCGCGCCGCCGGCGTCGATCCACGCTTGGACCGTCGAACGCTTCCAGAACAGCGCCTTGCCGCTAATTCGCATGTCGGGCCTGGGAAATTGTCCGGCGCTCACCCACCGACACAGCGTCCGCTCGCCGATGGGCAGAAAGTGCCGGCGGATCAATGACTTTGTTAATAATTCGGGAATGGCGGTTTCAGCGGGCATTTGTCACCCCCTTCGGCCGCGGCGTCACCGCCCGGTTTCGTCGCTGTTGCATCGCCAGGACCCGCGCGGCCGCTTTGGCCAGATTGGCCAGAGCCCGCCGCTCTGCTGATGTATGATTCTTCGTCGCCATACTAATCCCGCGGCGCGGGGGTATTAAGCCAGCTTGATACCCCCGACAACGCGCAGAGAAGCTCGGATTTCTCGCTGAAACCCAACAAAAAGAAAATCGCAGGATTTTCCTTAACTATCCCGTTAGCTACCCCCGAACCACCCCCGATTACTTCCACTTCCGGTGGACATGGGGCCGCGGGGCCACACGCCCGTCTTCCGTCCCCGCCGCGTTTCGGCCACCGAAGGCGGCCGGGCCATCGTCGTCCCCGGCGACGTCCAGCTGGCCGCGCGCATCGGTCGGCGCAGCCTGTTTGACCGGCTTGCCGACCAACGTACGTGCCAGCTTCCCGGCGTTGCGTAGCCCGGCAGCATAGAGTTGTCTTATTGTTTTGGGGTCCTTCTTTAGTCTGCGAGCGGCCTCGGCGAAATTCTGGTTGCATTCCCCGACCACTTTCAACGCCTCTAGTTGTGCGGACGTTACGTTTTGATGCCGCGATTTTCGACGATTCTTCCCCCAGCTTTTTTTTGCACTCGTCACCGGCCCGGCCGCCGCAGCGC
>CAYSSA010000050.1:1301-14832 GCA_964433485.1 uncultured Tepidisphaeraceae bacterium | reverse complement strand
GTTTGATGTTCACCATGAGTTCTTGAACCCGCAAGGCGTTCGCGCCGGTGGGCGGCGCCGCTCGCGGCGAGTCCGCGGATTGTCCGCCAACCCGCTCGGCGAGTTCGCGGGCATCAGCGGCGAACGCGGGGTCGTCCGCGATGGCAACCCACCGCGTTTGAACGTCTGCCCACGCTTCGATAACGTCCTCGAAACCGCATCGCCCACGGGCGCATGTCGCTTGTCGATTGATTAGCCAACTGACGCCGTCTACAAACCATTCGGCCGCCGTGAAAGGTCGCTTCAATGGGGATTCGGGCATCGCGTCACCTGCTTTCAAGAGTTCGGGGGGCCTCGCGGCGGGCGGAGCAGGTGAGGACCCACCCGCCGCAAGACCGCATGGGCGCCCGTCGGCGCCCGCCCGATGGCCCAATCATACCTTATCGTCGTCACCAGTCGAAGCCAGCCGCATCTTTGCGCCATCGCCAGCCTTCCGGGCCGTCGGCGCTGGCGGCTCGCCGGAATCGACGCCAGCGGCCGCGCGGACCATGGCCAGAATGCCGGCCTTGATCGCCGTTGCCAAACGTGGCCAGTACGCAACAATCGTTGCCAAATCAGCATCGGCGGGCATCGGCGGTGATAGTGCGGGTGACGCTTTGGGTGCGCCGGAATCGACAATTTGCGGTTTCTGCCGGGAAATCCTGCCTTCCGCGTTGTCTTCAAGTCCTAAATGGCGCATGCTCAGCCCATCCTTGCCGGATGGGCTTTTTCATGCCAAGTTATTCCCGCATATGGGTTTACGAAAACACCCATCGTCTGGCCATCGGTGCCCATGAATGTCGCCTAAGTCGAGCCGCACGACATGATCTACTCTAACTACGGATGAATCATACGCTTCCACTTCGGGACTGAAGCAGGTCTCGCCAGGCGAGCGCTGCGTTGTGTGCCATTTGCCGCGCCCAGTCCCATGCGGCCTCACTGCTTGACGTGCCTCCGGACCGGCTTGGAGTTGGCGCGGCGGGAAGGAAGGTCCTTGATCTTGGCGGGGGCGGGCTTCGGCTTGGCCGGAGTCTTGGCTGTTGAAGACCCTGTAGCGGTCGCCGACCGGGTTGGACCGGCCAAGCTATCGCCCAGATGAACTCTCATCTCGGCCAAGGTATCGGTTGCGACCGCGCCATCGAAATTGGCGTCAGGATTGGGGGCTTGACAGTGTTTTCTGCATTAACACCGTCGACTTACTCGGTGGTGTGCCAACGTGCTCCACTGGACTGTCGTTCCTTCCTGCGTTACCAAATATCCCAACTTACCGAGGTAGACCATGCGAAAGTGCGTTGACGCCATTATTGTCATGTTCATCACACTAGGGGCTATTGCCGCTGACTATCCGGTGCAGCCGGTGCCATTTACGGCCGTTCGCATCACGGGTGGATTCTGGCGACCCAAGCAGGAGGTCAACCGCACTGTCACGGTGCCCTATGCCTTCCAGCAGTGCGAGGTGACCAATCGCATCAAGAACTTCGACCTGGCGGCCGAAACGATGAAACGCCGGGCGGCCGGCGAGACAACATTCCAGAACAAGCCACCTTCGATCTATCCGTTCGACGATTCCGATGTCTTCAAGGCGATCGAGGGGGCGTCTTTTGCGTTAAGCATCCAGAAAGACCCGGCCTTGGAGGCACGTCTCGACGGGTACATTGCCCGGATCGCGGCCGCCCAGGAACCCGATGGCTACATCTACACTTTCCGCACCATGCACCCGGATTCGCCGGCGCACCAGTGGATCGACCAGAAGCGATGGCTCAAGGACCCAAGCCTCAGCCACGAATTGTACAACATCGGGCACATGTACGAGGCCGGCGTCGCGCATTACCAGGCCACGGGCAAGCGATCGCTGCTCGATGTCTGCATCAAAAGCGCCGACCTCGTCTGGAAGGACTTCGGAAAGGGCGAACTCCGCATCGCACCAGGGCACCAGGTGATCGAGATGGGACTGGCCAAGCTCTATCGCGTCACCGGCGATAAGCGCTATCTGAATCTGGCCAAGTTCTTCCTTGACGTGCGCGGTCCCAATCAGGATTCTTACAACCAGCGGCACCTGCGCGTGGTGGACCAGACCGAGGCCGTAGGTCACGCCGTGCGGGCCAATTACATGTACGCCGGCATGGCCGACGTGGCGGCCCTCACGGGCGATCAATCCTACATCAATGCCATCAACAAGATCTGGCAGAATGTTGTCAGCAAAAAGCTGCATATCACCGGCGGCGTGGGGGCCCGGGCGGCCGGCGAAGCCTACGGCAACGACTATGAGCTGCCCAATAACTGCTACAACGAAACCTGCGCCGCCATCGCCTTCCTGATGTGGAACCATCGCATGTTCCTGCTGGATGCCGATGGCAAGTACATGGACGTGTTTGAACGCACGCTCTACAACGGATTTCCCAGTGGCGTGTCGCTCTCGGGCGATCGCTTCTTCTACCCCAACCCGCTGGAATACGACGGCAAATCGGCCAACAACCACGGTCACGCTGGCCGGGCGCCGTGGTTTGGTTGTGCGTGCTGTCCGCCGAACGTGCTGCGGACCATGGCCGCATTGACGGGGTACTTTTATGCGATTCGGGATGACCGTGTGTTCGTGAACCTCTACGCCCAGAGCGAGGCGACAACGAAGGTCAATGGCGTCGCTGTGAGCCTGACACAGGAAACGGCGTATCCCTGGGATGGCGCGGTGAAGCTCACGGTTTCGCCCGACAAGCCGGCGGCTTTCACCATCTGCGTGCGCATTCCCGGCTGGGTCGATGGCCGGCCGGTGCCGAGCGATCTGTACACCTATGACAACGCCGAACCGGTCACGTGGTCGGTCAGCGTTGGCGGCGAAAAGGTCGTCGCCAGGCCCGAACGCGGCTACGTGAGCATCACTCGCACATGGAAGGCCGGCGATGTTGTGAGCATCGACCTGCCCATGGTGGTTCGTCGCGTGGCCGGCCATGCGAACATCGTCGCCACAAAGAACCGCGTTGCGCTCGAACGTGGGCCGGTGGTCTATTGCCTCGAAGGCATCGACAACGACGGCTCGGTGTTCGATGCCGTGATCCCCGAGAATGCTGTGGTCAAGGCCGAGATGCGGAAGGATCCGCAAGGCGGAACGGTCGTCCTCACCGTGACTGATGCCCAGCGTGCCGAGCGGGTGGCCGAGGACAAGATCACCACGAAACCGGCCAATCTGACGATGATTCCCTATCACCTCTGGAACAACCGCGGCAACTCGCCGATGCAGGTGTGGGTCGCCCGCACGCCCGAGGCCGCCCGTCTCCGGCCCATGCCGACCTTGGCGTCGCAGAGTAAAGTCACCGTGTCCTTCCATCGCAACAGCATCGACCCGGCCTGTCTGAACGACCAGGCCCTTCCGCAGAATCCCACGGATTTCTCCGTGCCCAACTTCAACTTCTGGCCCCACAAAGGCACGCTGGAGTGGGCGCAATACGACTTCAAGGCCCCGGCCAGAGTCTCCGAGGCGACCGTCTTCTGGTTCGACGACACCGGCTCGGGTGAATGCCGTATTCCGACCTCTTGGCGCCTGCTCTACATGGCCGACGACGGCACATGGAAACCCGTGGAGGTTGCGTCGGCATATGGTGTTGAGAAGGGCAAATCCAATCGCGTCACATTCACGCCCGTGACAACCTCCGCGATGCGGCTCGAAGTGCAACTGCCCGCAGGATTCTCGAGCGGCATCTGGGAATGGGCGATCAAATAGCCGTGGAACGCCGCGCAGTGCGGAATTCGTCTCCAAATCGGGAGGACCGCTCCATCAGGCGGGAATAGCCGCCTTCATCTCATCCAGCGGCCCAAAGACCTCGCCGACCCGTTCATCGAACAGATTGCCTATCAGCAGTTCGGTCAGATGTCCTTTGAATTTCGGATGCTTCTGAACGAACTGCCCGAAGTTGAAGCCGTCGTAATACTCGCACACCAGACGGCGCATGCGGTCCATGCCCTTGCAGAAATCCGGACCCCACTTCCCCAGCCGTTGAGCGGAAACATCGCCGGCGGCCAGCGCCTCGACGACCGCGTCCGCCGCCAGTTCGCCGCCCTTCAGCGCCAGCAGCACTCCTGATGAATAGAGCGGATCAAGAAAACCAAATGCGTCACCCACCAGGACCCAGCCGTCGCCGGCGCACCGGCGGGAACGATAACTGTAGTCTTTAGTGGCGTAAAATCTGTCGCACTGAGTTCCCATACTGACGCGGCGCTTGACCTCAGGGCAGTTCTCCAGTTCCTCGCGATAGATGGTCTCGTGGTCGCGGTTGCCCGCGAAGAGTTCCTCAAACCCGCGCACGACGCCCACGCTCACAACGTCGTTGTGCAGCGGAATGTACCAGAACCAGCCCTTCTTTCCCTTGGTTTGCAACACCAGCGTGGCCCCCTCATCCCGGCCGGCATCGCGATACGCGCCCTTCCAGTAGGTCCAGACCGCTCCCTTTTTCAGGTCCGAGTCCTTCACCAGCAGGTTGAGTCTGTTGCCGATCAGCGCGGTCTGCCCGCTGGCATCGATCACGACTCTGGCCGCCACCTCATGGACGCCGCCGTCCTCGTTCTGAACCCGCACGCCCGTGGCGCGTTCTCCCTCGAAGATCACCTCGCGAACGCGCACGCCTTCCCGCGCGTCCACCCCATGCTCGCGGGCGTTGTTGAGCATCATCTCGTCAAACTCGCTTCGCAACACCTGCCAGGTCTGCGAAGATTCGTGCGGGTTGTGGTCCGTGAAGTAGAACGGCTCCGAGAGTTTTCCGTGCTGATTGACGAACTGCACCGAGCACTTCTTGACAAAACGGCTCGCCTTCATCTTCGGCAGCATGTTCAGCCGCTTCAGCGTCCAGTAGGTCGCCGGAATCAGCGATTCGCCAATGTGAAAACGCGGAAACCTCATCCGCTCGAACAATCGAACGGAATAGCCCCGCTGCGCAATCAACGTGGCCGCCGTAGCCCCGGCCGGACCGCCGCCGATAACCGCCACATCCACACTGTCCGATGCCTTGCCATCATCCAACACGGGTCTGCTCCTCTCGTTCAACCGAACGGAGGAACTATAGGCGCGCAGGGCTCGGAAGTGGGGATGGGTGATCCGTCCACCGCAATTGGCTGCATTCGCCCATCACCGCACACCCATCACCGCTCACTCCTTCGCCCAGTAGTCGATGACGAAGACATCCTCAAGCACCGGCCCGAGGATCTTGCCGAAAGCCTTGTGATCGGGATGCGGAAGGTAGGTCTCGCGATCCTTCTCGGAGGCAAACGTCAGGATAAAGCAATGTGTGAAGCCTTTGTTCAGCTTCTCCGGGCTGTTGTTTGTGCCCCACTTCAGCGATGCAATGGCCGGGATCTTGGCCTTGAGGCCGATAAAGGCGTCCTCCACCTGCTTGATCTGCTCCGGCGTGGCCGACGCTTTGAACTTGAAGCAGACAACGTGATAGAGCTCCTTCTTCTCCTGCGCGTTCTGGGCGAACGCCAGCCACGCCGAGAAACCAACCGCCAGCACGACGACGAGAGAAATGAGGTGTTTCATAGGTCGTGCAACGGTACATCGGGCGAGGCGTGGCGGCAAGCGGGGGCGCGCGGCAACCGACACCGGAGATGGCGAAAGGGCGGTGTTTTCGTGGTCACCGCCACCGCTACATCCCCAGCTTCCTCGCAAAATAATCCTGTTTCATTGCCTTCTTCGCCAGCGCCAGCGTCTCCTCGGCCACCTCATTGGCCTTGCGCGTGCCCTTGCGCAGGGCGTCGATCACATCGTCGGGCCGCTGCTCGTATTGCTTGCGCCGGCTTCGGATCGGCTCGATGACGGCATTGAGCACCTCAACGAGCTTCCGCTTCACAGCCACATCACCGATCTTGCCGTTCTTGTACGCCTCACGGGTCTCGTCCACCCACGCCTTGTCCGGGTTGAACGTCTCATGGAATGCCCACAGCGGATTCTTCTCCGGGTCGGTCTCCCCCGGATCGGTGGCGCGAAGACGCTTGGGATCGGTGTACATTCCCATCACCTTCTTCTGCACCGTGTCGGCATCGTCCGAAAGGAAAATTGCGTTGTTGAGCGACTTGCTCATCTTCAGCAGGTTGCCGTCGGCGCCGGGAGCCCCGGTCCCGACCAGCCGCTTCACTCGACCCAGCTTCGGCTCGATCACCGGAAACAAGCCGCCGCGCTTCACATAGTCCCGGTCCTCCGTCTGTGGGTCAACGCCGCAATAAATCTGGTCAAACTTCCTGGCCACCTCGCGCGTCATTTCCAGGTGCGGAAGCTGGTCTTCGCCCACCGGCACAAGCTGCGGCCGAAATGCCAGAATATCCGCCGTTTGTCCCACGGCGTACATCGGGAACCCAAACGAGTGATTGTCGCCCAGGCCCTTGTCGCGAATCTCATCCTTCAGAGTCGGGTTCTTCATCACGCGATTGAACGGCAGCAGCATCGCAAAAAAGAACGTCAATTCATCAATGGCCGGAACCTCCGACTGAATGAACATACTGCTCTTGTCGGGATCGATGCCGCAGGCCAGATAGTCCGTCGCAATCTCGATCACGCTCTGGCGGATGTCGTCAGGTTTCTCGGCCCGCGTGGTGAAGGCGTGCTTGTTGGCGATGATGAAGAAGCACTCGTAGGAGTCCTGAAGCGCCAGGCGGTTCTCAACACTGCCAACAAAATGGCCAAGATGAAGCCGCCCGGTAGGAGTGTCGCCGGTGAGAATGCGTGGTTTGGTGTTTGAACTCATGGGGCGGGTTTATACACGCTTGGGCGGGGAAATGCGATGCGATTTCACGGCTACAATCAATATGGCAGGGGACCGAAATCGTCGCCGACGGCGGAATGGGTCTGCCGGGCCACCTGAATGCGCGCGGGGTTGGCGACCACAGCCCCAGCCGCGTAATAGTCGAAACCCAAACGGGCAATGCGCTGTGACGGACCCACCGAGACTTCAATTACTCGTGGCGCGGCCTTTTCGATCTCGCGTGTGTCCACTGCAACGATCTCCCGCACGCTGCCCGCCGCCGGCGGCACAACCACAATGTGCATGCCGCCATTTTCGACCACGGGCGGCCGAATCAGTTGTCGCCCCACCAGAGCCAGTCCAAGCAGCACACACGCGGCAATCGCCACACGGGCCGCATGGTGCAGCCAGCGGCTCAGCGGAATCACCTGCGCCCTTGCCGCTTCGGCTTCCGCCACCGCATCGGAAATGTGCCTGGCCAGGCGATCGTAGTCCACATCGGGCAGTGGCTGGCCATGTTTCAGCACAGTTTCCAGCACGCGATGATCTTTCAGAACGCGCCGCGCCGCCGCGTCGGTCGCGAGGCGACGATTCAACTCGGCCTCCTGCGCTACCGTCAATTCCCTGTCCACCAGCGCGACGATTCCCTGTTCGGTCTTCTCATCGACCGTGGCGCCGGCCGCAGCGCAGTTCGACACCAGTGCCTGGTGTTCGGCCAGGGCGTTTCCAATCCGCCGGCAAATCCGCCGCTCGTCGGTATCCGGCCGTGGCAGCGCATGCTGAAGCACAACGTCCAGGGCGCGGTGCTGCGTCAGAAGCTTGCCGGCGGCGGCATCGGTTTCCAGCAACCGATCCAGCTCACGCTGTTCCTGGCTTGTGATGTCCCCTGTAAGCGAGCGCACGATCATGTCTTCCATCGCCTCATTGGCCGGCCGAATGCCCGGCCGGTTCTGAGCGCGCGCAATCCGCTGCTGAGCTGTCGCGGCGGAGATCGTGTCGGCCAGCCGATCCCAGTCGATCTTGGGCAGGGGGACCGCCGTTTTCGCGGCCCGGTCAATGGAGGCCAGATCCTCCCCAAGCTGGCGCAGTTCCGGATCGGAAGCAAGCAGCGCCTCCAGGCGCGCGGCGTCTTCGGCGGACAAGTCTCCGTCCAGATGCCGGCTGAGGGCGAATTGGATCTGCTCCCGGTTCATAACACTTCCTTCAACAACTCACGCAACTTCTTTCTTCCCTGGAACACATGCCATTTCACGGCCTCTACTGAACATCCCAGCGCCTCGGCAACCTGTTTCTGCGGCAACTCCTCGATCGTAAACATAATGATCGCCAGCCGCTGTTTCTCGGGGAGTTCGGCGAGGGCTTCCTTCAGCCTCACGCCCAGCTCCGAGCTTTCCATCGAGTGGACCGGGTCGCCGTCGCGGCTCATCCACTCGCTACCGCCGGCATTGGACTGAGCCTCGGTCGGACCAATGCAATCCTCCAGCGGCAACTGCGTCCGCAGCTTTCGGCCGCGGCGGAAGTTCAACGACAGGTTTGACACAATGCGCATCAGCCAGCCTCCAAAAGCCTCGGGCTTCTGGAGGGTTGACAGGCTGCTGAAGGCTTTGAGGAATGCGTCTTGCGTCACCTCAAGCGCATCCTGCGTGTTGCCCAGCAGCCGATACGACACGGCCACCGCCTGTCGCTGGTAACGGAGAATCAACTCATCGAAGGCCTTGCGTTCGCCCGCCAGGCATCGCTGGGCCAGTTCGCCGTCACTCGGCGAGACGCCAGCCTGAGCTGTTCCGTTCGGGATGGTGCTCGCCTTGGTTTCCATAGGGTCAGACACACTACCATGGGGACCGGTTAGAGGTTGCGGGCCATATTTCTAATGCCCGGCTCGCCAGAATACCCGACATGAACAATAACCGCAAAACAACCATGAACGCCGCAAGCTCGAATCGACGCCGCCGCCTAAGAGTTAACTCATTATAATGCAAGGTTTTACGGTCAGACAAGACCAACTCATCGAGCCACTTTCGCGCATCGAATAGGCAGAGCGTTTTGTTTTTGATCGTCGCATGGTTCGGCAAGCCAGGATTCCACCTCTGGCATCGATCATACAACAGCGATACGCACGCGCGAGGAACCATTGTTGCCTCCTGGGAGTTGATTCCGAAAACACAAGAGGACCGGAAGCCCTCGACGTTGCCGCCCACGCGACCCTGCAGCGCTCACATGGAGTTGCCCGCTCGAGCGGGCCGACTGGCCGTTGGTTCAACCTCTCTGACGCTGCTTCCACTATCTATCTACTATTGTTGCCTACCCAGTGACGCCAGGGAATCGCCTTCTTTGAAGCAGCGATTCATTAAGGCCCCGGCAATTTCTGCCGATAGGCACTGGTGAGGCTGTGGGTCTCCGACCAGTAGGTCGGGCAGCCTGAACTTGGAGGCCGGTGTTACGGCGAGCACCGGCCTCTGTTTACGCGCCGAGGTGGGCACAATGGTCAGGGGCGAGTCGTCGGATGCCCGGCCGGTGCCGTACCCTCCGGATCCAATTGCGGTTGGTACCTCAGCAAAGCCGGCTCAATCCAGTTGAAGCGGTCTTGCGCGTCGTTGTTGGCGCCGTAGTCAACCTCCAGCGTCAGCAGCCTCGCCGACTGTGGAATCTCAACCACCACCGGCGGCGACAACACTCCTGCGCGGAAGTGCTCGATCTCATGAACGATCTTGCCGTCCAGCTTGATGCGCACCGTCACGTCCGCGTACTGATTGCGTCCGGCCGCGATGCAATATTGGGTTCTGAACGCTTTGTAGGATCCGTCCAGGCCGTAATCGAGCCGTGAGTAGGCATGTACGCCGATGCCTCGGGCATACATCCGATTACCGAACATGATTGGCTTGGGCCCGTCCGACCAGGGACGCTCGCCCAATGCCGCATCCATACGCGTCGGTTTGGCCGGGCCGGGAAGAAATGGAGTCTGCACGATCTTCTCGGGCAATCGGGAGGAAAGCCAGCTCACCGGACCATTGAGCTGTTCGACGGCGATGACCGAACCGATCGGAAGTTCGCGACCCACTCCGTCGGGCAACTGGAACTTTGCGGTTGCGTCGCGTATGGAAAGCGTCGCGCTCGTCAGCAGCGATCCATCCAGAAGCCGTATGCGGAACGCCCGCCCGCCGGGCGCCTGTGGCTTGCCGGTTTGCGCAAATTGCAGCACATCTACGCCCGCCAGCGGAATCTCCACCACGGCGCCGTTGACTTCCATCTTGAGACGCTCGGCGCCGATGGCCGTCACGATGCCTTTGGTGTTGTCGCCATTGGAAAGCCGCACCATGTCGTCATTGCGAGTCGCATCCAGTGTATCGGCCGATTGGCCGACGCGGACAATTCCCCGAGCCGACTTCATGGCCACGGAGAACTCACCGAGAATGCCGTTCCGCCAGATGATGTGTTCATCCTTGTAACCGACCGGTTGCCCGAGGATGCGTTCTCCACCGAACAGAACCATTGCAAAACGTTCGTTGGAAGTGCCCACGACCGAAGTCCGTTCGAGCTGCAGCAAGTCCGCAAAGGGCACTGTCACAGGAGTGGATTGCGGCACCGAGACTCCCTTGACGCCGGATTCATCCAGAGTCTCAAGCGTTATCGGCTGAGACTTGAAGTCGGCGGTGGTAAGCACCCAGCCCGTATCCGCCAACGCCGGCGACGCAAGCAGGCAGACAAGGATGGCCAGCAGGGGACAGGACCTGCCCGGAACATGGCAACGAATGAAGAAAGACTGGATGGAGAACATGATGTTGGAGGGCGAAACCGGGCGAAACCTGATAAACAATTAACCATACTGCCCCGTTGATAATACGCTGTCAAGGCGCTTTTTCCTTTGCCTTTTTTTCGCAAAGCGGTAACAATCTCCTCAGGAAAGCACTGCATGGAGAATGACGTTTCCTGGCACGTGCTCCGCCGCATCCTGCAGCAGTGGGCAGGATCGTCGGCGGAGCTGGATGAAGTGAGATCCCTCGGGGGAGGATCCATTTACAATACCCTTGTTCTCAGCGCTCGCGACGGCACCACCGCCGTGCTCAAGATTTGCTCCCATCGCGTCAACCGCGAGGTCGAACGCGAAGCGCGGCAACTTGATACGCTGCGGAAACTTGGCCTCCCGGTTCCGAAAGTCTACGGACATCATCTGGCCACTCTCGATTGTCCCCACTCCTGGCTTCTCATCGAGCACATCGACGCCATGGATCTCCATGAAGCCCGGGACGCCATCTCCGCCGACGAATACCGCGTAGTCCAGGAAGAACTGGCCGATCTGTGTGTCCAGCTCCACCGCTCCACCGCCGCGCAATACCACCGCGCCGGGGATCCCGACTCCCCATCCTTCAAGAGCTGGCCCAAGTTCTTCCACCATGTCTATGACACTATCTGGCAAGACGTGCGCGAGGCGGGAATCCTGCCGGCAAGACCTCGCCGACAGATGGAGCGAATTCATGGCAAACTAGACCAACTGCTTGCCCACGATGACCGCCCTCGACTTGTGCATGGCGATTTCTGGTCGGCCAATGTTCTGGTGCGGCGACACCATCATGGCCACTGGCATGTCGCCGCCTTGTTGGATCCGAACCTGAAATACGCCCACGCGGAATCGGAGTTGGCATACCTTGAGCTTTTCCAGACCATCACACCGCATTTCATCAAGCGGTATCACAGACATCACCAGATCAGCAGAGATTACCAGTTATACCGTAGGGACTTATATCATGCATATGATCTGCTGGATCATGTGCATCTGTTCGGCAGCGAATATCTCAAGCCCCTGATGACAACACTGGACAAGCTGGATCATGTGATTCAGTCTGATCGGTTTCTGTAACGTTTAGGACGTTGGGCTGTCTTTACTTACAAGCGCGGAGGCTGTTATTGGAGAAGGGTGCTGATAACTTGAGCAGCCCTCAGGAGTTGCTACAGCAATTCACCACCACCGGCCGGCAGGAGCCGTTCGAGGAGATTGTGCGCCGTTATGCCGGGATGGTATTCCATGTTTGCCATCAGGTCGTCAAAAATACCCATGACGCCGAGGATGTCACGCAGGCGGTCTTCCTCACCCTGGCCACCCAGTCCAAGACCACCCAGATCAAGTACATCGGTCCCTGGTTGCAGCAAGTGGCCTATCGTCTGGCTCTTGATGTTCGTAAGTCTCAGAAAAGAAGAGAGATACGAGAAATAAAGCACTTCGAGATCGCCCGCAACAATGGAAATGGCAAAGGTTGCGATCATGCCCCGCCCGCATCGGTGGCGCTGGATCAGTCGGAACTGCGATCACTCATCACGGAAGAACTCAATCGGCTTCCCGCTAAGTATAGGTTGCCACTGATTTTGCATTACTTTGGCGGTATGGATCGTGAGGAAATGGCTCGCGAACTGAAGTGTAAACCCAGCACATTGGGTGTGCGACTGTTTCGTGCCAGGGCCATGTTGTCGGAGCGATTGGCCGAGCGTGGCATTGTGGCAACGGCCGGGGTTGTCGGCGTGGTGCTTGCGGCAGTGATTCAGGACACCGTCAGCCGCAACCTTTGTGACAGCGTTTGCCAATATGCCACGGCCATGGCGGCGGGTCACAATGTTGGCGTTTCGCTGGTGCCGGCACACATTCTGGGTCTGGCCCGCTCTGCCTCGCGAGCGCTGATGGTTGCACGGATCAAGTCGGCCGCCGCCGCGACCGTGATTGGCGCTGTGGCGCTGGCGGCCGGGGCTCAGGCGGTCTCCAGTGTCGATCTTGGCTCACTGTTGCCCGCATTTCTGCGACTGGACCTGAAGAACCTGGTGGAGTTCAAATTCACCCTGCCGCGTATCGAGACTACTTTGCCGCGGGTTGGCAACGCAAGCCCGATTCATCTTGATGCCGCGCCGCTGGAACCCCGGCCGCTGATTGGCGCCGATCAGATTCTGGCGATGCAGAATATCGCCGTGGAGCCGGTGGGAACGCTGGACGCGCTGGCTGTGCCAACGCGCTATTCATCCGGCGCATTCAAGATCCTGCCGCCGCTGGAACTCTCCGGAAGACTGGACACCCCCAGAGCAGTCCTGCCTTCGCGGGCAGACCTGGATGTGGTGGTTCCGGCGCCGGCGTCGCCAATGCCGCAACAGACCAAGGACTATGTTCCGCCGATCGCAGGTCATGCGACCGGCCCTTCCTGGTCCGGTTCACACGCGCCGCCGGTCAATCCGCAGATCAGTGCCGGCGCTGCACAGGGCTCGGCCATCGCGTTCACCGACACCGGCAGTTCGTGGGGCGGCGGAGTGCATTCCGTCAAGGATTTCGCGCTCACGCCTTCGCCGTCGAGCGGGCGTTCGCCCGGCGAAGAGGCGTCCGAAGCGGTTGCCTCCGCCCACCCCGCGCCTCTGGAGTATGCGGTGGAACAGGCCGTCAATCCCGCCTTTGTCGCCGAGGTTGAATCCGGCGTAATTCCGCTGGCCCTGCTCCAGCGCAACCTCCAGTCGGCGCGGAGCGCGGAACGAAGTTCCGTTGCCAATCGGAGTGCGGCCGCCAAGTCCAACACTCAGAGCGCCGGTGGCTCCGTTGACCCCTATCCCGTCTATCAGCGGCGGACATGGAACTACACGGACTCCGTTCTCTTCGGCTGGGGCGAGGTCGATGTCAACGGCATTTTCGACAACAGCGGTCAGGTCATTGCCATAGGATCCGGCCAGGCTCGCACACTGTCGTTGGCAAGTGCCGCCCAGATTATTAACACCATTGACAACCCGCCGGGCGGGTCGGCCGGCTGGTATGCTCAATCGGGCGGCAG
>CAYSSA010000050.1:0-1283 GCA_964433485.1 uncultured Tepidisphaeraceae bacterium | reverse complement strand
CTTCCTTCTGTGAGGATCTCGGCCGGACAGACCTGGTTTAACTGGGGCGAGTCCTCCGATGATCCGGTTATAGACCTCGTCAACGGCGTCCGGCTGGGCTTTGATCCGGCTTCTGGTGGCGAGGTGCGACTGTCGCTGTTGTCGCCGGATCGGCCGGATATACCGGCGGGCGGCGCGGATTTCCTCGGTGTCTGGTCCATCGACGTTGGCTCATCGCTGCTCCCCAATCTCGAAGTCACTATTCGTCTCGACACGCTGCTGCTGGCCAGCCTCGGCCTGTCCGATTCCGACGTTCTGCTGTGGAAATACGACGATCAGCTCTGGCAACCGCTGGACGGGAATCTGGTGACGATTGATCCGAAGAATCATCTTCTCCGCGGCAGCCTCGGCGAGGCCGAGTTCTTCGCGATCTCGGCCGAATCCCACCAGATGTCCATGAGTTTCCGGTCGCCGGTGGTACCCGAGCCGGCCGCAATGACTCTGTTGGCGCTTGGCGCGACATTGCTCGTGCGGCGTCGCCGGTCATGATCCTGGCGGTCACATTGTCTTGAACAGAACTTGCGATGATCTTGTCGGCCGGCCGGTGGGTCCGCGCGGGGGATGGGGATATTGCAGCCGGACGTGGTTGTATAATGTCACCATGCCCCACACTCAGCGATCAAAGAACAGTCCCGGATGGGCCTACATGTGGCAGATGCTCTCGGAGTACAACCAGTTTCCGGAACACGCTGGACCCATTCAGGAGGCCCTGCGGGCCAGATTCGAGCAGAAGGTGGCGGTGCTGGTGCTGGATATGTGCGGGTTCTCTCGCCTTACGGCGCGTTATGGCGTGTTGCACTATCTCGCGATGGTCGCGCAGATGGTCGAGGCGGCCAGTCCGGCCGTGGCGGACAACGGCGGAGTGATCATCAAGCAGGAGGCGGACAATCTGTTTGCGCGGTTTCCCACGGCGGCGGATGCGCTGGAGGGTGCGTTGGATATTCTGCGGGCCTTCGATGCGGTGAATGTTGTGACGCCGCCGGAGCGGCATGTGCGCGGGGGCATTGGGATTGGCTTCGGTCCGACACTCGTGGTGGATGACCATGACATGTTCGGGTATGAGATGAATATCGCGTGCAAACTTGGAGAGGACATCGCCGCCGCGGGTGAGATTCTACTGACTCCCTCCGCGTGGCAGTCGCTGCCGTCCGATCGGTATCAGTTTGAACAGAGGCAGTTTGAGTGCTCGGGTATGTTGATCGATGCCCACCGGTTTGTGCGCAAGCTGTTCGATGAGGAATGCT
>CAYSSA010000049.1:16468-22574 GCA_964433485.1 uncultured Tepidisphaeraceae bacterium | reverse complement strand
CAACTTCTGCATCGGAGGCCGCTTGCGCTTTTCTAAAGTGGGGGGAAACTCCAGGTCCAGTGCCATCGCTTTTCGTCGCGATTTCCGTTATAATTTCTGTTCTTCGCGGATCGAATTGCGATTCCTAACAAACCGCGAATAGAGAGTAAGGACTGCCATGTCGGAAACCACCGGCCAGCCGGCCGAACGTATCGAGGATTTGCGGATCGAGCGTGAGCTTCAGGACTCGTATCTCACCTACGCCATGAGCACGATAATGGATCGGGCTCTGCCCGATGTCCGCGACGGGCTCAAGCCCTCCCAGCGCCGCATTCTGGTGGCGATGAATGACCTGAACCTCACGCCCGGCCGGAAGCACATCAAGTGCGCCAAGATCTCCGGCGACACCTCCGGCAATTATCATCCCCACGGCGAGGCAGTCATTTATCCGACTCTGGTGCGAATGGCGCAGGAATGGTCCATGCGCTATCCGCTGGTGGATGGACAAGGCAACTTCGGATCATCCGACGGCGACCCCCCCGCTGCGATGCGATACACCGAAGCGCGCATGGCTCCGCCGACGGTCGAGATGATGGCCGACCTCGAACTCGACACGGTGGATTTCCAGCCCAACTACGATGAGCGACTGACGGAGCCGACGGTGTTGCCGGCCAAGTTCCCCAACCTGCTGGTCAACGGATCGACCGGCATCGCCGTGGGCATGGCCTGCAACCTGCTGCCGCACAACCTGCGCGAGATCTGCGATGCCATCGTCCATGTGATCGACCACTCAATATTGTGCCCGGGCCCGATTTCCCGACGGGCGGCGTTATCTGCGGCCGCGAGGGCATCGTCGAGGGCTACAAATCCGGTCGGGGCAAGATCACTTTGCGGGCCAAGATGCACGTCGAGCAGCCCAAGTCAGGCGGCAAAGGCGCGATCATCATCGACGAGATTCCCTACGGCGTCATCCGCAAGTCCATCGTGGAGTCCATCGCCGACTGCGTCAAGGAAGGCATCATCACCGATGTTTCGGATGTCAACGACCATTCCGGGCGCGAGCACAAGGTTCGCATCGTCGTCGATCTCAAGCGCGACGCCGACCCGGACATCATCATCAATCAACTCTACAAGAACACTCCGTGCCAGGTCACCGTCTCCATGATCAACATCGCCCTGGTCAACCGCCAGCCGCGGACCATGGGCCTGAAGGAGATGATCCAGCACTTCATCGACCACCGCAAGGTGGTCATCACCCGCCGCACGAGGTTCCTGCTGAAGAAAGCCCAGCAGCGCGGGCACATTCTCGAAGGCCTGATCTTCGCCGTATGTGACATCGACGAAGTTATCCGCCTCATCCGCTCGAGCAAGACCCGCGAGGAAGCCATCGAGAAGCTCAAACAGCGGGCCTTCCGCATCGCAGTGGACCACCTGTATTCCAAGCAGATTCCGCAGGTGCTGATGGACAAGTGCGCTGACAAGCCGATCATCCTGACGCAAGTGCAGGCCGAGGCCATCGGTCGCCTGCAGCTCATCCAACTGGTCGGGCTGGAAATCGAGAAACTCGTCGGCGAGTATCGCGCCGTCGCCGAGGAAATCGAGGGCTACGAGGCCATCCTTCGCGATGAATCGCTGGTGATGGATATCATTCGCGAGGACACCTTCGAGATGAAGGAGAAATTCGGCGATGACCGCCGAACCGAAATCTCCGGCGAAGCGATCGACCTGAACATGGAGGATCTGATCACGCCGGAGGATGTCGTGGTCACGGTGTCGCACCTGGGATATGTCAAGCGACTGCCGGTGGACACCTATCGCACGCAGGGACGCGGCGGCCGGGGTGTCAAGGGGGCTGAATCTCGCGAAGGCGATTTCGTCGAACACCTGTTTGTTGCCAACACCCACGACCACCTGCTGTTCTTCACCAATCTTGGTCGAGTTTATGCCCGCCGGGTTTTCGAGATTCCCGAAATGTCTCGCACCAGCGTGGGGCGCGCCCTGGCCAACATCTTCGAGATGCAGGAAAAGGAAAAGATCACCAACGTGCTGGCGGTGAAGGACTTCAACCGCGAGGAGGAATTCCTCATGTTCGCCACCGCGAGGGGCACGGTGAAAAAAACCGCACTGAGTGCCTACGCCAACATCCGCACCAGCGGTATCATCGCCATCACGCTGGACGAGGGCGACAACCTCATCGGCGTTGAGATCACCACCGGCCACGACCACGTCATGCTTGGAACCAGGTCCGGTCTGGCCATTCGCTTCGAGGAAGCCGACGTCCGCGCCATGGGTCGGCAGGCGAGTGGCGTCACCGGCGCGCGATTCAAGCGAGAAGGCGACGAGGTCGTCTCGATGCTGGTGATCCCCCGCGGCGAAAATGCCGGCAGACTTGTGCTGACCGCCTGCGTCAACGGCTTCGGCAAGCGCACCCCGCTTCAAGAGTACCCTGTCAAGGGACGCGGCACGCGAGGGGTTATCAACATCGACGCCAACGAGCGCAACGGCGACGTGGTCGGAATGATGCTCATCGTGGAAACGGACGAGGCGGTGCTCATCACCGAAAAGGGCATTCTTATTCGCACTCGGTGCTCCGAGATTCGCGAGACCGGCCGGGGCGCCGCTGGTGTCAAGCTGATCCGCCTCGACGAGGGTGACAGGCTGGTCGCCATCGCCCGCGTCGCTCCCGATGACACGGAGAAATCCGCCGAAAGCGCCCAGGCGAATTCCGCCGACCCTCAGCCGCCGGCCGATGCCGGCCAGGACTCTGCTGAAGCGGATCCCGAAACTCCACCGGCGACGCCATGATCAGCCGTACGGGACGCGGCGATTCCTGAGTCTGATGGCATTCCGATAGGCCGGAGGAATGAGCAGACCGGGCAAGCGCCCGACAGCGGTGTCGCATGAATCAACCGGAGCAACCACGGCCGGCGATTGCGTTGGCTTATCAGTCGCCTCCAATGGGTCGGCGAGGAACCAGAGGGATCTGGGTGGCGTACTTTATGCTCTGGCCCGTCATGGCCGCGATTCTCACCGTGGTCGGCGCGGTCATCGTGCCAAGGTTCGCCGCGATCGTGAAGGATTTCGGCGTGGCACTTCCGCCATCCACGGAACTATTGATTGGATTCTCCAGTTGGTTCGTGCGGTACGGGTGGGTCGTCGTGTGGGCATTGTCCTTTGTCATCGCTCTTGTCATGTCGGCGGCAACCTGGCGCCTGCCCGACCCCTGGCGCGCATTCCGCATCACGCGTCGCATCCTTCTGCTGCTGTTGACGATTATGATTCTGCTCGGCGCGTGGGCCCTGTGCGCTCCGATGCTCAACCTCATTACGGCGGTGTCGCAGACGCTTTGAGTCCGCGCGACGGCGCCCGGCGCCACAATCCCTGTCGCGCACTTTGGAGCTATCGCCTCGCCCTCGCCCGGTCGGATAATGCCTGAGCCGAAATGAACGCAGCGGATTCTCCCTGGCGACCGGGTTTGACGGGGACGGCGCCGTTGGAACACTTGCCCGCGCCGCATGCGCCGCCCGCACAGCCTCTCCCCCGCAGGGCGCGCATCGCTCCCCGCAACACCACGCCCAGGGACAGAGCCACCAGCGCCAGCACCAGAACATGTTGCAGCCATGGGACCATACACCGCTCAATTATAGGTCCGGCCCAGACGGCTGGACGACTACATGCGCACCAGCAGGCTGGCCGCGCCGGCCGCCAGCACGGCCAACGTGGATACCAGCAGCCGCAGTTTCAGTTGTGAGGAACCAAGAACCAGCGCCAGGCCGCACTTGGTCAGAGTATTGGAGATCGTCGCGACCGCCACAGCCAGGGCGGCCGTTCCCAGCGGATTGCCTCCGCGAGCGAACACCGACATCGACAAGGTGATGGCATCCACGTCCGTCAGGCCCGCCAGCGCGGCCACTCCAAGAACACCGCGCCCAGAAGCATGCAACTGCATCCACTTCACAACCACCAGCACTGCGACGAAAAACAGTGCGAACTTGCACGCGGCCTTCAGACTGAACGGATTCTTCAACGGAACCCCGCCCGCGGACGCGCCGTGGGCGACCACCCGCGTCCGCCAATAAAGCCCCGCCGCAAGCAACAGGCAGGCCACGGCCATCGCGGACATCGGAACCAGCAGCGCACTAAACAAAGGCCGGTACAATACCACCGCCATCACCAGCACGCGCACAAACATAACCGTCCAGGCCAGCATGATGCCCGCCGCCAGCGCATCGGCCGAGCCGGGCATGTCTCGCTCATCCCGGCTCCGCTTGGCGAACGTCAGCGATACGGCCGTCGAGGAGACCAGCCCTCCGAACAAACCTGTCAGCGTCGTTCCCCGCTCGTTGCCCAGCCAGCGTGTGGCCACATAGCCCACCAGCGAAAGCCCCGAGATGAGGATAACCAGCCACCAGGTCTTGTAGGGATTGACCGCGCCCCAGGGATCAATCGCCCGATCCGGCAACAGCGGCAGAACAATGAAGGTGGCGATGAGCAGTTTCGTGCCGGCGTAGATGTCGTCGCGGTCGATCCGGGCGACCATGGCGTGCATTGGCTCCTTGAACGCCAGTGTCGCCGCCGTGACGATGCCCAGCACGACCGCCAGACTCGACTGGCCGAACAGGACCACTCCGCCCAGCAGGAACACGACCACGGCCGCCACTTCCGTGGTCATGCCATGCGCCTGTGGCGACCGGCTGACATGGAAGTAGTACCCCGCCAGCACCATCAGCGTGACGCACAACGCCACGACCGCAAACACCCACGGGCTGCCGGTGCGCTCGGAAATCCAGGCGGACACCGCCCCGGCCTCGGCCAGCAGCATGAATGTGCGAATGCCTCCGAAACCCAGATCGCCCGAATCCGTCTTCTTCTTCTCCCGCTCGATGCCGACAAGCGCCCCGACGGCCAAGGCGATGCCAAAATCCTGAATCGGAAAGTTCATGGAAACCATGGAGAATCCCGGCAGATCAAGTCGTCCATACGGCAACGCCGATCTGCGCCTCCGGACTGGCCAACGGCGAGATCAACTCCTCGGTTCCAACATCGAATGCGTCAAGATGGCATGTGCCCTGATCGCCGGGCAACAGAATTGGATTGCGGTACACCTGCAAGCCGCAGGTGTTCAAATTCACAATCCAGTATTCCGGCATTCCGGCCCAAGCGTAGAGTTGGGCTTTCTCGCGCTCAATCCGCAAGGAACTATCCGCTTCGTCCACAACAACAAACGCTGTTTTGGCTTGTTCCCGATAATTCTTCATCGGATGCTCTGTCACCGCCAAATCCGGTTCGGGGACCAACTCGTCGTTGACATCCGGCCGAGCCAGGGTTCTGACCCAATGTGACTGCCCAAATGTTCTCTCCAACCAACGAGCGGTGCGGGCAATGACGCCGCAGTGCGAATGTCGCTGCGGCGGCATCTCGGCAATCTGCCCTCTAATGAACTGAACGCGACGGCCCACAAGCCCCCCATCGGCTGCCAGCACATAGTGCCTCTCTCTTGTCCAGTGGGGTGCCCGAGGCTCGACCATGTTAAAGGTCATGATGCACCCCATTCTACCGCGCCCCCAGGCAAATCGGCAATCAATTGCTATGCCAGAGCCCTTGCCACCTGATACACCGCAAGGCTCACCACGTACGCCAGGGCGTTCATGTACACGAGCATGAACAGCGGCCAGCGCCATCCGCCGGTCTCTCGCCGCGCGATGGCCAGGGTGCTCATGCACTGCATCGCCAGGACAAACCACACCAGCAGGCTCAGCGCCGTTGCCGTGGTCCAGACAGGTGTTCCATCGGCATGGCGATCGGCGAGCATCGCCGCCGACAGATCGGCCGTATCCTGATCGTCTCCGGCCGCATACGTGATCGCCATCGTTGAGACAAACACCTCGCGCGCCGCAAATGCGCCGATCAAACCCACGCCCATTTTCCAGTCGTAACCCAGCGGCCGGATCGCCGGCTCCATAGCGTGTCCGAGCTTCCCGGCCAGACTGTGATTCATGCGGTATGCCGCGACGGTCTTCTGGTCGGCGCCGCTGTCAACCAGTCGCTTGAGTTCGCCCGCGGGCGCGCCGTAATACGTCAGCGCCCAAAGCACCACGCTCAGGCAGAAGATGGTGGTTCCGGCGTT
>CAYSSA010000049.1:0-16388 GCA_964433485.1 uncultured Tepidisphaeraceae bacterium | reverse complement strand
AGGATGAAACTCGATGCGCCGCCGCGCAACAGCGTGCGCTTGAAGAACAACGCCGTCGCCACCGCCGCCAGGATCCCCAGCGAATACAGCGCGAGCATGATCCCCGCTTGCGCCAGGGCGCCCGCGCCCGCAAAACACACGCCGATGAGCAGCGTGTAGACCGGCAACCGCGCCGAGCAACTCATGAACGGCAGAATGAGAATCGTCGCCAGCCGGTCCCGGCGGTTTTCCATCGTTCGCGTGGCCATCACGCCGGGAATCGCGCAGGCGAACGACGACAGCAGCGGAATGAACGCTTTGCCGTGCAAGCCCACCTTCGCCAGAATGCGGTCCATTAGAAACGCTGCGCGGGCCAGGTAGCCGCTGTCTTCGAGAATTGCCAGAAACATGAACAGCAGAGCGATCTGCGGCACAAACACGATGACCGCGCCGACCCCCTCGAAGATCCCGTCCCGCACCAGGTCGCGTAAGGGCCCTGGCGACATCCAGTCGGCCACTTTTGCTCCCGCCCATTGTATCGCCGACTGAATCCCGTCCATCATCGGACCGGCAAGCCAGAAGATGCTGACAAAAAGCGTCCCCATGATCGCGGCAAAGATCACCAGTCCCCAGAGTTTGTGCATCAGCACGGCGTCCACGCGATCCGTCATGCTGCGACGCCGCGGCGTTTCATAACTCAGTACCGCCGTCGCGTCCGGCTCCAATCCCATGGCCGCCAGTTCTTCCAGGGAAGCGGTGCTGTTGTTGGCCACCCGCTCGATCCACCGGTAATGCGCCTCGATGTCGGCTTCAATCGGATCAATTCCGGCCGCCTGCAGCCGACTGACCGCGCCTCGCACCAGTGTCGAAACGGCGGGATCCTGCGACAAAGGCAGAACATCGCCCGCGCGGTCGTCGATCAGCAGCCGCTCGGCAATCGCCTGGTAACGGTCCAGCCGCCGCTCCGAATCGGGCGTGCATATCCATGCCCGCCGGGCGCCGCTGGGCCCCGCATCGGCTGATCCTGACCGCGCGGCATCGCGCTGCCTGCCTGCCTCCCACGAGGCCAACCCCTGGCCCACCGTAAGCAATTCATCCAGCATTTGCGGCGGAAGCGCCCAAACCGGCATCGGCGCCACGCGCGCCTCGGCGATAGCCCGCTTAAGCTCTTCGACCCCCCTGCCCTTGTGGGCCACCACGGGCACCACCGGCACGCCAATCTGCTTTGACAGCAGCGACGCATCCACATGAATGCCCCGCCGCTCGGCGATATCGATCATGTTCAGCGCCACCACGAGCGGCCGACCCAGTTCGATCAGTTGCGAAACCAGATACAGATTCCGCTGAAGGTTCGACGCATCCACGACCACAACCACCACATCGGGCGCGGGTGTGTCCTGGCGCAGGCCGCGCAGAACCTCCATCGCCACCACCTCATCCGGCGAGCGCGAAACCAGCGAATAGGTTCCCGGCAGGTCGATCACATTGATCCGCCGCCCGTCCGGCAGTTTGCACCTTCCGGTCTTCTTCTCAACCGTCACGCCCGGGTAGTTGGCCACCTTCTGCCTAAGCCCTGTCAGTGCGTTGAAGATTGTCGTCTTGCCGCAATTGGGATTGCCCGCCAGCGCGACGGTCATGAAACCATCGGTCTGCGATTTGGACTGGACTGGGAGACAGCACGTCGGCATGAGAGCATCATAGTCCCAAACCCCTATTTGGGCTTGGACGAGGGCGTAATCTGGACGAACTTGGCCTGTTCATCGCGGAGCGACAGCGAATACCCGCGCAACCGAAATTCGATGGGATCGCCAAGCGGTGCCCGCCGAACCACCTCCACCTCAGCCCCATTGCAGAAACCCATCTCCAGCAGCCGGCGGCGGATGTCTCCATCCCCCGACACGCCCACCACATTGCCGCAACCCCCGACGCCAAGCTGATTTAGCGGGCATGTCTCAGGGCTGCCCTCGTGCTCGCAGTTGGGAACGTTACAACTCTTCTCCATAAGAGGACTCCATCAGTACGCTATCGGCTGCGACCTCGTCAGAAGTATATGCTAATTGAGACTGAGTTGCAACAAGAATCCGGATTATTCCCTCGACTCGCCCCTGCGGCACACCGATCGGTCCGACGAGGATTGTTCAGGTCTTGTACCGGGTGCCTCAATTCGCACGGTGATTATTTGCCTTCCTCCAGATACATCTCGCCCGGTCCAAGCTTGTCGTACCAGGTGAACTTGAGGATCGTCGACGTGAGCGCAAAGACAACGACGCATATGCCCAGTTCCAGCCAGTGCTTGATGACCAGATAGATGGGTCCGGCCACGAGAGTGGTCTGCCAGACCATGCCCACGCCAAGGTTGAACATGTCTCGCGGGAAATCCCGGTTGGGCTGGATCGTGGGGTTGTGCGCGCGGCACTTTTCCAACACCGGCCGCCAGAAGCCCCAGGGGCGCACCGAGCGGTAGAAGCTCATGAGCACGCCATCCTCCTCGGGCGGCGTCAACAGGCAGGCCAGCACCGAGGCCAGCGTGCTGATGCCCAGGATGGACATGAAAAGCGGAACATCGCGGATGCCGGGAACCGCGAATGGAATCGCCACCGCGGCGATCGTTCCCGAGATCATGCCGGCAAAGAAACCCCATCCGTTGAAGCGCCACCAGTGCCATTTGAGCACATTGGGCGCGACAAAACCCGGCACCAGGGCGGCCACCACCCATTTGGTAATCGAATGCACATTCTTTGTCGCGAATCCAAAGAGAATGCCCGCGAGGATCACACCGACGGAAACGGCGTATCCCAGCAGCACCAGGCGGCGCTGACCGGCCTGGGGATCGAGATAGCGCTTGTATATGTCGTTGACGACATAAGCCGCTCCGGAGTTGACCGTGGAGACGAAGGTACTCATGAAGGCCGCCAGGAGCGCGGCCAGGATCAGTCCTCTGGCGCCCATGGGAATGTATTTCAGCACAACGGCGGGCAGAATCTGCTCGAAGTCCACTTTCGCGCCCATGGCGCGCAGTTCCGGGCTGAAGCACTCGATGCCGATGACCGCGATCCCCGCAATGAGCAGGAACCGCGGGGCCAGCGACGTCAGCGCCATCATGAGGTTTTCCAGCGCCGCCTCGCGAGGACTGCGCGTCGAGAGGATGTGCTGGATGGCGTAGTTGGGCGTTGGGCCGGCCATACTCACCGGAATTCCCTTGAGCAGCAACATCAGGATAAAGAAGCCGAACAGGCCGTAGCCATCGCCCTTGGGACCGTACAGCTTGTCGTTGAGTTGCGGTATCAGGCCGGACCAGTCCAGATCCAGTCTCCAGCCGAAGAACAGGTTATCCCAGCCGGCGGGGACTTTTGCCATGATCTCCGAGCCGGGCGCCAGACCCATGGCCACAACGGCGATGATGATCGCCCCGACCACGATCAGGGTGTACTGGATCAGGTCATTGAGCACAACGCTGTACATTCCTCCGACCACGCAGTAGAGCCCGGTGATCAGAAGAATCGTCGTGCCGTAGAAATTCTCCAATGCGGCCGGACCGGAGAACAGGGCATCGAAGGGAGCCGGCACCGCCGTCAGCGGCAGGAAGGGGATGACGAATTTGCCGATGCCGCGGAAGGCATAGCTGAGAAAACCCACAACGCTGACCATGGCGTAGAGCACGACGCTGAGATACGCCATTTCGGCTCCGGCGGTGCGGCCGAATCGCGTGCGCATCCATTCCGCGCCGGTGAGCACGTTGGAGCGGCGCACCCACACGCCCAAATACACCATGCGGAAGATCACATTGAAGAGCGGCCAGACCCACAGAAGCCAGGTTGCCTTCACCCCGTAGACAAAAAGCATCGTAACAAACCACATGGTGCCGGTGATGTCGATGCCGCTGGAGCCATGGGCCACGCCGATCACCCACCAGGGAAGGCTCTTGCCGGCGAGAAAGTAGGACTCGGCGCTCTTTGACGCCTTTCTGGCCACCCACCAGCCAACGGCGATCATGAGAACCATGTACGCGGCGATGATGATGAAGTCGATCTGATCCATGGAGAGCCTCGTCTGGATGTCAGCCGTGGCCGATGGCGGCTATGCCGGACATTTAAGTAGATGGGCGATGAGTTCCTGGAAATCGCAAGTGGCAACCGCGCAGAACTTGTCGCCGCCGCCGTAGTAGACGAAAAGGGCGCCGTCGATGACCACGGTTCCACAGGGGAAGCAGACACCGCGATAGAACCCTTCGATCTCGTAGTCGGTCTCGGGCTGCATCAGCCAGTCGGGCGTGCGATGCAGGACAATGGACGGATCGTTCAGGTCCAGCAGCAGCGCCCCAAGCCGATAATACTTGTCGGCTCCGACGGCGTGATAGAGCGTGAACCAGCCGTGCGGCGTTCTGATGGGCGGCGTGTTGATGCCCAGTTTGAAGACTTCCCATGGGTACTTGTTCTTGATGAGCATTTTGCTGGGAGCGGCCGGCATGCCCAGCAACTCATCGCAGCACTTTATCCAGGCGCACGCCTGGTCGGTGCCGTATTGCGGTCCCACCCATTCGAGCGGCCGGTGCATCATCCAGAACTTCCCGTTGATCTTCTCGGGAAAAAGAACCACATCGCGGTCGTCCAGCAGCGGGTCCGTCAACCAGCCGGCGCGCACCCAATGCTTGAAATCCCGGGTCATGGCCAGGCCGGTGAGCGTGGCGTTGATCCGCAGATTTCGCGGGAATTCCGGCGGCACATCCGGCGTGATAAACCGCTTGCGCACCTCGGGAATCCAGAACTGCCCAAATGGGAAATGCCGGCATGCGTAGGTGACATAGAACCAGTCGCCCATCTTGATGATCCGGGGATCCTGGATCGTCGCGCCGTCAAATCCCTCGACGCTGGGACTCATGCAGGGCTGGTCACTGACGCGCTCGAAGTGGAAGCCGTCCCTGCTTGTCGCCAGCCCGAACCAACACTTGTACTCCGGTCCGGATTCACCGCTGCGGTAGAGGAGGATTACTTCCTTCTTTCGCTCGTCGTACCAGGCCGCCGGGTTGAAGACGGCGAGGTCTTCCCAGGGGTGATCGGGATGCGGCGAGAGTATCGGATTCCCGGCGAAGCGTTTCAGTTTCATCCAAAGCTCCTTGAAGGCTGTCCGCGGCCGTGGCGCTGCAATAGTGGAATCTACCTCAATGAGGTGGCGGTGTTAACCCGGCCTGGGTACTCTGCCGGATTATGTCCTATGAACTGAGCATCATCGGGGCCGGAAACATGGCCGAGGCAATTGTCCGCGGGCTCCTCGCCGCGAAGAGACTCTCGCCGGCGCAGATCGTCGCGGCCGACGTCTCGCCGGCGAGGCGGGAGTTGTTTGCGTCGCTTGGCGTGCGCGCTGTGGAGAAGGCGACAGACGCCACCGGCGCATCCACCGCGCTTCTGTCGGTCAAACCGCAACAGATGGCGGATGTGCTGGCATCGCTGGGACCGGTTCTGCGTCCGGATGTGCTGCTGATCTCCATTGCGGCCGGGAAATCGACGGCGTTCATCGAGAAGCACCTCGGCGGCGGGCGAGACTGGCGCGTTGTGCGAGCCATGCCCAACACGCCCATGCTCATCGGCGAGGGGATGGCCGGGATCTGCCGGGGCGCGCATGCGACCGATGCGGACATGGTCACGGCGCGGCGGCTGTTTGAGGCGTCGGCGGCGGTCGTCGAAGTGCCGGAGGAACTGATCGACGGCGTCACCGCGATTTCGGGGTCCGGGCCGGCGTATTTCTATTTCCTCGTTGAGCAATTGATCCAGGCCGGAGTGGAAATGGGATTCACCGAGCAGCAGGCGCATCTACTGGCGACGAAGACGGCGCTGGGCGCGGCGAAACTGATGTTGGCCTCGTCGGACACTCCCAAGGAACTGCGGCGAAAGGTCACCAGCCCGGGCGGAACAACACAGGCGGCGCTGGAGGTGATGGAATCCCGCGGCGTGCCCGAGTCGTTGCGCGCCGCATTCCATCGGGCCGCCCAGCGAGGCAGAGAACTGGCCGCGGGATGAGTCCGCGGTACGGTTCACTCAGAGATGCCAGGCCAGCATCGACAGGGTGATGACCAAGCCGACCCCCAGCGCAACGAGGCCGGAGCGTCGCCGACCGGGGAGAATGACGCAAAGCAACAAGCCGGTGAGGGAACCAAGAAACAGCGCAATGGCCGTGACATCAATGAAGATGCGCCATGCAGGCCCGGTATTGGCGCCCTTGTGGAGGTCATTCAATCGGCCGGCTATTCCTCGGGTTTCAAATCGGAGTTGGACAGCGCCATTGCTTCGATCGATGTCCGCCTCGGCGAGACGTCCGGGGCCCTTGAAGACCACCCGGATGGTTTGTTCCTCCGCTTCGTAGGAACTCAGGCCCATGCGGATATCGTGGTCCTTTCGCAGGCGTTCGACGATATCGAGACGATCAGCCTTGGCCAGCAACGCGGGGTCGATCTTCCCGGTGGCCTCCCGCTCGGACCGGACGGATACGCCAAACCAGTCGTCGTGATTGGCCATGAATCCCGTGACGGCAAAGAACGCCAGCAGCAGGAACGCGGCCAGAGTCACATAGACATGGACGGATCGGCAAAGGTTGAGAAGGGGACGACTCATTATTTTCGGCTCCGGGGACCGTAATCGACGGCGGACTCCTCCGATTCCGGCGTGGCGCGAATCGTAGCCGATTGCTGTTCATCGCGACAGCTTAGCTTAACCGACTCAGTGACATGTCGGCCCTTTTCCCGGTTGACCTCGAGCCGGATCGTGTAGTCGCCCTTGGGCAGAGGAGTTCCCTTGTCATCCTTTCCGTCCCAGACGAGGGCATACCGGCCGGGCTGCCGCGAGGCTCGGGCGACCGAGCGTATCAGATCATTGTCGCCTCCGGTCGCCTTCCACCAGACGGACATATCGCGCAGGTACTTGCGCTCGTTTCCCCAGACGGCGAGGTTGCGGACCACCTTGCCCTTGGCGTCTTCCACCCAGACACAGACGTAGGGGCGATGCGTCTTGCGCCCCTGCTGCTGGCGAATGACCAGTTGGATGGACACCTCAAAATCCTTGGGCCAGAGCGAAGGCTGGTCGGCCAGACCAACCGGCGGATGTTCCCGCACGATTCCGCCGACCGAACGCCGGCCCGCATCGTCCACCAGCATCCACCCGAGAACCGAGTCGTCGCTCCAGCGTAGCGCGACCTCGCCCACAGCGCATGCCGCCGTGGCCAGGGCGTTGGCGGTGATGCAGTCGGCGGCCACGATCGTGGCGCCCGCCAGCGCCGAGGAGGGCGATTGGGTGCGCGGATCAATGATGTGCGGGCCGCGAGCATAACTGCCGCTGGCGGCGACGGCCGCGTTGCGGACTTCGACGAATCCGGCGAGCGGCGCGTTGTCCGCAGGATGATGCGGGTCGGCGATGCCGATGCGCCAGGACCGCTCGCCCCAGGCGCGAAGATCGCCGCCGATATTCAGGATGCCGGCGGGCGCTAGTGCGGCGGCGACGGCGGCGGCGCGTTCAATGACGTATGCCTTTCCCAGAGCGTCCACGTTGAGCTCGCCCGTACCCGGTCGGGACTTCGCCCGCGCGATGGCGCCGCCCAGACGACAGGAAATCAGACCGCCGGTCCGATTCTCCCAGCGGCTGTAAACATCGAAAAGTTCGCGGAGCTCAATCGAGTTGGGCCGACCCCCGCGATTGACCCGACTGATTTCACTGGCCGGATCGTAGATGCTCAGGATCCTGCGGAGGCGTTCGATCTCGCCGAGGACGACCGCCCGACAGCATGACGCCTGCTCCGCCGAACGCGTCAGCAGCAGCAGATCCAGCGAGGTGCCGATGATGCCGTCGTGGTGGAAGTTGAATTCCTCCAGGGTGGCGGCCGGCGCCGGACAAATGATCGTCGGCACCAGTCCGGCGGCGACAGCGCATCCCGTTGCGCCCATGATCATGCTCATTGCCTTCTCCCGGTTGTCAGTTCTTGAGCCATAGTTCGTAGACCTTTTGCACTGATTGCTTGTCCGTATGTCCATCCCACGCCGCCACGCCGAAGCGCAAGGACAAGGGCTTTTCGGCTTCCAGGGTCATTGGCTCTTTCCACAGGTTCAGCGTCAGGGACTGGTACGAGAACGGATTGGTCATGGTGAACACCCGGCTGGGATGCCGGGGATTGCGCGGCGAGTCGAACAGGGCGACGGTCACCGGCTTGTCGTCGATCATGCCCTGAGCGGCGACCCAGGGCGTCGCTCGCACCTGCTCGTCGCCCCGCACAAGCACGCCATGGGGATCCTCCGCGCCAAGCAGAAACCTGGCCGCCTTGTCCATCGACCGCGGAAATCGCATTCCCAGGCCAAAATAGTGGCTACCCGTCAACTTTACCGCAGGCTTCCCCGCAGGAACGGATAATTCGGTAGTCCAGGTCATGAGTGAAACGCCGTCAGCCTTATGCGGCGCAATCGTCCGCCGCTCCAGCACTAACGTCTGTCCTTCCGCGTTATTCCACTCAATCTCGGAAATGACGCCATTGTCATGTTCGTTGGCTGACCGGGTTTTCTGCTTGCCGCATTTGGGCGTCTCGGCCCAGAAGTCAACGCCATCCACCGCGATGGCGAACATCAGCGCATGATGATGCAGGTGGTCGGCCGGAGCATCCAGAAGCACATTGACGCCGGCGGGGGTGAACAGTTGGCTGACGTAAGGCTTGAACGGAACCGACCGGTGTCGGTACACGGCCAGGGGCTTGGGCTCCCGGCCAATCTGGATATCGCCCGTGGCGGATTGCTGCCCCAGAGCCGGTATCGCCCACAGCGCCGCCATCATGCCCACGATTGCGCGAGCCACGATCATATTCGCTCCTTGGCTGGACTCCACGGAACCAACCAAAGCGCATTATGGCGGCGATGGGGGTGTGTTGCCAACTGGTTCAGGCGGCCTTTTGAACCGGAGCGGCATTCGCCGGCTGCGCCAGGCCGGTGCCGGCAGTCGCATTGGTTGGCGGAGAATCCTTGGCCTTGGAGGAGGAGGAGGAGTCGATCTGCGGCGGGGTTTCCCCGGGCTGGAGTTTTCTGAGGCAGATGTCGATCAGGAATCGCCCTTTGGGAGTGTCGCATGGGACGACCAGAACGGGTTGCCTGGCCGGCATGCCAAGATCGTTGTCGCCGATCCTCGTTTTTGGAGTGGACATATCGAGCGGGCAATCCGAGGGCAGGAGTTTCTTGGCGCTGCCGACGATCATGTTGGCAAGCTCGCCGAGAGCATCGAGGCAATCGTCAGTCAATCCTGCATAGAACTCGCCCGACAACCCCGCGGCGGCCGCCAGGGCTACGGGCTGGCTGAAGCGCAGCACAACCACTCCGCAAACCGATCCGCTGAGCTGGATCACGGAATTGATGATGGCGTTGCTCTCAGTGGTCCGCCTGACGTAGGGCTTCTCGAGGGACAGGTCGAGCTTGACCATTTTCTGGAAGACTTCCCGTGATGCAATTAAGAACGGATTGATGTAGGCAACGTCCATTGCCCCGAAAACCTCCACGGAATGTATCGGCAACAAATGCGATCTTCCGCAGGGCAATTTCAGGTCCGCAAAATTCCGAAAAACCGGTGAACGGGGTGCGTTATGGGGCTTCATTCATAGACCTGATCGCCGATGTCGAAGTCCGCGTCATCCTCGCCATCCTCGCCGGCGAGGTAATCGAGCGAGTCGCCGTCGTAACAATCAAGAATGTCATCGCCACGGCCGCCCAGAAGCGTATCGGCTCCCCAGAAGTCCTCGATCATGTCATCGTCATGGCCGCCGTCGAGGTAATCATCGCCCTCGCCGCCGATGAGATAATCGTTGCCCGCGTCGCCCCGAAGCGTATCGTTGCCGGAATTGCCGTAGAGATCGTCGGCGCCGTCGCCGCCTTCCAGCGAGTCATCGCCGGACCCGCCGTAAAGTGTGTCAACCCCGCCGTGGGCAAAGATGTAGTCGGAGCCATCCTCGCCGTACATCAGATCGTGGCCGCCTTCGCCGTATAGATCGTCGTCGCCGGTACCACCAAAGATGTCATCGTCGCCCGTGTCGCCGAGAATCGTATCATGGCCATCGTTGCCGAAGAGATCGTCGTTGCCGTCGCCGCCATCGAGGGAATCGTTGCCCGCCTGCCCCTCCAGACGGTCGTTGCCGGTGTTGCCGAGGAGTGTGTCGTTGCCGCTGCCGCCTAGCAACAGGTCATCGCCAGATCCGCCGTTGAGATAGTCATCGCCTTCGTTGCCGTAGAGATCGTCGTAACCCGAGCCGCCATCGAGAGTTTCGTTGTTTGGTCCCCCTCGAAGAATGTCCCGTCCATTGCCGCCAAAAAGGGAAACGCGGATCGCAGGATTGGCGGTAGCGCCGGACATGGTGAGCTTGTCGTTCCCATCCAGACCGCGTATGCGGATGGCTCGGATGCCCGTTTCCGAAAAAGCGCGTATCTTGCCGTTGTCGTTGACCTTAAGCGAACCCAGGCCATCGGCGGTGATACTGAGGGAATCCTTCTTTGCGCTGCCATCGAGGGTCAAAATGCCGTTCTTGATCGACACCGAGAGCAGCCGCCGGTCCTCGAGGGACTCGAGCAGACAGGAATGTCCAGCGGAGCGGTCGAGGGATGGCATGCGCCAGATACTGAAACACTTCACTATTGCCTCCGACTCTAAGTTATCTGGCTAGACACGCACGACAATAGGACGTTGGGCTTTTGTCATCTGCAACATATCGGACGAAGGCGGTGGACAAAACGCCCGCGAAATGCGAATATGCAAACCCTGTATGGACGGTCCAAGTGCTTATCGCAACGCGATCTACATCGAGTGGGTCCGATGGCAACGGGATTCGTTCTTGGTGGTGCTCTGACACAGGCGCAGTACATCTGAGATTTGACATCCATTCCGGAGGCCCTTCATGTCCATCAGTCGTTCCCGGACCGGCCGGCAGAACCAGGCGATAGCGAAAGCCCTTGACGGCGCCAAAGGGCGCTGTGTTTGCGAGTGTCTTGAGAGTCGGCAACTTCTGGCGGCCACGCTGCCGACCGTCTCGGTGACAGCCATCGTTCCCAACGCCTCGGAAGATGGCGTCAATGGCGTGTTCCGGGTGTCGCGCAATGTCAAGAGCAGTCAGCCTCTGACGATCACCTACACGCTGGCCGGCACGGCAACGCCATATCTTGACTATGTTCGGCCAACGACCATTCGTATTCCCGCCAACAAGACCTATGTCAGCGTTCCGATCCAGGCCGAGCAGGACAATCTGATCGAGAACACCGAGAACGTGGTTTTCAAGCTTCAGAGTTCCAAGGCATACAACATTGGATCGCCCTCCTCAGCAACCGTTTACATTGCCGATGCGTCCCCGGCCGTGTTGAGCATCACCCCCATTGATACCCATGTGTCCGATGCGCCAGGCGATACAGCCTCGTTCCTCATCACGCGCGCCGGCAATCTCAAGTCGGACATCCGCGTCGATTACGCCACATCGGGCGATGCCGTTGCCGGAATCGACTACGCCTTCCTCGGCAACATCTTCATACCGGCCGGGCAGGACTCGGTACTGGTGACCATCCATCCAACGCAGGACAACAAGGTGGAGTTGGACCAGAGCATTTACTTCGACCTGCTGCCGTCGACCGACTACCAGCTTGGAAATATCTCCACCATCGGGATTACGCTTGTTGATTCGTCCGCCCCGATAGTCAGCGTGATCGCCAGCGACCCCGAAGCGGCAAAGCCCAACACGCCGGGATCCATTACCGTGAGCCGGTTCGGCAACACGATGGCGGATCTGCCCGTGAGTTTCACGGTGTCCGGCAGCGCGGTCCCCGGCCAGGATTATCGCGCGCTGACTTCGATCGTCATTCCGGCGGGCCAGGACTCGGTCACAATTCCCATCCAGCCGCTGCATTCGGGGGTGGTGACGGGCGACCGGAGCGTTACGGTCACTCTGAGCGCCGGCGCGGGCTACACGCCTGGAGCCGATGTCAGCGGCACGGTGCTCATTCACGACGACCAGCACCCGCTGCTGTCGGTTGCCGCGGTGGACGCTGTGGCGTCCGCTCCCGGCGCGACCCTTGACCCGGCGGTCTTCCGTGTGACGCGATTCGGGGACACGCAGGCGCTGATCCGGCTGAAATACTCGTTCGCCGGCACGGCTCTGGAAGGATCCGATTATGAGTTTGTCGGCTTCATTTACCTTCTGCCTGGCGAGGCGGAACATGATGTCCAGATCATTCCGCTGGATCCCCTGGATCCCGTTGGCGATCGTTCGGTTGTCTTCACGATTCTGCCCGACCCCGCCAATTATGGTCTGGGCGCTCCCGCGACCACCACGGCGACGGCGATCATCCACGACAACTCCGCGCCGTCGATCAGCGTGGCGGCTTCGCAGCCAGATGCGGCGGAGCCTGGGACCAACGGCGAGTACACCATCACTCGCACCGGCGACTTGCGATCGCCGGTCGTCCTGAATTTCCACATGGAAGGGACGGCGACGCAGGGTGTGAACTACCAGACGATTCCGCCCCTGGTCATTCCGGCGGGGCAAACGACCATTACCGTGCCGCTGGTTGTGATCGACGATCTGGTCGGAGGACCCGACCGGACGGCCACGCTGGTTCTGGACGCCGGGGCCTCTTACGCCATCGGTGTTGACGGATCGGCCACCGTGACCATTCATGAGAACGACGGGCCGCTGGTGCTCATTACAGCGTCGCAACCCAACGCCTATGAGCCCGGCACCTCGGTGCATCCGGGCAGCGATGGCGAATTCACCCTCACGCGCATCGGCGACATCAGCCAGGATCTGACGGTCAACTTCCATCTGGGCGGGACGGCCGTGGCGGGGACGGATTATCAGCCGATCACCAGCGTTGTCATCCCGGCGGGATTCGAGAGTGTCACCGTGGCGGTGACGCCGATCGAGGACTTCACAGTTGACCCGCTTCGGACAGTGACGCTGACGCTGGACCCCGGCGTCGGCTACTCGCTGGACGCGGTGACCAATGCGACGGTTTCCATCCACGACGACAGCCCGCCAGTCGTGACCATAGCGGCGACCATTCCCAACGCCACCGAACCCAACGTCAACGGACAATATACGATCACTGTCACGGGCGACTGGACGCAGCCCTTCCTGGTGCGCTTCCACATGGAAGGCACCGCCATCGAGAACATGGATTATCTGGGCATTGATTCCATCCTGATCCCGGCGCCAACAGTTCCGAACGGCACCTACCAGGTTGTCCTGCCGCTGGTGGTTCTTGACAATCATCTGCCCGATGTCGGCGACGTGACGGCGACGCTCGTGCTTGACGCCGGCGCGGGCTACAGCCTTTCGGGGCTCAGCACCGATTCCATGGCGACAGTGAATATCCAGCATGTGAACACTCAGACCCTGCTGACGGTTTCGGCCATCGTGTCCGAGGCCACCGAGGGGGCAACTTCGGGCCAATGGCTGTTGACCAGGTACGGCGATCTGTCTTCGCGTCTGACCCTTGATCTGGGAACCGATTTCACGCTGAGCGGCACCGCGACGGCCGGGCAGGATTTCTTTGCCTTTTCGCGCATTGTCTTCTCGCCGGGGACATCACAGGCGAGATTGTCGCTGCAACCGCTCGCAGATGGCACAATCGAGGACGACGAGACCGCGACCATTACTTTGCTGCCGGTTGCCGGCCGACTGCTGGACACACAGAACAGCGCGACCATCACCCTCTACGACCGGGACATCGGGGTAATCGCCAACAAGCCCGACGCGGCCAAGCCGTTCGGCGCGTATCCGGGCGCCAGCGGCGAGCTGACCATCTTCCGGGGCAGCAGTGCAAAGAGCCAGGCAATCACCATCAATTTCAGTGTGGACAGCAAACTGCCGATCGATGTGGATTACAACTTGGTTGCGGTGGCTCCGGCGACCATCAGCCGACCGCTGAACTCCATTACCGGTACGATCACCATGCCCGCGGGCGTGACCGAAGTTCGAGTGCAGGTGGTGCCGCGCGCAGGAACCCCGTTGCAGAACGACGAGGCCGTCAGCTTCAACCTCGAAGCAGGCGCCTCCTATACGCTCAGCCCGCAGAACGCCGGTGTTGTCACCATTCATAAGGACGGCGTCAGTTTCGTTTCAGTGGTGGCGTCGATCCCGAACGCGGCCAAACCGGATGGCGGAGCGGCGGTGGACGGAGAATATACGTTCACGCGCACGGGCGATCTAAGCCAGCCGCTCACAATCAAGATCAAGATGTCGGGCACCGCGGTGGAGGGGTTGGATTACTCCCTCGGCGCCAACCTGACCTTTGACCCAGGTCAGGCCACATTGACGCTGCCGTTGTATCCCGACGGCAACCTCGGCACCGCCACGCAGTACGCGATCCTGACGCTCGATCCGGGCGAAGGTTACAGCATCGGTTCAGATGGCGCCGCGGGAACCACGGCCACCATCACGATCTACGACCGTTTCCCGCTGGTGACTGTGACGGCTTCGGATCCCATCGCCGGCGAACCGAACGACAACGGCGCTTTCACCATCACCCGTTTCGGCAGTCTGGTCAATCCACTCACAATCGGCTACGTCATGCAAGGCACCGCCACCGAGGGCAGCGACTATGACCCGATTGGCACCATCATTATCCCGGCCGGCCAGTCGTCCGTGGTCGTTCCGCTGATGGTCCGCGACGACGGGATTCGGGAGGCGACCCAGACGGCCACGCTCTTCCTCACGCCAAGCCCGCTGGCCGCGTACTTCCGCGATCGGGTCCGCTCCGCGACTGTTACGATTACCGACGACGATCCGCAGCCGGTCATCAACATCACCGCCTCGGTGCCGGACGCGACGCTGGGCGTGGCCGATGGCCAGTTCACCATTACCATCATCGGCGGCCAGGAGTATGCGTATCCGCTTCAGTTCGCCGTAGGCGGCACGGCCATTCCGGGCACGGACTATGAAGCCATTCAGTCCATCACGGTGCTGCCGGGCATCCAGCAAATGACCGTGCCGGTCCGGGCGTTGCTGAACAGCAATCCGAGCGTTGACAGCACGGTGATTCTGACCCTTTCGCCTACCGCCGATTATTCCCTGACGCCGCCGGTGAGTGCGACTGTGAACATCCGCACGCAGGCATCGACCTACGTTACGGTTGAGGCGAAAGATCCGGTCGCGAGCGTCTCGGGATCCAATCCCGGAATGTTCCTCCTGAAGCGAACGGGTTCCACCGCGCTGGCGCAGGTCGTGAACTATACGCTGAGCGGCACGGCGGTGAACGGCGTCCACTACGAACTGATCAATCAGATCGTCATTCCGGCCGGGCAGGCTTCCGTCGAGGTTCCCGTCACCGCCATCCCCGGCATTCCCGGCCCGGCGCTGACGGTTGTGCTGACGCTGAACGCCGCGACCGGCTATGTGCCATATCCGGGTCTGTCCAGCGCAACCGTGTACATCACATCCGGACTGACGGTGATTGCCACCGTCACGCCGACGTGGGAAGTCGCGGCTCCGGCGGGCGTCTTCACCATCACCCGCGGCGGCGATCTGACGCAAAGCCTGGTCGTGAACTTCACTCTCGGCGGAACGGCCGTGGCGGGGGTGGATTACGTGCCGATTCCCACGACGGCGACGATTCCCGCGGGCGTGGATTCGGTCAACGTTCGCATTTTCGGCGTGCGTGACGACACGATTGATGGCGTCAAGACCGTGACACTCACCCTGCTGCCGTCGGGCGGGCTGACGCCGGATGCGCCGCTGAACACGGCCGCCGTTGAAATCATCGACGCAGCACAGGTATCGGTCATTGCATACACAAATGTTGCGTCCGAAAGCGGATCGCCGGGCATCTTCACTTTCCAGCGGACCGGAGACACCACCGGAAGCCTTGAGATCCGTTACGCACTCAGCGGAACAGCCGTCGAGGGCGATGACTATCGCGCCATCGGCCGGATTGTGATTCCCGCGGGATACGGTTCATTTGACGTTCCCGTCTACGCGTTCAGCAACGGCTACTCCGGCACCAGCCCGACAATCACCCTTACGATTCTCCGCACGCCCGATGTTGTGCCGTATCCGCAGGCCAGCGCCACCATCACGATCCTGGAGGATGTCCCGGTGCTCAGCGTGGCGGCGGTGACGCCCACCGCGGTTGAAGGCGGTGCTCCGGGCATATTCAGATTCACTCGCATCGGCAATCTGACACAGCCGGTGGAAGTGACCTACACCATCACCGGATCGGCCGGGCTTGGATCGGACTACCAGGCCCTTGGGCGGATCATCATTCCCGCCGGGTTGAGCACGCTGGACGTGGAGCTTTTCGCGCTGAGTGACGATTTGCAGGAAGCGGCGGAGACCGTGACCATTCAGATCATCAAGTCGAGCGTCATGGTCGTCGGATCGCCCAGCAGCGCGACGATCACCATCACCGACGCCACGCCGAC